>JABITU010000019.1 GCA_018668195.1 Tateyamaria sp. | reverse complement strand
TTTGCGTGGAATGAATATGCGTTCGCAGTGCTTTTGACCTCGGGAACGGCACAGACGGCACCGCCCTTCATTCCGACAATCATAGGCGTGGGGGGGCTTGATTGGCCTGCCGTCGCTGCGGGTGCCACAATCTTTCTGCTACCGGTCATGATTTTTACTATTCTGCTGCGCAAACACCTGCTGCGTGGGATAACCTTCGGAGCGGTGCGCAAATGACATTTTCAGCCGTTCCCCAGAACCCAGTCCCCATCCGTTGCCACCCAGAGGTATTGACATGAGCGATTTCTTCAACGGTCTTTTGCGGTTCAAGCGTAGCCCTTGGGAAATGCTCGCAACGATCCTGATTGGCCTCGGGGTGGTGATGCTGATGCAGCCATTTGTTCTTTGGGCCTATACCTACTCATTTGTCACAACACTGATCGGCACAGTGATGTTTATCATCGTTTCGCACTTCAAGGACTGAGAATGGCACAAATCATCATCAGAAATGTGCGTAAAGAATTCGGTGACTTCACCGCGGTTCAGAACAGCTCCTTTACCATCGAGGATGGCGAATTCTTCATGTTGCTTGGTCCGTCAGGGTGCGGCAAGACAACCACGCTCCGGATGATTGCAGGGCTTGAGCTCCCGACCTCTGGCGAAATCTTTCTGGATGGCGAAGAGATCAGCCAAAAGCCTCCCAGCCAACGCGACATCGCCTTTGTGTTTCAAATGTTTGCGCTTTATCCACACTTCAATGTTCGGAAAAACCTGAGCTATCCGCTCATGTCCCAAGGCATGCCGCGTGCACAGGTCAAAGCAAAGGTGGCAGAGGTCGCCGAAATACTGGGGATCACCAGTATCCTGAACCGTCCAGTAGGGGGGCTGTCGGGCGGCGACCGCCAGCGCGTGGCTTTAGGGCGTGCCATCGTCCGCGATCCCAAAGCCTTTATGATGGACGAACCTCTGGGCGCACTTGATGCGGAATTCCGCGAACACATGGCCGAAGAACTGCGCGCCCTGCATGACCGAATGAATGCCACCACAGTCTATGTGACCCATGATCAGCTCGAGGCGATGCAAATGGGCGACAAGATCGTTGTGATGAACAACGCCGTTGTTGAACAGTTCGGAACACCACAGGAGATTTACGACAAACCCGCTACGATGTTCGTGGCCGATTTCATCGGGTCGCCTTCGATGAATTTCTTGAAGTTCAGCGGCAAGATCGCGAACGGCGCCACCGAGGTCATACTGGGCGATCAGATGCATGCAATACCGCGCCAAATGCAGGGTGCTGCGGGCGATCTGATCTATGGGGTCCGCCCCGAGCACGTCATACTGTCTGATGCCAGTTCCTACAGGGGCAAGGTTTTGGCGACAGAATACCTCGGGACGACTCAGATCGTCACGCTCGACACACCCAATGGCGACATCAAAGCCCGCATCGACAGTGCTCAAGTCGCAAGGGTTGGAGAGACCGTCGGGCTGACATTTGAGGCTCCAAAGGTGACATTGTTTGACACAGCAACCGGACTGGCGTTGCGCTCGGAATTGAACAGCGAGGTGTTGGCAAATGGCTGAAGTCATTCTCAAACACCTAAGCAAGTCCTTTGGCACGGATGTCGCACTTGACGATGTCTCACTCACGATCCCGGATGGTGCGTTTGTCGTACTTTTGGGGCCAACGGGGGCAGGCAAAACAACGACGTTACGTTTGATATCGGGGTTGGAAAAGGCCGACGGCGGAGAAGTGTGGATTGATGGTCGGAACGTCGCAGGTGAAATGCCATCGCAACGCGATATCGCGATGGTGTTTCAACAATATTCGCTCTATCCGCATCTTACTGTTCGCGATAATCTGGCGTTCCCGCTCAAGTCTCCTATCCTGAGAACTCCGAAGTCAGAGATAGATCGAAAAGTTGGCGAAGTCGCCGAAGTGCTGCAGATCAGCCACAAGCTCGACAATAAGGCGACCGCACTCTCCGGCGGCGAGATGCAGCGCGTTTCCATTGGCCGAGCTCTCGTCAGAGACCCAGCCATTTACCTCATGGATGAGCCGCTCAGTTCGCTTGATGCCAAGTTGCGCACAGACCTGCGTGTCGAACTAAAACGCATTCAGGCCAATTTGGGTGCAACGCTTCTTTATGTGACCCATGATCAGATCGAAGCGATGACAATGGCCACCCACGTCGGTGTTCTGAACGAAGGCAAGCTGGTTCAGTTCGGCACACCGCGCGAAATATATGAGAACCCGAATTCGCTGTATGTAGCCAGCCGTCTTGGCCTGCCCCGGATAAATGTCCTGCCCGCAGACATCTTTGGCAACGTCCCACACGGCACAACGCAAATCGGGTTGCGCCCCGAACACATCCGCCAAGGCGAAGGTTTAAATGCCGTTGTACAACGCGTCGAACACTTGGGCGATCAGAACCGCCTACATCTGGTTCTGAATGGCCACATCATCACAACAATTGCTGATCCTGCAAGTGAATACGAACCCGGAACACATCTTAAAATTACCCCAAACAATCCGCTTTGCTTTGACGCAAGCGGAGACCGCATTCGCTGAGGAGACCCGGAAATGAACCAATTCATCAATGCCAAAGAGACGCTTGTGACGGACGCGATCGACGGTTTGCTGGAAACCTGCGGCGGAGCACTCACCCGGTTAGACGGCTATCCTCATATCAAGGTTGTTTGCCGTACAGATTGGGATAAGTCAAAAGTAGCGCTCATTTCCGGCGGTGGTTCGGGGCATGAACCTGCTCACGCAGGCTTTGTAGGGGCCGGCATGTTGACGGCTGCCGTCTGCGGCGAAATCTTTGCTTCGCCATCCGTCGACGCGGTATTGGCCGGAATTCTAGCTGTTACCGGGCCTTCGGGCTGCTTGCTTATCGTCAAAAACTATACCGGTGACCGGCTGAATTTTGGTCTCGCCGCGGAACGCGCGCGCGCATTTGGCCTTAAGGTTGCAATGGTTGTGGTTGATGATGACATCGCCCTTCCCGACCTGCCCCAACCACGGGGCGTAGCAGGCACGTTGTTTGTGCATAAGATCGCAGGCGCACTGGCTGAATCTGATGCCGATCTAGCCACCATCACAGAAGCAGCGCAAAGCGCAATATCCAACATGGCGTCGATTGGCAAATCTCTGGATACTTGCACAGTTCCCGGCTCTGCCAAGGAAGACCGGATCGCTCCCGGTATGGCGGAACTGGGCCTTGGAATTCATGGTGAGGCAGGCGTTCAACAAGTCGCGTTCAAAGACGCCCAAAACGCGATGGATCTGGTGTTGGAAAAGCTCGCCCCCCGGATAGGCACTGGCCCGTACGTGGCAATCCTGAATAACCTCGGCTCAACTACTCCGCTCGAAATGAGCGTGCTGGCTCACGAATTGGCAACGTCAGAAAGAGCCGGCAATATTACACATATTATTGGCCCGGCCCCGCTGATGACGTCACTAGATATGCACGGGTTTTCAGTCTCGGTTCTGCCCGTCGATGCAGTCATCATGAGCCATCTGCACGCACCTGTAGATTTGCCTACGTGGCCAGGAGTCAAAGACATCGGGCCTGTTTTGGTAAGTCCACTGCCCGACGGCCTGAGCCCAATCCAGCCAATCCCATCAAGCAATACAAAGACACGAAACGTGCTGGAACAGTGTTGTGATCTGCTGATGGCTGCCGAAGCCGACTTGAATGAACTGGACGCAAAATCAGGCGATGGTGACACTGGAAACACGCTGGCCACAGCCGCACGCGCCCTTAAAGGGGCCTTAGATCGACTGCCCTTGGCTGATCCGACACAATTGTTTCGTGCTGTCGGCAATGAGTTAAGCCAAACAATGGGAGGATCGTCGGGTGTTATCCTTGCGATTTTCTTTGGAGCCACGGGCGATGCTTGCGCCAGTGGAAAACCTATACACAAGGCATTGCTAGCCGGGCTTGAACGCATCAGCCAAGTGGGCGGGGCACATATCGGTGATCGCACAATGATCGACGCACTCGGACCAGCGTTAAGTGCCCTGCCCCACGGCCTTGATGCAGCAGCCTCTGCTGCACGGGACGGCGCACAGAAAACCGCCGCAATGGGGCGCGCCAACGCAGGACGCGCATCTTACGTACCCGAAGAAAATCTGATAGGTCATGTAGACCCCGGCGCTGAAGCGGTGGCGCGTTTGTTTGAAGGACTAGCAAAGGCATTATAACCTTATGTAAACAAACATGAAGCCAACGACAGAAACATATCTCAACCCTACAATCAACGACATAGCGCGTGTCGCTGAAGTTAGTCTTGCAACCGTTGATCGGGTCTTGAACGCGCGCCCTGGTGTGCGAGAAAAAACCATAAGTAAAGTCAATAAAGCCATTGCTGAACTTGGCTATGTTCGCGACGCAGCGGCAGCCAATCTCGCACGGGGACGGGTGTATAATTTCGTGTTCATCCTGCCCGCCAATGACAATGAATTTGTGTCGTCATTACAAGCGCAGATCGATCAGCTTAACATCAATTTGCGCCACGACCGCACGGTCCTGAGTTTCGTGCGTGTTGCAGCCTTTGATCCTATGGCTCTTGCAGCTGCAATCAACGCTATCGACAAAAGCCAGGTGGACGGGGTCGCGATCTTTGGACCGGAAACACCTTCGGTGCGCGATTCCATTGCGCATCTCAAAGCGAATGGGCTGACCGTGGTTTCTTTGGTCGCAGATATTCCAAGCTCAGAGCGGGATTACTGTGTTGGCATCGATAATGTTGCTGCAGGGCGGACGGCTGCACAACTTTTGGGTCGGTTTTTGGGTAAAAAGCGTGGTAAGGTTATGGTGCTAACCGGATCAATGCTCGCTCGTGATCATTTGGAAAGACGCCTTGGCTTTGACGAGGTCATGGGCCAAGACTTTCCCCACATCGACGTGCTTGCATCTCTCGAAGGGCGCGACGATCCCGATCTGATCGAACGCTTGCTGCCTGACGCTTTAGCAGAAAACTCAAACGTCATTGGCATTTATTCATCTGCGGCTGGCAATGAGGGCTTGGTACGTTTTTTTAATTCTCATAACTTCGACGACAAACCGGCTGTGGTCGCGCACGAGTTAACACCCTTGTCGCGCACTGCCCTGAACAATGGAGTTATTGATGCTGTCATTAGTCAAGACCCCGGTCACCTTATCCGAAGTGCGGTTCGCGTCATGCGCGCCAAAAGAGACCAGAGGCCGCTAAACAGCGCTCAGGAACGGATACGCATCGACATTTATCTAAAAGAAAACATGCCGCCCTAGAATCGTGGCTCTTTGGGAGAAAAAATTATGAAAACAATTCAAGGCCCAGCACTGTTTCTGGCACAATTTGCGGGCGAAGATGCGCCGTTCAACTCGTGGGATGCGATCACCAAATGGGCTGCTGATTGTGGTTACAAAGGTGTTCAGGTGCCAAGCTGGGATGCACGTCTGTTTGATCTGGCAGCAGCCGCCGCAAGCAAGGATTATTGCGACACATTCAAAGGCGAAGCTGCTGACAACGGCATTGAAGTCACTGAGCTGTCCACACATTTACAAGGTCAACTCGTGGCCGTGCACCCAGCCTATGACACTGCTTTTGACGGCTTTGCTGACCCGTCTGTGCAAGGCAACCCACAGGCGCGTCAGGCATGGGCAGTCGATCAGGTAAAAAAGGCCATCTCGGCCTCGGCAAACATGGGCATCAAGAACCACGCCACATTCTCGGGCGCGCTAGCCTGGCCCTATGTCTACCCTTGGCCGCAGCGGCCTGCAGGCCTGATTGAATCAGCGTTTGACGAATTGGCGAACAGGTGGCGTCCAATCCTCGACCATGCCGATGCCAATGACGTCAACATTTGCTATGAGATACACCCAGGCGAAGACTTGCATGACGGGGCCACCTTTGAAATGTTTCTTGAACGGGTGAATGGCCACGCCCGATGCAACATGCTTTATGACCCATCTCATTACGTGCTTCAGTGCATGGATTATCTGGATAACATCGACATCTACAAGGATCGGATCAAGATGTTCCATGTCAAAGACGCAGAGTTTAATCCGACCGGTCGGCAAGGGGTTTATTCGGGCTATCAGCCTTGGGTAGATAGGGCGGGACGTTTCCGGTCCCTTGGTGATGGACAGGTCGATTTTGCGGCGATCTTTTCCAAGATGGCGGCCAATGACTTTGATGGTTGGGCGGTTGTCGAGTGGGAATGCTGCTTGAAACACCCTGAGGACGGCGCGCGCGAAGGTGCACAATTCGTCGCCGATCACATTATCCGAGTGACCGAACGCGCGTTTGATGATTTTGCCGATGGCGGCACTGACGAGGCAGCAAATCGTAAAATGCTTGGCATTGGCTAGGCGCCACACTGGATGGCTCCAGCGGATATTATTTAAGAACAACCAAGATGGGGCCCCGCCTCTGAGAGGGAATGGATATGGTAAAAAAGATCAAGCTTGGCATGGTGGGTGGCGGGAATGATGCCTTTATCGGGGCCGTGCACCGCATCGCGTCGCGCATCGACGATCGCTTCGAATTGGTGGCGGGTGCGTTATCTTCGACACCCGACAAGGCCCGCGCTTCGGGTGAGGCTTTGGGTTTGCCGCGCATCTATGACGACTTCAAACAGATGGCGATCCGCGAAGCACGCCTAAAAAACGGGATTGAGGCCGTATCGATTGTTACGCCCAACCACGTCCACTATGCCGCTGCACGCGAGTTCCTAAAACGTGGCATCCACGTGATCTGTGACAAGCCACTGGTCTCGACGCTTGCTGACGCCAAAAAACTGGTCAAGGCGGTGGAAAAGGCCGATGCACTTTTCGTTTTGACGCACAACTATACCGGCTATCCGATGGTGCGTCATGCGCGGGAAATGGTCGCAACCGGCGAGATCGGCAAGGTGCGCGTCGTCCAGGTCGAGTATCCGCAAGATTGGCTGACACAGGATGAAACGTTCAAGCAAGCCGAATGGCGCACGGATCCGGCCCGCTCTGGTGCGGGGGGATCAACGGGCGATATAGGCACACATGCGCACAATCTGGCGTGCTTTGTGTCGGGTCTGACCGTGGAAAGCCTCGCCGCTGATCTGGATGCCTTTGTTCCGGGCCGCCGGGTTGATGACAATGGTCACGTATTGTTGCGCTTTCATGGCGGAGCAAAAGGTATGCTGTGGTGTTCACAGGTGGCGCCGGGCAACGAAAATGCGTTGCGCCTGCGGGTATACGGCGAAAGTGGCGGCTTGGAGTGGGTGCAGGAAAACCCAAACTATCTGTTGCACACGCCCTTTGGCGAACCCAAACGTGTGATCACACGCAATGGCGCGGGCGCCGGTCCGGCCGCCGAACGGGTCAGCCGCATCCCCGCCGGTCATCCCGAGGGGTATCTGGAAGGGTTTGCAACCATTTACAGCGAAGCCGCTGAGGCGATCACTGCTTTCAAAGACGGTCTGACGCCGGGTACAGACGTGATATACCCAACCGTGTTGGACGGCTTGAGAGGCGTCGAATTTGTTGATGCCTGCGTAAGGTCGGCCGCACGCAATGCGGCTTGGATCAAGCTAAGTTAAAGCAATCCACCGGCCGCCTGAGGAACAGAATTATACAGCTTTTGGTGAAAAAATCGAGCTATCTAACGTTGCCTGAAATCAAAGGTTTCAACGCGTTAAGTGATGACAGATGCTTCAGGTATTTCGTCAAATACTGTAGGTAAAATCCAACGTCTGCGGCTGTCCTAAGGTACAGGACGCGTCCGCTGCATCCGCAATGACCTGCGCCTTAAAACCGTCCAATCCGTCTGGCGAAGGCGCGTTTCCTGTCGTTACAGCGTCAATAAAGTGCAGCATTTCAGCCCGATACGCATCACTATAGCGCTCTAGAAAGAATGGCTCGGTCGGGGCACGGCAAAACCCCGATGCGGTCGATACTTCGACTGTCGTCGTTAATACGTTGTCGGCCCGAACCATCCCCATACTGCCATGTACTTCAACTCTCTGGTCATAGCCATAAGTGGCACGACGAGAATTCGAAATGTGGCACAACTTTCCGCTGTCCGTACGCAAGGTGACCATGGCCGTGTCCACATCCCCCGCGGCACCAATCTCTGGATTTACAAGGCATGAACCCTGCGCAAATATTTCTACCGGGTCTTCTCCTAGTAAAAAACGGGCCATGTCAAAATCATGGATCATCATATCGCGAAATAAGCCACCCGACGTTTTGACATAACCGATCGGGGGCGGGTTGGGATCACGTGACAGGATCGTAATCATTTCAACATCGCCCACGGTGCCATCGTCAATCTGTTGTTTCAGCGCGCGAAAGTTCGGATCAAAGCGGCGGTTGAAAGCGACAAGAAACGGCACATTATGTGCGCTCACAATCTTCAGGCAATCGCGA
Source organism: Tateyamaria sp. (assembly GCA_018668195.1). The sequence goes on along the minus strand of JABITU010000019.1, from coordinate 19,232 downwards.
ATTCGGTCTGCATTCAGATCGATTGGCTTTTCGCAAAATATCGCCTTTCCCTCGTTAGCAGCGGCATGGATCAAATCATAGTGGGTGGTTGTCGGCGTACCGATTACAACGGCATCAATGTCCGCATCCGCAAGAATTGCATCGGTGTCCATTACTTTTGCACCAGTGCGCTCGGCCAATGCGTCTGCGGCGGCAGGGACGGCATCGCACACCGCTGCAACGCGTGCACCATCTATTCCAAGCAAGCTATTTGCGTGAACCTGCCCAATGCGGCCACAGCCCAAAAGTGCTATGTTGATCATGTCCTAGCCCTTCATTGTTTTCAGAACCACGCGTGTCGCTGCCACAACCGGGTCATGCGTGTCTTGCAGGATTGTCACGCGGTCAAATCGATTTGCATCCGCATTGACAGCACCGCGCAAAGCCGCGCCAAAAGCCATGCGCAATTCGGTGCCGATGTTGAATTTGCTGATCGCAGTGGTTCGCGCAAGGGTGCGGCGCTGAGCAGCAGGCACGCCTGAGCCACCGTGTATCACCAAAGGCACATCTGTCACCGCCTCAATCGCGGCTATTCGGGCTTCGTCCAGACCACCCGATTGATCCTTTTGCAAATGCACATTTCCCACCGAGATGGCCATCGCATCAACGCCAGTTTCACGCGCAAATTCTGCGGCTTCAGCAGGGTCCGTTCCGGCGGAAGCCTCGCCATTATCATATCCGACAAACCCGATCTCACCCTCGCAGGAAATTCCCGCCTTATGCGCCATTTCAGCAATCTGAGCCGTTTCAAGGATATTCTGTGCCAGCGGTTTGCGCGAGCCATCAAACATAAGCGACGTGAACCCGCTGTCCAATGCCTCCTTGCACTCACCAAAGGTATAGCCGTGGTCCAGATGCGCGACCACCGGAACACTTGCGCGCTCTGCCAAATAGCGGAACATTTTGCCTAGAATCGGCAGCGGCGTGTGTGCGCGACACGATGGTCCGGCTTGCAAGATGACAGGGCAGTCTTCGGCCTCTGCTGCCGCTACAAAAGCGCGCATATCTTCCCAGCCCAGCGTCACCAGACCCGCAACCGCATAGCCCCCCGCCTTGGCGGGCCGCAAAACATCAGCCAAGGTTGCGAGTGTCATTTGAACTTGGCAATCATGTCTTTGATGCCGGGGATTGTCTCAATCTGATAGGCATGCGAGGGCTGGAAATATTGAACCAGACTGCGCTGGCTGAGCCCCCCCAGAATGGTAAAATAGTACATCTCATAGCCGGGCAGCACGGCGCAGGGATGATATCCGTTATCAAGGCAAATGGTTGATCCATCGACAATGTGATAGGCATCTCCTGCTTTGCCATCTTCGCGCTGAAGCATCTGCACACCAGACCCATGATTGGGCCTGAAGCGGAAGTTATAGGTTTCGTCGTGTCGTGTCTCGACCGGCATCCGGTCGGTGTCATGCTTGTGGCTTGGAAAGCCCGACCAACCACCCTGACCCACGGTAAACAATTCGCTGACCAGCAAGCGGCCCACCTTGTCATGTTGCTTTTGGCCAAGGATATGCTTGATCTTACGATGGGTCTTGGTGTCGTCTGATCCGTATTGCACCAGGTCAAGCTCATCCGACCGAATGGCAAAGGCATCTAGCACCCCGTCAAAACGGGCCCCCGCCACATAAACTTCGGCCGCGTCCGAGGTGCAAACCATTTCAGCCTTGGCGGCGGTCGGCACATAGACCCCTTCGGGTTCGCCGTCCCAGACGTCAACGCCGCGCCCACCCAGTGCATCAGCTTTGAACCCCTCAACGTTGACGTCGACCGTGCCTGTCGCTGGAACGATGCAGGTTTCGTATCCCGGTACCTTGTATTCGAATGCTTCGCCCTTTTTGAGCTTTACGATATTAAAGTAGTTTAGCGGAACGGTTGCATCGTCCAAGTCCACGATTGGGGCGTTCTTGTTGTCAAAAGGCGCGATATGCATGGCGATCCTCCGTTAGGGGTTGGTCGGGCCGGGTTGCGTTTCCAGAAAAGCCGCAAGCCCTTTGGGGTCCGGCATCGCTGGCGCACAGCCCGGTTTTGATACAGTGATCGAAGCGCAGGCCGAGCCTCGTAATATCGCGGTTTTCAGGTCATGGCCATCAGCAATCGCAGTCATGAGACCGGCCATGAACGCATCCCCTGCCCCATTGGGTTTGACAGCCGTGACCGGATAAATGCCCGTCACAATTTCTGCGCCTGACGTATAGGTGACCGCACCGTTTTCGCCCATTTTATAGATCACAATTTCTGCGGTCGCTTCGGACAATGAACGGGCCTTAGCCTGCCCTTTTTCAAGGCCCCCAGCCATAAAGCCGAACTCTTCATCATTACCTACGATCATGTCAGACGCCTCTGCAGCGCGGCTCAAAACATCAGCGGCAACCTGTGGCGATGGCCAAGAATAGGGGCGGTAATCCACGTCAAAGATGATCGGCACACCTGCCGCTTTGGCCAGTTCAAAGGCGCGGAACGTCGCCGCGCGCGAAGGTTCCGCAGCAAAGACAGTACCGGCCGTGATCAGCGCACCATAGCGGCTATAATCCACCGCTTCGACATCTGCGATTTCCATCTGGAAATCGGCAGCACCGTTGCGATAGATCACGTTGCGGTGCCCTTTGAGCACGCTTTCGTAGAACGCCAAAGAGTTACGGTATTCGCCACCCACACGGCGAACGTGCCTTGTATCAACGCCGTAGTGGCCCAATCGGTTGATACAGTAACTGCCAATGGAGTCGTCGGAAACGGATGTGATAAGCGCAGCCCTGCCACCCAGTTTGCAGATGCCCGCACCGATATTCGCAGCAGATCCCCCAAGATCGACTGTCACATGTTCTGCATCCTCAGCACGCACGCCCACATCGGTAAAAAAGTCGATGCCTGCACGACCAACAATGACAAAGTCATTCGCCTTTATCCCTTGAATCAGAGCGCTCACGCGGTGCCCCCTGTATTGACCAGGCCTTCAGCATTCTCAGCATCTGCCTGATCGAGGATTTCGGGATACTTGTAGTTAAACCCTAAAAGCTGCCGCATCTGCGGGCTGGCCGCATCAAGAAAGGCCTGTGGCAGAGCACCGGGCATATCCTCGAGCGGTTTAACGAATTTAGGGATGTAGTTGATCAGCACGGCATTGCGGTCGTGATCGGCATTGTTTGGCATCGCACAATGCCAAGCAGCGCCATAAAAAATTATCACATCCCCCGGCACACCCGTCATGCGTGCGCAATTGGCATAGAAATCCTCGTGATCTTCCGACGTGGGATATCGCATGTTTTTTTGGCTGCCAGGCAAATAAGCTGTCGCGCCACTTTCTAGCGTAAAGTGATCCAACGCCACCGTTACCTGCGCGTTCATGGGAAAACTGGCATTAAGACCAAGCGGATGGCTGTCTGGTTTGTAAAAGTCCCAGTAGGGAAAATCGATATGAGGCTCCTGTCCCGGTCCACCCGGCAAAATCCGGTTGGCCGCAATTGATCCCATGATGAACTCGGATCCGAGCCATTTGCCAAGGATTTGCATCAGCACCGGGTGTGCCGCCATGTCCGAGAACACGTTACCTTTGGCCAACAGGTTCCACACGCGGCGCTGCAGATTGGCTTTTCCGTCTTCCATAGCGGCGCCCTGAAAGTGCGTGACTTTTTCGCCCTCTTTGTCAGAATGCTGCATTATGACGCGTCGCGCATCTGCAATTTGATCATCCGAGAAGAGCCCCGTGATGCGGACAGCACCGGGGCCATTCATAAGCTCTTCGCAGATGGTGATTGGATCGGCTGTTTCAGATGTGAATGTACGCAATGTTCAAACTCCCTTCCGTTGCTTGGGCCGAGTTGCTTCCCAGTCAGTGTGCGCCTGCGCCACCTTGGGATTATCGGTCACGTGGGGCGTGCCCACCTCCCACCAGGCGTGCCCTTCGGTTGTCCAGCCATCATAGGCATCAACCTTCATGCAGATCACATATGTCTTGTCGCTGGCCTGAGCGCGTTTGAAGGCCTCAGATAATTCGGCCGGGTTTTGCACCGTTTCGGCGGCAGCCCCCATGCTGGCCGCGTGCGCTTCAAAATCAACTGCAAAAGCCTCGGGGATTGTGGGTGCATCACTCAGCAGGTTATTGAAGCTTTCATTGCCGGTGTTGTTCTGCAGCTTGTTGATAACCGCAAAACCGCCATTGTCGAGGAGCAATACAATTAACTTTTTCCGACTTAGAACCGACGAATAAATATCAGAATTCAGCATTAGGTAGGAGCCATCACCGCAAAAGGTAATGGTATCGCGATCCGGCTCGCGTTCAGATTGCGCAATCCGTGCGCCCCAGGCCCCGGAAATCTCGTAGCCCATACAGGAAAATCCGAACTCAACATCCACCGTCCCGATGTCGAGCGTACGCCAATTTGCCGTGACCTCGGCAGGCAGCCCCCCGGCCGCGGCCACCACCCGGTCACGTGGATGGCACAGGGCATTTACCGCGCCGATGGCCTGCGCATAGGAATTGGGGGCGTTGCCCGGTGCTACGTTCCCAGCCACATAAGCCATCCACTTGGACCGCTCGTCTGCGGCACGCCGGGTCCAGTCAGCGGGAGCACTATAGTCGCCTATGGCCCCGGTCAACGCATTCAGCCCCAGCTTGGCGTCGCCCACCATGGGTAAGGATCGGTGCTTGCCCGCATCGTGACGCCCGGCATTCAATCCGATGATCTGCGCATCTTGCGAAAATGCTGTCCACGAACCGGTTGTGAAGTCCTGTAGCCGGCAGCCGACCGACAAGATAACATCAGCGTCTGCCGCAATCGCATTGCCGCTGTCTGATCCCGTCACACCGATTGGCCCAGTGTTGAGCGGATGCGTATCCATCATGTTGGCACGCCCTGCGATTGTCTCGACCACCGGAATGCCATGCGCTTGGGCAAAGGCGGTGAGTTCGGACACCGCCCCCGAATACTGCACCCCGCCACCCGCAATGATTACAGGCCGCCTGGCCCCGCGCAATGCTGCAACGGCATCGGCAACTTCGGCTGCATCCGGTGCCTGACGGCGGATACGGTGCACACGTTTTTCGAACATGGCCAACGGATAATCATAAGCCCAGCCTTGCACGTCCTGCGGCAACCCAAGGAACGCGGGCCCACAATCTGCAGGGTCAAGCATTGTGGCAATGGCATTGGGCAAGGACTGGATGATCTGCGCGGGATGCGTGATCCGATCCCAATAGCGGGTCACAGCCTTGAACGCATCGTTCACGCCGAATGTCGGATCACCGAAATGTTCGAGCTGTTGCAAAACCGGATCGGGCAAACGGGTTATGAACGTATCACCACACAGCATCAGCATGGGCAAGCGGTTGGCATGTGCCAACGCCGATGCTGTGAGCAAATTCGCTGTCCCCGGCCCGGCCGAGGCCGTGCAGAACATGAACCGCTGACGCAGCCATTGCTTGGAATAGCCAGCGGCTGCAAATCCCATACTTTGTTCGTTCTGCCCACGGTAGAGCGGCAACGCTTCTTTATGATCATACAACGCTTCGCCCAGACAGGTGACGTTGCCATGGCCAAAGATGCCAAAACCGCCTCCGCACAAGCGCCATTCATCGCCATCTATTTCGATGTATTGGGCCGCCAGATATCTGATAATCGCCTGAGCGGTTGTTAGCCGAACGGTATCGCTACCCGCCATAAAAAAGTCCTCCTCGCGGCCCGCGCATGACTTTGTCGACGATTCTGTATTGACCCGTCTCTGGGATTGACGATACCAATCTTGCAACCGGTTGCAAATACTTTTTGAGGGAGGCTGCCAATGTCCGAAATAGGAATAGGCATTGTCGGTGGTGGCTATATGGGCAAGGCGCACTCGGTTGCGTTTTCGTCGGTTGGGGCCATTTTTGATACCGCACTCCGACCCCGGCTGGAGATGGTTTGCGCAAGTACCGCAGCTTCATCTGATCGGTACCGAAAAGCCTATGGCTTTCGCCGCGCGACAGAAGATTGGCGGGTACTGGTCAATGACCCCAAGGTCGAGGCCGTTGTCATAGCCTCGCCCCAAGATACCCATTATGACATAGCGCTTGCTGCCTTTGCTTTGGGCAAACCCGTCCTGTGCGAAAAACCACTGGCCGAAACGGTCGAAAAAGCCCGCGCAATGACAAAAGCAGCACAAGATGCCGCGGTCGCCAACATGATGGGGTTCAACTATGTGCGGACCCCCGCAACGCAATATGCGCGCCAGCTGATCGCCAATGGCCGGATTGGTCAGGTAACGTCTTATCGTGGCGAAATGACCGAGGATTTCTATGCCGATCCCGAAGCTCCTGCCTCGTGGCGCAGCAGTGGCGATGCCAACGGATGCATGGGCGATCTGGCGCCGCACCCAATCAACTGCGCGCTTGCGCTAATGGGGCCAATCGACAGCCTGCATGCCGTCGTCGAGACGGTCCACAAGGAACGCGGCGGGGTCGCAGTCACCAACGATGATCAGGCGCATCTGACGCTGCGCTTTGCCTCGGGCATTTGCGGGACACTGTTCATCAGCCGGGTCGCAACCGGGCGAAAGATGGGCTATGCCTATGATATCTACGGAACGAAAGGTGCGATCCGCTTTGACTGTGAAGATCAAAACGCGATCTGTCTCTACACGGCCGAGGGACCCGAGGCAGAACGCGGTTTTCGAAAGATATTGACCGGTCCTGAACATCCCGACTATCTGCCATTTTGCCAAGGACCCGGTCATGGTACCGGCTATCAGGATCAGATTATAATCGAAGCCAAGGATTTCCTGACAGCCATAGCGACGGGCGATCCGGTCTGGCCCACATTCGAGGACGGGCTCGAAGTAAACAAGGTTGTTGCAGCGGCACTGGCCTCATCGCGGGCCGGGGCTTGGATGAATATCTCGGATTTCTAGGAACAAGGCGACGCATATGATCAAGATCGGCAATGCCCCCTGCTCATGGGGCGTGGAATTCGCGGATGATCCGCGCAACCCGGACTGGCGCAAGGTACTGCGGGAAAACGCGGCGGCGGGCTTTAGCGGAATCGAGCTGGGGCCCGTTGGCTTCATGCCCGAAGACCCCGTCATCCTGGCCGATGCCTTGGCGGAACATGCGCAGGAACTGATCGGAGGCGTTGTGTTCCGCGCCTTTCACGATCCCGCTCAGTGGGATGATGTGCTGGACGGCGCGGTACGCACCTGCAAAGCGCTTAGGGCGCATGGAGCTCAGCACTTGGTGCTGATTGATTCCATCTCGGAACGGCGCGCCCCAACCGCCGGCAGGTCAAGTGAGGCCGAACAAATGGATGCTGCTGAATGGGTGGCTTATCGCGACCGGATTGGCACGATCGCTAAAATGGGTGCCGAGGAATACGGACTGACCATTGGCATCCACGCCCACGCCGCAGGTTTCATGGATTTCGAACCCGAGCTGGAAAGATTGCTGGACGAGATTGACGAAAAGATTCTCAAGATCTGCTTTGACACCGGGCACCATTCCTATGCGGGGTTTGACCCAGTGGCCTTTATGAAGCGCCATATTAATCGCATCAGCTATATGCATTTCAAAGATATCGACCCATCGGTAAAAGCCCGCGTCATTGCCAGCCGCACGGGCTTCTATGACGCTTGTGCAGACGGGATATTTTGCAACTTGGGCGATGGCGATGTCGATTTTCCGGCCGTTCGGCAGGTTCTTCTGGATGCTGGGTTTGATGGGTGGTGCACGGTGGAGCAGGATTGTGACCCTGCAGGCAACACCTCGCCCATAGATGATGCGCGAACCAACCGAACTTATTTGCAATCCATCGGTTTCTGATCCAAAGCGACCCAAAATTCCAAAGCACAGGCGCACAGCACCCGCCTTACGGAGACTGACATATGGCGAAACTGAAATGGGGTATGATTGGCGGTGGCGAAGGCAGTCAGATCGGGCCGGCCCACCGCTTGGGGGCGGGCCTTGACGGTTTGTTCGAATTCACCGCCGGCGCCTTGGATCATCGGCCCGAACAGGGCCGTGAATATGGTCAGCGGCTTGGCCTTGGTGACCGCGCCTATGGCAGTTGGCAAGACATGCTGGAGGGTGAAAAGCGGCGCGATGACCGGATCGACCTCGTGACAGTTGCCACACCGAACGCGACCCATTTCGAGATCACCAAGGCATTTTTGGAAAACGGCTTTCATGTTCTTTGTGAAAAGCCAATGACCATGACCATCGAAGAAGGCGAAGTTATCGTCGAGATTGCCCGCAAGACAGGCAAGATATGTGCTGTAAACTATGGCTACTCGGGCTATTCACTGGTTCGCCACATGCGGGCGATGGTGGGCCGCGGTGACATTGGCAAAGTGCGATTGGTGGTCGCAGAATTTGCCCACGGTCACCACGCAGATGCCACCGACGCAGACAACCCCCGCGTCCGCTGGCGCTATGATCCGGCTCAGGCCGGGGTATCTGCGCAATTTGCCGATTGCGGCATCCACGCATTGCATATGGCAAGTTTTGTCACTGGCCAGGAAGTAACGAAACTATCCGCCGATACGGCATCTTGCATCGACGTGCGCACGTTAGAAGATGACGCAATGGTCAATTTCCGCATGGACGGAGGGGCGGTTGGCAGATTGTGGACGTCATCGGTTGCCATTGGTCGACAACATGGCCTTGGCATTCAGGTCTTTGGTGAAACGGGCGGTCTGAGGTGGAGCCAGGAACAGCCCAACCAGCTGTATTATATGCCTCTAAACGAACGTTTACAGGTGATCGAACGCGGCGAGGCAAACCTGTCCCCCGAGGCAGATCGCACGACACGGGTCACCATCGGACATGCCGAGGGGATGCCATTGGCCTTTGCCAATATCTACACCGATCTTGCTGAAGCCATACGCGCCCGCAAAGAAGGTCGCCTAATGGATCGGGCTGCAAATCTGTACCCGCGTGCAGAGGATGGTTTGCGATCTATGGCAGCGGTTTTTGCAGTCGCACAATCGGGCAAACAAGACGGCGCATGGCTTGACGCGCGCCCGCCGATGTTTCGTTAACCTTAGTGCTCGAAAAATAACTAAAGCATCAGGCGTGTTCTTACACGCTGAATTAAAAGACTTCAAAGAGCTTTAGGCCGTGCAAGTTTCTCGCATAACGCTCTTGAGGTCATGGTGCCGGGCGCAACGTGCCCCGTTCCACCACATGACAGGCAAAAGTAGTTGACCGTGCAGGCCCGTCTTCGCCTTTTAGCATTGCTTCGATCAAATCAACCGAAGCCTTGATGATGCAGTCTATTGGGTTGTGGATCGTGGTGAGATTGACCAACTCCCATCCCGCCATCTTCATGTTGTTCAGCCCCAATATGCCTACGTCTTGGGGCACGCTAAGCCCTGCATCCTCGATCGCCGATAGCGCACCAATAGACAGGACATCATCACCACAAAAATACGCCTCTGCCGCGCCCATACGCAGCAGTCTGGTCATTTCTTCTCGACCCGCCTCAAATGAATAGGCTTTGGCATAGGACACAGACAGGCTCACATCTGTATGTCGCCCAAGCTCTTCAGCAAAACCTGTGTGGCGATCCCGGGTCGATGTTGCGCTCAAAGGGCCCGCAAGAAATCCAACCTTGCGATAACCTCGCCGCAAAAGTTCGCGCGCAGCGATCCGTCCAGCCTCGCAATTGTCGATGCCCAGCACATTGATACGCGGCGTATCCGTCAATCGGCCAAAGGAATGCACCACACGCATCCCAGCCTCGTGGAAGCTTTCTGCAAAGCTGACTGGCAATGTGGAGGATGCCACGATCACCGCATCGACCGAGTATTGCCGCAGCATCTGCATCGAGTTTGACGGGTCGGTTTCATTCGTCAGATTGACCAGCAGCGGACGCAGACCGCGGGCCTGCAATTCGCGGGTCACCAGATCAAAGACCTCAAGAAAGATCGGGTTGTGAAAGTTGTTAGACACCACCCCAACCAACTTGGTGCGGCCTGTGGTCAACGAGGATGCCAGAGCATTGGGGCTATAGCCAAGGCTGGTCGCCGCCTTTTCTACCTTGTCACGCATCTTTTGGCTGATCGACGCACCGGGCGTAAAGCAACGCGATACCGCAGACCGCGAGACCCCTGCCCGTTCGGCCACATCCTTGAGCGTGACAGCCATTTTCTCAGCGGCCCTTATCGTATTTCGACCAATCAATCTGCCCGAACTGCCAGAACGCAAAGCCCGACATTCCCAAAAATACCGCCGCCCAGAACGAAGCGCCCGTAACAGCCTCGACCAAGCCCCACGAGAAGCAGACCGCCACGGTTACATGACGCCGCCAAGCTCGAGCAAAGAAAGGATGATCAAGGCCAATCACTTTTGTTCGATCTGATCACACTGCATCCTCATAGCCTTCCTGCGTCTTGGCCCCAGTTATATAAGCGACAACGTCCTGACCATTGGTATCTTCGGTGCGAAGGTTTGCGCAGATCCGCCCCCGTCGGAACACGACAATGCGATCAACAAGATCCATAACTTGCCGCATATTGTGACTGACCAGTATCAATGGCTCATCCGCCTCTTTCAAAGTGCGAATGATGTTTTCCACCTGAGCCGTTTCCTGAACGCCAAGCGCTGCCGTCGGTTCATCCATGACCGTCAGGCGCGAATGAAAGGTCGCAGTGCGCGCAATCGCCACGCATTGCCGTTGGCCACCAGACATATTCCGAATGCTATTTCGTATATTCGGAATCTTGACGGCTGTCTTTTCCAGCCCTTCTATGGTTGCTTTACGCATGCCTTTATAATCAAGAAAGCGGAACGGGCCCAACCAGTTCCAAAACGTCATCTCGCGCCCCAGAAATAGATTATCAGGTACGTCGAGGTCATCGGCCAAAGCCAATGTTTGAAACACAGTTTCAATACCAGCCTCGCGCGCATCGAGTGGACCAGCAAAGTTCACTTCTTCACCATAAAGCCAGACATCGCCACGGGTGCGTTGCTCAACTCCGGTAACCTGACGCACAAATGTCGATTTGCCCGCTCCATTATCCCCCATGATGGCAATATGCTCGCCTTTTTTTATCTCAAAATTTGCGCCTTGTAGCGCATGTACACCGCCATAATGCTTGGTCAGGTCTCGGGTCTTCAGAACAACTTCATCGCTCATTTTCAGTTTCTCCTGTCTCAGGCGCGGCTGCGCTGTCGGTATTGGTCGAGGATGACGGCGGCGATGATGATGCTTCCCATGGCCATCAATTGATAGGATCCATCCAGTTTGATAAAGGTAAAGCCAGACCGGATCACACCAAGCACCATGGCACCAAGAACCGTACCGATGATCGAACCGCGCCCGCCCGTCAAACTGATGCCACCAATAACGGCCATGGCGATCGCAAAGAGTTCATAAAACTCGCCCATGCCGGCTTGTGCAGTCGAAGCCTTGGCGCTTAGCACAACACCAGCAAAGGCAGCAAGCATCGAGGCGATCATATAGACCATCACCTTGTGGCGCCGGACATTGATGCCGGACATGCGCGCGGCCTCTTCGTTTGAACCGATCGCATAGGTGTGTTTTCCGTAAATCGTATAACGCAGGATCACGTGGAATAGCACTGCCAGCGACAGAAACCAAACCACTGGCATCATGCCCGACCCAATGAATTTGTAACTTTCGGTTGGGAACGAAACTGGCCGACCCGCGGACCACCAAAGCGCGATGCCCCGACAAATCAGAAACATTCCAAGTGTCGCGATAAAGGGTGGTATGCGGAAATAGGCTACGAATGTTCCGTTTATGGCTCCTATGGCCGCTCCGAAAGTGAGCCCAATAACCACCGGAAATATGACAGGAAGATCCATTGCCCAAGGCCCAAAGATTGCCTTGGGGTTGGGGTTGCCGTTCACCAATTCAGTCTGACCAAAACTCATCGCAATCATCGCCGTTGCAGCAACAAGTGGCCCCGAACTTAGGTCTATCCCGGCTGTAATGATCACCTGCGTCACACCCAGTGCAATGATCCCGATGATCGCAACCTGAAGTATGATGATCTTTAAGCGTGCTTCATTAAAGATGGAATCAAAGCGACCCCGCGTATCAAACAGGAAACTTTGATCTTTCATATAGGGCAACACCTGCCCCAAAATCTCAAAGACAACGATGATTATGATCAGCGCAAACAAAACGTTCATTTCATTTGGCCAAGACCTTTTGGTTTTGTCGAACGTAAGCCCGCCTGTGCCGTGGCTGGTATCTGACATTGGTACCCCTGTTGTTCCGCGCGTGTGAAATTACGGTGCGGCACGTAAAATGCCGCCCCGCTTATCGGTACAAAACCGAATTAGTTTTTGTCGAGGAAGTCATCCATATTCGCCGGAGTAACCAGCTTGAAGGGAATATAGACTTTTTGATCGACGCTCTGACCCGCAGCAAGTGCAATTGCGGTATCGACAGATCCACTGCCCTGACCGAATGCATCCTGGAAAACAGTAACGTCATAGTCACCCGCTTGCATTGACAGCAACGCGTCTTGGCTGGCGTCAACGCCGCCAACCTGAACGTCGGCCATGTCCATGCCAGCAGCTTTCATCGCCTGAATGGCGCCAATGGCCATTTCGTCGTTATTGGCCAGAACAAAGTCGAACGGTTCACCCGAGGACATCCAGTTAGTCATAAGATCCTGCGCTTCATCACGCGACCAGTTTGCAGTCTGCTCGTCAATCAGCGTCATAAAATTACACATGTCGATGCCGATGATGTCATGCACATCCTTGGACCGTTGAACAGCCGCCTGGTTCGACAATTGGCCGTTCATCAGATACCCGCGTGCGCCACCCGCTTTGCCATCAGCACGCAGGTTGTTACAAACCTGAAATGCGGAAAGCGTACCGGATTCAATTTCGTTTGAGGCAACAAACGCCTGAGATGGCGGCAGTTCGTTTACGTTATCAGGCTCGCGGTTGACGAACACCAGAGGCGTATTGCCAGCAGCTTCGGTGATCGCAGCACCTGCGGAAGTATCAACGATGTTCACAATGATCGCATCAACGCCTGATGCCACAAAATTCCGAACTTGGTCAATTTGCTTGGCAAGATCGTCTGTTGCATCTTCCATTTGCAGAGACACGCCATCGAGGCTGGCGGCATGCTCGGTCATGCCATTTCGCATGACGGTCAGCCAGTTGTCGTCAAACCGCGAAATTGTCGCGCCGATTTCCTGCGCCATTGCAGTGCCGCTCATAAGAACGGAAAGGCCAGTGGCCAAAAGAACTTTTTTCATAGTTTCCTCCCAAAATCGCATGCCCGGATCACGCGCATTTTTACCGGGGCAGCCAACATGCTAACGCGAAACAATCCACGTAGACCTGCCAACATCACACGCGATGATATGCGAGTCGCATATTTTTGCAACCGGTTGCATAAAAAATGTAACGATGGCTTGCAGACCAATTTTGGTCTCGCTTTCAGACTTTGATGCAGCGATGAAACAATAACCGATTAAAAAACGGGCGCCAGAGCGGAAAGTGGGCAAATAATTCAGCACATGCCACCAATATGATCGGTTGTCGCGACCGCACACTGGCCGCTGATGACGATATGAACAGGAGTGGTATTGCCCATGAGGCATTAATGCCGCGCGGCGGGTCATCTTGGCAGATACTCCCCACCGCGCGACGACAACATCACTGTTGCGGGCCCACGCTATACTGTTTGGGACGTTCATGAAAGCGGTTCATGCACCGCTTGAAGACACCCGCAGCGACAAAAGGGACCTGAAACACATGGCTCACTCGCTTAAACTTACATCGTACATCACTGCTGCGCTGTTGACATCTACCAGTCTGGTTGCTGCCGAATGCGCAGACCCCATAAAAGTCGGCGTTCTACACTCGTTGTCCGGCACGATGGCAATCTCGGAAACCACCCTCAAAGACACAATGCTTATGCTAATCGAAAAGCAGAATGCTGCAGGCGGCGTGCTGGGCTGTGAGATTGAAGCGATCGTCGTCGATCCGGCGTCCGACTGGCCCCTGTTTGCGGAAAAGGCCCGTGAACTTCTGACGGTTCACGAAGTTGACGTGATCTTTGGTAATTGGACATCGGTTTCACGCAAGTCGGTATTGCCAGTTATCGAAGAGTTAAACGGGCTGCTGTTTTACCCTGTTCAGTACGAGGGCGAAGAAAGCTCTCGCAACGTCTTTTACACCGGCGCTGCTCCGAACCAGCAGGCTATTCCTGCGGTTGACTACTTTCTCGAAGAGTTGGGCGTCGAGAAATTCGCACTGTTAGGCACTGACTATGTCTATCCCCGCACAACCAACAACATTCTCGAACAGTACTTGCAAGATAATAGCATTGCCGCCGATGATATCTTTGTGAATTACACGCCATTTGGTCATTCCGACTGGGCCACCATCGTTGCTGACGTTGTGGCATTGGGAGAAGACGGCAAGCAGGTCGGCGTGATTTCGACTATCAATGGCGATGCCAATATCGGTTTTTACAAGGAACTGGCTGCTGCCGGCATTTCAGCCGATGACATTCCTGTCGTCGCCTTTTCCGTCGGCGAAGAAGAGCTTTCGGGCCTTGATACCTCCAATTTGGTGGGGCACCTCGCGGCTTGGAACTACTTTCAGTCTGCAGAGTCAGAAGCAAACACTGCCTTCATCTCGGCCTGGAAAGAGTTCGCTGGCAAAGATCGTGTGACGAATGACCCGATGGAGGCACACTATATCGGCTTTAACATGTGGGTGAATGCCGCCAACGCGGCGGGCACAACCGAAGTCGACGCAGTACGCGCGGCGATGTACGGTCAAGAGTTTCCAAACCTGACCGGCGGCACTGCTATTATGCTGGCCAATCACCATCTGGCCAAACCTGTTCTCATTGGTGAGATCACTGCTGACGGGCAGTTCGACATCATCTCGCAGACCAGTGAAGTTCCGGGTGATGCGTGGACAGATTTTCTGCCCGCCTCTGCAGTCCTTACTTCGGATTGGAAAGATCTTGGCTGCGGTATGTACAACACTCAGACCAAGACCTGTGTGCAGCTGACTTCAAACTACTGAACATGACTTTGAGGGGCCGCCACGACATGTGTCGGCCCCATATCTCAAATATCTGAAAGCTCTCCCTGCATGCGCCACGTTTTTCTCGTACTCGCCCTGTGGCTCAGCACGCTGGCGGCCGCACAGGCCGAGGGTCTGCAAGATATCTTGCAAAAGCACGCCGCCGAAGTCGCCAAACCCTCACGCAAAAGCGTTGGCGTTGTTCTGGATGCCCTCGTATCATCCGGACTGCCACAGGTTCCTCTCTTTCTGGAACACTGGTCAGACAAAAACATTTGGCAACGCGCCGATGGAGTGTTCTTTTTTGCTAAGGTAAATGGGTCCCAGCTGTCGTTTACTGACCTTGATTCCGACAAGGTCGCCATCGCACCCAAATCAGGCTTCAAGCAACTTAAACCGAATGGCGGGGTCCGACGCGCAATAGGCACGTTCCTTGTTCAATTCCAGCTTAGCGATCCCAATCTCGAGCGGCGCGAAAACGCCGTTGCCTCTATTGCGCGGCGGCCCGAAGCCGCGCAGCTGCCCCCCCTGCTTGCGTCTGTCGCCGGTGAAGCCGACGCGCGCCTCAAAGCACGCAAAGCCCAATTGGCCAACTTTCTTTCAGCACGCTTTGCCAAGAAGCCCGCAGACCGGATCGCCGCTATCAAAAGCATGACAAAAGATACCAGCGTCGAGGCGCGTAGCACGCTCAATCAAATTCTTGCTGTAAAACCCGGTGTCAGCACCGAACAACCAGTTGGCAATATCGCCCGCATACTCGATCCGATGAAATCACCGGATGCGTTTTATGGACAGCTCGTTGATGCTGGGCTGGCCAACCCAAAGACCCCACCGGGCGCGATTCGAGCGGCTCTCAAAGACAACGTGATCGATGGCCGTGTTGGTGGCTTTGGATTGGCGCAACTTTCCAACCCCGACATACGAAAAGTAGCGTACTTGCAACTCACTACAAAAGGTAGCGTCCCAGCATTAGTCACAGAGCAAACGCGCACAAAAGCGCTTGAACAACATGTTTTCTTTGAGGTCTACACCGAAAAAAACCCTGAAATCACCGCCGCCGCCGAAACAGCGCTCGGGTCCGTCGAATCCCGAGTGGCTTTTGCACAAACAGTCGATTTGGCATTGGACGGAATGTCGCTTGCCTCCATCTACTTTTTAGCAGCCATCGGGCTTGCCATCACCTTTGGGGTGATGGGTGTCATCAACATGGCCCATGGTGAGTTCATAATGATGGGCGCCTACACCGGTTACGTTGTTCAGCTGTTTATTCCTGACTACACCCTATCGCTGATCGTGGCCCTTCCATTGGCTTTTGCCATCACCTTTGGTGCAGGCGTAACGATGGAAAGGCTTGTGATCCGGCACCTGTATCACCGCCCGCTCGAGACACTATTGGCCACCTTCGGCATATCGATCGCACTCCAACAACTGGCCAAGAACATTTTTGGCACGCAGGCCCGGCCACTTACCTCACCGGGCTGGTTGGACGGGGCTTGGGTGATCTCTGATGTGATCCAGATCAGCTATATTAGGATCGCTATTTTTGTAATGGCTCTTTTGTTTCTGGCTCTCATCGTGTTCGTCCTTAAGCGGACCCGGCTGGGCCTAGAGGTGCGGGCAGTGACCCAAAACCCCGGCATGGCTGCGTCCATGGGCATCAATCCAGACCGGATCAACATGCTTACATTTGGTCTGGGGTCCGGCATTGCGGGCATCGCAGGCGTGGCTATCGGGCTTTACGCAAAGGTGACGTCGGAAATGGGGGCCGACTACATTGTGCAGTCGTTCATGACAGTGGTTGTGGGGGGTGTCGGCAATGTCTGGGGCACACTGGCAGGCGCATCGTTGATCGGCTTTTTTCAAAAGGGAATCGAGTGGCTAAACCCGTCCAACACGCTGGCAGCGCAGACCTATATGATCCTGTTCATTATTCTATTCATCCAATTCCGGCCAAAGGGCATTGTTGCCCTTAAGGGCCGAGTAGCGGCGGACTAACGGCATGCAAAAAACATTCATTGCACAAAACCCCTCTGTTCTGTGGTTTCTGGCCACACTTGGCCTTTTTACCTGCATTGTCGCCCTGATGTCAGAAGCGACCGGAGTCGATTTAATCTCGACCTCTTTTCTCAAGACATTGGGCAAGACACTGTGCCTGTGCCTGATTGCCATCGCGATGGATGTGGTGTGGGGCTACTGTGGAATCCTGTCATTGGGACATTTCGCGTTCTTTGGGATCGGTGGATACGCCATCGGCATGTGGCTTATGTACGCCCGAACCGAGGCGATCGTTGTGCCAAACCTGATGGCCCAGACCATCCCACCTACGCCGCAGGAAATATCGGATGCGATCGGAAATCAAATCTTTGGTGTGGTGGGCAGTTCCGAATTTCCAATGATCTGGACCTTTGCTGACAACTTGCTTGTGCAAATGCTGATGGTTGTTTTGGTACCGGGGGTTTTGGCACTGATCTTTGGCTGGCTCGCATTCCGCAGCCGCGTGACAGGTGTTTATCTGTCAATTCTCACGCAAGCGATGACACTGGCCCTATCGCTTTACCTTTTCCAAAACGACAGCGGCCTGCGCGGCAACAACGGGCTGTCGGGTTTGCAGAACATCCCCGGATTTGAGGGTGCGCCCCAAGCGACCATATCGCTTGTGTTTTTTGTCGCTTCTGCGTTTGCGCTTGCATTCAGCTATGTATTTTTTGCCTGGGTTGTATCAGGCAAGATGGGCAGCGTCGTCAAAGGCATCCGTGACAACGAGACCCGCGTGCGTTTCTTGGGCTATCATGTTGAGAGCTATAAACTGTTCATCTTCACAATCACTGCCATCGTCTCTGGCATCGCAGGTGCGCTATACTATCCCCAAGCCGGCATCATTAACCCCGGAGAGATTGCACCCATCGCCTCCATCTATCTGGCCGTTTGGGTGGCAATTGGCGGGCGCGGGCGTCTTTACGGCGCTGTGATCGGTGCGGCCTTTGTATCACTGCTCTCAAGCTGGTTCACTGGCGGTGGGGCACCAGACATAAACCTTGGCTTTTACACCGTGCAATGGACTGATTGGTGGCTTGTTCTGCTCGGCGTGTCCTTTGTCGCAGTTACACTGTTTTTTCCCAAAGGTATCGGTGGTTTGTTTGACTACCTCGTGAGGAAACCGTCATGAGCACCCTATTGGAAGTTTCAGGCGTGTCCGTGTCTTTTGACGGATTTCGCGCCATCAATAAACTGTCTATCCAGTTCGCGGCCACCGAATTGCGGGCAATTATCGGACCCAATGGCGCAGGCAAAACCACCTTTATGGATATTGTCACCGGCAAAACCAGGCCAGACGACGGACGCGTGATCTGGGGTGAGCGTAACATATCGCTTTTGGGCATGTCAGAAAGCCAGATCGCGCGCGAAGGGATTGGTCGCAAATTTCAAAAACCCACAGTGTTTGAGGCACAGACCGTGCGGCAAAACCTCGCCATGGCACTTAAGAACCCCAAGGGACCTTTTGCAGTTCTGATGCACAAAAAGACCACCGAGAATGCTGCACGCATCAATGATATTGCAGATGAAATCGGTCTTGGTGACCAGTTGGCCCGAATTTCTGGCGAACTGAGTCATGGCCAAAAACAATGGTTGGAAATCGGAATGTTACTTGCGCAAGACCCCAAGCTGTTGCTGGTTGATGAACCAGCCGCTGGGATGACAGTAGAAGAGCGCGAGAAAACCACAGACATTCTGCGCCGCGCCGCACAGACACGGGCGGTGGTCGTTGTCGAACATGATATGGAGTTTGTTCGCCGACTTGGTTGCAAGGTGACGGTGCTGCACGAGGGGGCTGTTCTGGCAGAAGGCAGCCTTGATCATGTGACCTCAAACCAGACGGTGATTGACGTATATCTGGGGCGCAGCCATGCTTGAAATCAATAAACTCGACCTGCATTACGGCCAAAGCCAAATTCTGTATCAGGTGTCTTTCAACGCAGTTTGTGGTGAAATCAGTGCACTTATGGGCAACAACGGAGTCGGCAAGACCAGTCTGCTCAAGGCGATTGCCGGGCGTCACCCGGCCTCTGGTGGAACCGTCATGATCGATGGGGCCACAACGGGCAAGCTGACAGCTTTTGACGCGGCCCGAAGCGGTATCGCCTACGTCCCTCAGGGGCGTGAAGTCTTTCCAATGCTGACCGTTCAGGAGAAT
>JABITU010000195.1 GCA_018668195.1 Tateyamaria sp. | reverse complement strand
TTGCGCAGCGAATCCAACCGATTGTTGCCACGCCAATCCGGCATTGCCAGCGTCTTTGGGTCCAGAGCCATGGCAACGGGTCCATCATCACCACGTGGGCTGCCATCCGTCCCGTCCGGGCCAACCGTGGTCAAAACGCAAAACCGCGACCGCTCTATCCACGTCCTATACAGCGGGGTCAGATGGTCAGCCACCTTGCGCAGCGACGCAATTTCTGGGGTCCCATAAAGCGTTTCGAGCGTTGCAATATCCTCAACGTATTCCATCTGGATCAAACCCTCCTTCGCGCATCAGAGCATCTGACCGCGTCTCGACTAGGGTCTCCAACTGAGACAAAAACTCAGCATTCTGCATCCCGTCTGGCATGGCTGGCAGGAATTCTACAATTGCTGTACCGGGCTTGCGCATGATGCCTTTACGAGGCCAAAAAATGCCCACATTCGTGGCGACAGGGACGCAAGGTTGCCCCAATTGTTCATTTAGAATAGCGGTGCCCACTTTATATGGCTTGCGATCGCCGGGCGCTACCCTTGTGCCTTGAGAGTAGATGATCAACTGACCGGGGTCTGCTCGACCGGCTTCAACATCACGCACCATCTTGCGGATGGCGATACCGCGTTTTCCACGATCAACAGCAACGCAATCTAGCCGCTTGGCATACAGACCAATGACCGGAGTCCATAAAATCTCGCGCTTCATTATGAACTTGGCCGAAGGTAGCGCAGTAAAGATCATCATGATGTCCAAGAACGACTGATGCTTGGCCGCGATGAGGACTTCGCCCTGCGGAACCTCACCACGCACCTCAGCGCGTATACCCACCATCCAGCGCATAGACCAGAATACCCAGCGGCTGTAGGTCTTGCACGCAAGCCGCGCCCCATGGCGACTGATGAAGGCGTAAGGTGCAAACACCAACCCTATGACCAGCATCATGAAGTAAATCTGCCCAACAAAGACCAGCGACCGAACATATTGCATCACGAAATTGTCCTCAAAGCACGGCGTGCGGCAAATGCCGTCGCTATCAACGCCACAATACCGGAAATGAATGGCAACAGCAGCGGAACCATCCACCCTGCGCCTTGAAAGCCAATACCAGTAAGGAACCCAGGTGCCCCTTCTCCCGACGGTATCAACCAGATAGCCAGCAGCCCGAAACAGACGCCGACAAAAGATCCAACAATGGCGCGCAGGGTAAAGCGCCGAACAAAGGCCTGTGCGATATAGCGATCTGTCGCCCCTACAAGGCGCAGAACCTGAATCACCTGCGCATTCGCTGCAAGGGCAGCATTAGCTGCCATTGTGACCATTGCTGCCAACGCGGTTGAAATCAGCAGTGCAGATCCCCAACCCAACAGTCGCAACCGTTTTGCCGCAGCAATCAGCGGCGCCCGCCAGCGGCTATGATCATCCAACACCGCGCCGGGCACCTCGGCGGTCAGCCGCAACCTCACACCAATCGGGTCAAAGCCGTGCTGTTCCGTTGTAATCTCGATCAGACGCGGCACCGGCAGCGTATCCAATTGCAAGTCACGCCCAAACCACGGTGCCAGTAGCGCCTGTTGTTCTGCATCGGTCAAAGCACGGGCAGCTGTCACGCCCGGTGTTGTCTCCAACAGCTTTAGCGCTGCGGCTGTCTGAGCGGCTCGTTGATCCAGCGGGGCCACTATCCTGATCGTTGCTGTCCGCGCCAGCTCGTTGCCCCACTGCGAAGCTAACCGTCCGCTGGCAAGAGACAGGGCAAGTGCGAATATTGCCAAAAACCCCATAGCACCCGCCGAAAACAGGGTGAGCTGCGCAGTAAATCCACTCGGTGGAACGACACGATCAGCGTTCCTATCGCCCAGTAGAAGAATCTTAAATCTGCGCAAGTCAAACGTCACAGGTCTGCTCCGGCCAATTGTATACGCCGGTTCGATATACGCAGAACGCGGGCTTGCACCTGTGCCTTGGCCGCACGGATCAACGACAAATCATGTGTCGCAATCAATACGGTCTTGCCCATACGATTCAATTCGACCAGCAGCGTGAGCAAACGTTGGGACATGTCCCAATCCACGTTTCCCGTTGGTTCATCGGCCATCACGACATCTGGTGACATGATCACTGCACGGGCCAAGGCTGCACGCTGACGCTCCCCCCCCGACAATTCGGGTGGTAGCGCCGCAGCACGCGCTGTCAGTCCGACCCAGGCTATTAAATCTTTTAAATCTGAGCCAGCGGCCTCTTCATGACGACCAGAAACAGTCAGCGGGAGAGCGATGTTGTCGGTCACCGGCAGATGGTCAAGAAATTGCACATCTTGGTGCACAACGCCAATTTTACGACGGATCAGCGCGACATCGTCCCGCTCCAATCCGCGCACATCTGACCCAAAAACATGGACATGCCCGGCTGTTGGCAAAAGAGCGCCGTAACACAGTTTAAGAAAAGTTGTTTTACCTGCGCCAGACGGGCCAGTCAGAAAATGGAATGAACCCGGCGCCAGTTTGACGGAAATATCTGACAAAAGCTCTCCGCCGCCATAACTGTAAGCCACATTTTTCAGCTCTATCACGTTAGCCCCCAACACTTTGACCTGTTGTGCCTCAGCATCATGCCGCTTTCAATCTGAATGGTCTGCGCGTTCAGTAGAAGTTATGGCTTTTCTAGGACGATCCTACAACATAGGGTCTGGATAAGGGTGA
>JABITU010000194.1 GCA_018668195.1 Tateyamaria sp. | reverse complement strand
CTGTTGGGTCAAGTGTCGCGTAGTACCATGGCGTTGATCGTGCTGGGCTTGATGGGCCTAGACGAACCTCCCGCACATGCGCAAACCGTCGACATTGATGTGGCATCAGAACTGGCTTTGGCCCACATTGTGACGGGCAATACCGAAGTAGATGATATCGCATATGCAGGTCTGCGCGGTCTGTCGGATACGCTGTTCTTTCGAACCTCTATTGAACCCCAAGCCCCTGTTAGTATCAATCTTGAAAACGATGAATTGGCACTGTTCCCGATTATCTACTGGCCCATTACACTTGAACAACCGCGCCCGTCGGTGGAGGCATACGCAAAGCTAAACACTTACCTGCGTTCTGGTGGTTTGATCATTTTCGATACCCGCGATGCCAATGTCGCAGGTTTTGGCAGTGCCAGCCCGAATGGGCGCAAGCTGCAGGAATTGGCGAAATTCATGGATATCCCGGCGTTAGAGCCTGCTCCCAGCGACCACGTTCTCACGCGTGCATTCTATTTGCTTCAGGATTTCCCTGGTCGATATGTCGGTCGATATGTCTGGGTTGAGGCAGCACCCATCGACGCGCAACAGGTGGACGGTATGCCGTTTCGCAACCTGAATGATGGTGTGACGCCCGTAGTGATTGGTGGCAACGATTGGGCGGGTGCGTGGGCCACGGCCACTTCGGGCGCGCCATTGCTGCCCGTTGGACGTGGATTCGGCGGCGAACGTCAGCGCGAATTGGCAAACCGATTTGGCGTGAATCTGCTGATGTATGTTCTGACTGGAAACTACAAAAGCGATCAGGTCCATGTGCCTGATTTGCTGGAGCGGTTGGGCCAATGATCAACTCCATCATTTTTGATCCATTGGTTCCTTTGACTGTGCTTATGGCCTTGGGCGGTGTTGTCGTTTTGGGTGTTGCCTTGGCGGGATTTCGTGGGTTGCGTGGCTGGGCCTTGCGTGGGTGTGCAGGGCTGGTTGTTCTGCTCGCGTTGTCAGGTCCATCGCTTCAACAAGAGGACCGCAGCCCGCTGTCTGATATTGTGGTGATGATTGAGGATGCGTCTGCTTCGCAATCCCTCGGTGACCGCGCGTTGCAATCACGCGTCGCGGCGGACAAGATGGCGGCGGCGATCACGGCGCGTGGCAACACCGAACTGCGTCGCACCACTGTTGCTGACGGGGACGGGGACGAAGGTTCCCTCCTAATTGGTGCGCTCAATGATGCATTATCCCAAGAACCCCGTGACCGTATTGCAGGTGTGATTGCTGTGACGGATGGGCAAATTCATGATGCAGATGTTCCAACCAATTTGCCTGCACCCTTTCATATGATTAGATCAGGCTACGCCAATGATTGGGACCGCCGTCTGACCGTGAAAAACGCACCGGCCTTTGCCATTATCGGTGAGCCGATCACGCTGACCCTGCGCATTGATGACATAGGGGCCGTCTTACGATTGCAAGACACCGCATTGCTTGATATCTCGATCGATGGCGGACCAGCGCAACGGTTCGGCGTGCCCATTGGACAGGACATGGACGTGCCCCTGACCTTGCCCCACAGCGGGCGAAACGTAATCCAGTTCACGGTCCCAACAGTCGCCACAGAGCTGACGGATCGTAACAATACATCATTGATCCAGATTAACGGCGTGCGGGACCGTCTGCGCGTCTTATTGGTGTCGGGCGAACCCCATGCAGGGGGGCGCACTTGGCGCAATTTGTTGAAGTCGGACAGTTCAGTTGATCTGGTGCACTTCACAATTCTACGCCCCCCTGGAAAACAAGACGGTGTGCCAGTTGAGGAGTTAAGTCTGATCCCTTTCCCAACGCGCGAGCTGTTTTTGGAGAAGATCAACGATTTTGATCTGATCATTTTTGACCGATACAAACGGCGCGGAATCTTGCCTGTGATCTACCTTGAAAACATCGTGAATTATGTTGAGCAGGGCGGTGCTGTTCTGGTTGCTGCTGGCCCTGATTTTGCCAGTGCTGATAGCATTTATCGCTCGCCTTTGGGGCGTGTCATTCCCGCTGAACCCACGGCGCGCGTTTTGGAAGAACCCTATCTGCCAGTTGTGACTGATCTGGGGCAACGCCATCCTGTGACGGCCAATCTGCAGTCCAATGACGAATGGGGTAAATGGTTGCGTCAAATTGATGTGGTCACCACATCTGGGGATACTGTGATGGAGGGCGTGGATGGGCGACCTTTGCTGGTTTTAGACCGTGTTGGAGAAGGGCGCGTGGCGCTGCTGGCCTCTGATCATGCGTGGTTGTGGAACCGTGGCTATGACGGTGGCGGGCCACAGTTGGAATTGCTGCGCCGTTTGGGTCACTGGATGATGAAAGAACCCGATCTGGAGGAAGAAGCCCTAACCGCCAATGCAATCGGTCAAACCATGCGTATCACGCGCCGTACTTTGGCCGAAGACATACCTGAGGTCACCATAACTGCACCGGATGGCACCGTCACAACACTGGGTTTGGATCGGGTTGAAGCCGGTAAATTCGAGGGCATGTTTGAGGGATCTGAGATTGGGCTGTATCGCCTTAGCAATGGTGATCAGGACACCGTTATTGGCCTTGGCCCTGCCGCCCCGCGCGAGTTTGTGAATACGATTGCGACGGACGATATCTTGGCCCCGATGATCAAGGCCACGGGCGGTGGTGCGCATGGGATTGAAGATGGCCTGCCATCCCTGCGCAACGTGCGCGAGGGACGCCCCGCAACAGGGCGTGGTTGGATCGGACTGACACCACGCCACGCGTTCGAAGTGCGCGAGGTGCGCCTGACACCATTGCTGCCAAGTTGGTTGGTCCTGTTGATCGCGGGTCTGTTCATCATCGGTGCGTGGCTGCGCGAGGGGCAGCGCTAAGCGGGCTGATTAGCCCGTCTTAGAGCCTGTTCAATATCATAAATCAGATCATCTGCATCTTCGATCCCGATAGACAAACGTAGCAAACGTGGATGCACGGGAAAGCCGTCGCCTGAAACTGTCTTGCGATGTTCAACCAAACTCTCAACCCCACCCAACGACGTTGCTGGGTAAAACAGTTCGCAGAAACGCGTGGTGTCGATGGCTGTTTGCGCAGTCCCTTTGACGATGATCGACATCATACCACCGAACTGACCGTTGGTCTGGCGTTTGGCCACTTCATGCCCTGGATCGGACGCAAGGCCAGGATACAGCACGGCCTCTAGCAACGTATGTCCCTCAAAATGGGTGGCAATCGCCATCGCGTTTTTACACGACCGTTCAACGCGTAAGAATAAGGTGCGCATCCCACGGATCAACAACCACGCGTCAAAAGAATGCAGTGCGGTGCCATGAAGTTTGCGCACCATGCAGATGTCATCCCAATACTTGCCTGTTTCACGTACAGACAAAACGCCGGCGGTAATGTCAGAGTGGCCGTTCAAGTATTTGGTGGCGGAATGAAACGAAATGTCGGCCCCAAAATCCAATGCTTTGGTCATAGATGGTGGCGTACCAGTACAATCAGCGACTAACTTGGCACCAGCAGCATGCGTAATGTCTGCGGCGGCCTGAATGTCTGTGACTTCCCAGTTTGGATTGTTGGGGGTTTCGACCCAGACAAGGGTAGTTGGTTGCGAAGCAACTGCGCTTTCCAATTCCGCTAAATTTCCAGCGGTATAGTAACTGACTGTGACACGGCCGTTGGCGGCGTAATTCTGTATTTGCGCCAAAACGCCGTGATACATGACCTTGGGTGCCACGATATGTGACCCTGTGGGCAAGTGTTCGATCACAGCGGTGCAGGCGGACATACCGGATGCGAACAAAAGCGATTCAGTGGCACCCTCCATCTCTGCAATCACGGCTTCTGCGAGGGCTGTGGTTTGGCTTCCATCACGGCGATACCAATAGGGTTTTCGCACTTCATAGTTTTCATCGCGGGCATATGTGGCCGCAGGTTGGATCGATGGGACAACAGCGCCTGTTTCGGCTTCGACAAAGTGCAGGGCTTG
>JABITU010000193.1 GCA_018668195.1 Tateyamaria sp. | reverse complement strand
GTCTTTCGAACATTGAACATTCTGGATGAGTTCAGCCGTGAATGTCTGGCAATCCGTATCAAGCGCAAACTCAATGGGACGGATGTCATAGATGCGCTGACCGACCTGTTCATCCTGCGAGGCGTACCTGCATACATTCGGTCAGACAACGGCCCGGAGTTTATTGCGCAGGCCGTCAGAGACTGGATTGGGGCTGTCGGCGCCAAGACCGCCTACATCGAGCCAGGCTCACCCTGGGAGAACGGGTACTGCGAAAGCTTTAACGCTCGGCTCCGAGATGAGCTGCTCAACGGCGAAGTCTTCTACTCACTGCGCGAGGCTCAGATTATCATCGAAAGCTGGAGGAAACACTACAATACCAAAAGACCCCACAGCGCATTGGGCTACCGCCCGCCGGCACCGGAAACCATCGTCCCGATGGACCAAAGGCCAATCATGCACTAACATTCAAACTGGACCACTCAAGTGGGGCTGATCAAGGCGTTTGAGCGAGTGGCAATTTCCCACATTGGACTAACAGACAACTCCGGAGCATTTGTCCTTCTTCCACACCCGCGAGCGGAGCGGAGAATCGCTCTATTCGGAGAAATCAGTTCTTCGTTTCTTTGAGCAACGGGGTATTTTCGTCGGGCACCGCGGAGATAAAATAGCTAAGTAAAGCATTGCACTACGCAATTTTTTCCAGTAATATCAAGAGTAAATCAATTAGTATTTACTAAGTACTCACTGTGTGCTTAGTATTGACCGTGGAGAACATCATGCCTGCACCATTGCGCCAAATAGCCTACACAAAATTTCGGGAAAGTCTCTTTGAGCAATCGCTGAAGCCTGGCCAGTTCGTATCGCAGCGCGAACTTTGCAATCTTTTGGATCTACCGATGGGTGCGGTGCGCGAAGCCCTCAAGCGGCTTGAAGCTGACGGGTTGATTAGCTTGATAGCACAGCGCGGGATACAGATCGCTGACGTAAACGTAAAATTCATCAATGAAGCGTTCGAGTTTCGTATCCTAATTGAATCCGAAGCCGCGCGACGTATGGCAACGGACCCTGATCGAGCGGCGTTAAACGATCTGCGCAGCCGCACCACCGACACTATTGAGCAGGCAGAAGACGATAGTTCTGCTGAACTTTTGCAAAAAGGTTTAGACGTGGATTTGGAGTTGCACGCCTTATTGATAGGGGTCTTTTCAAATGAGCTTATCCATGAATCCTACCGGCTTTTGGAAGATAAAATCAGGCTGATCCGCCTTAATGGCAAATACACCTCCAAGCGGCTTAAGGTCGCGATGCTGGAGCACATTGAAATCATTGACGCTATTCTAGAAGGCAATCAAGAGGCGGCTGTTAAAGCGCTTAGAAACCATTTGAGTACGTCATGGCGCCGGTCTTTGGGTCAACCAGAGGATTTCTCATGAAGCGACCCAATATCCTCTTTTTGTTCTCGGATCAACACAACCAAAAGATTTCGGGTTGTTACGGCGACAAGGTCGTACAAACGCCCAATATCGACCGGCTTGCGGCGGAAGGTGTGCGGTTTAACAATGCTTATTGCCCTTCTCCTATTTGTGTACCAAGCCGGATGGCGACGCTGACAGCGCGTTGGCCAAGCCGTCAAGATTGCTGGGCAAATGATGACATGTTGCGATCAGACCTGCCAACTTGGCTGCATGGTGCCGGGGCAGCTGGGTATCAGCCCGTTCTAATTGGGCGTCTCCACGCTATTGGCCCTGATCAGTTGCACGGGTATGGGGATCGCTCTGTCGGTGACCACAGCCCAAATTGGGCGGGCGGAGAACGCCAATCATTGGGTGTGTTAGATGGCACAAACGACCCAACGCCGGAATCACTTGAAAAGGCGGGCCCCGGTTACAGCGCCTATCAAGAAAAAGATGAAGACGTGACAAACGCAGCCGTCGGTTGGCTCAAGAACGAGGCACCAGCCCTAAATGCCGCTGGCAAACCATTTTGTTTAACGGTTGGTTTGATGCTGCCGCACCCGCCTTACGTGGTCGACCGCGATGCCTATCAAGCCTACGAGGGCAAAGTGCCACCGCCTGTACAACAAGCAGATAGCGATGAGCACGCGTTTCACGCCTGGTGGCGAAAAGAGCGCGGCATTGATGCTGTGACACCAGAACAAACTGAAACCGCACGAACCGCGTATTGGGGTTTGGTTCATCGCATGGACGAGATGATCGGTCGCGTCTTGGATGCGCTTGAAGATGCTGGCATGCTGGACAATACCTTGATTGTTTATGCCTCTGATCATGGGGACCATTTGGGCGAACGCGGCCTGTGGTGGAAACACACTTTCTTTGATGAATCGGTAAAAGTACCGTTAATTATGCGGCTGCCGGGCGTATTGCCCGCCGGAGAGGTGCGCGACCAAGTTGTCAACCTAGTGGATCTAAGCCAGACCATGCTGGAGGCGATGCATGCGCCGCAACTTCCCTATGCCAATGGCAAAAGTTTTTGGGACGTGGCGAAAGATTCTTCAGCGCCTTGGCTTAACGAAACGTTTTCAGAATATTGCACTGATCCGGTGCCACATTGGACGGGGGGGCGCGCTGTTCAGCAGCGTATGATCCGCTCAGATAACTGGAAGCTATGTCTTTACGACAATGAGCCACCGCAATTATTTGATCTAAAAAATGACCCACTAGAAAAAACCAATCTAGCCGACATGCCAACCCACCGCGAATTGCGCGATGCTTTGATGCAAAAACTCACGGACGATTGGAACCCTCAAGACATTGCCGACCGGATGAAAACACGCCGCGTCGAAAAGAATATTCTGCTTGAATGGGCGAAGAACGTGCAACCCGTTAGCAGTAATATCTGGAGATTTTCTCCAGAAATCAATCGGTTGGAATAGGGCCGATAAAACAAAAGTAAATCAAGGGAGGATCTACAATGTTTAAGAAACTACTTATCTCTGCAGTAGCAGCGGTGACGATGTCGGGGGCTGCATTTGCCCAAGACGATTTATCGAAAATCCGCATCGGGGCCGCAGGCGCCGTTGACCACTCGCCGGTGTTTGTCGGTGTAGAACGCGGCATTTTTGCCGAACACGGGCTAGATGCTGAAGTTGTCATGTACCAATCTGGTGTTGATATGGTGAATGGCCTTTTGAATGGCGCGCAAGAAGTAAACGTTATGGGCTCCGTGCCGTATCTTAGTGGCCTTGCTCGGGATTTCCCGCTTGTTCTCATCGGGCATTTGCATGGAGATCCGAACCGGGACTCATATTCAGACAACCAGTCGATTATCGCTTCTGCTGCGTCTGGCGTTGCTGCCGGAGACATCGCCGCGCTGAAAGGCTTGAGGATTGGCTTACCGCGTGGCACCGGCGCTGAAGGATTTTTGCTCGGCGTGCTTGGAGCAGCAGGTTTAAGTGAAGCCGATGTTGAGTTGATCAACGTTCCACCAGCAGAACTGACAACGGCGCTCAACCAAAACGATGTTGATGCGGTCGCAATATGGCAGCCATGGGGTGCCACTGCGGTAACTAAAGTCGAAGGTTCGGTATTGGTGCAAGCAGGCGGTTGCCCACAATGTTATGACCCAGGCACCATCCTGACAACGCAGTCAATTGTTGCAAGCGATGCAGCAATACTTCAGAAATTTATGGCAGCCTTTGCTGAAAGTCAGCAATGGGTAAGGCAAAATCCTGAAGGTGCGGCTGAAATCAATATGCGCTGGATCCAGGGTGTTGATCTTGAAACAATGACACTTGCGCTGAGCAGCGTGAATCTTGACCCACGTATGTCGACCTATACAGCTCAAATGTATCAGGAAAAGACCATTCCATTCTTGATGGGACTTGGCCGGATCGAAGAGAACTTTGACCCAACTGGTGCGATCGACACGCGGTTCTTAGCAGGGGTACAAGCGAACACACCAGACGTGTTCTCTGATCTTGATCCGATCCCAGTTGACCGCCAAGCATACTGAGGTCTATGAAAATGTCCGAAACCCGAGAAATAAAGATCGCGATTGATGATGTGACGCTTGTTCATGTCAATGAAGAACGGCGCGAATCCAACGTCGCAATTGAGAACTTGAGCCTCGACATCCACAGGAACGAGTTTCTGTGCGTCGTTGGCCCCTCGGGTTGCGGCAAATCCACCTTATTGTCGGCCATCGCGGGGTTCATGCAACCCCGCGATGGCACAATCATGATGGATGGAGAATCAATCACTCAGCCCGGCGCGGACCGCGGTGTCGTCTTTCAGGAATATGCTTTGCTGCCTTGGAAAACGGTTCTGGATAATGTCGCGATCGGGCTGAAGTACCGTGGGGTGCCAAAGGCCGAGCGCGAAGAAACAGCGATGAAATACCTTACAATGGCGCGGCTCAGCGAAGCGGCGGCAAAGTACCCACACGAATTATCCGGCGGCATGCGCCAACGCGTAGCAGTTGCCCGCACCTTGGCGAATACACCCGAAATAATGATGATGGACGAACCGTTTGCAGCCGTGGATGCGCAGACACGCCTTTCCCTGCAAGAGGAACTTCTGCGAGTTTGGGACACGCATCCCATTACCGTTTTGTTCATCACACACTCCGTCGAAGAGGCTGTGTTCTTGGCTGACCGTGTCGTGGTGTTGACCCCGGGGCCCGGCCGTCTACGTGAAATTGTCGATATCGACATCCCGCGCGAGGCCCGCCATTGGGATACGATCTCCAACGATTCCAGGTTTGTTGAGCTGCGCGATCAAGTCATGAAACTGGTCAGAGATCCAAGCCGATGATCCCGTCCATTCACTCTGCTTGGCGAACGCCGCTTATGACGCTTATTGGCCTTGTCGTCGTGCTGGCCCTCGTGGCCGTGTTGGGCCGTGTCACATCTGCGCGGACCCTTGCAGGGATCGACCTTACCGGTCGCCCTGACGTGGTGATCAGCCTGTCGTTCACGCCAGAGCGGTTCCATCTTGAAAAATTCCAAGACGTCGGGCGCTACCAAGGCTGGTCAGAGGGGCAAGCTGTGATCCTATCTTCCGATCCCGAAGAGCTGCGGGGTTTGGCGCGGAGTTATTGGATTGGCGCGATCGAACCCCATGAGGTAGCACAATGACAAACGCAACGAATGATTTATCCAAAATGCGCAGACGCCCGATGATCTCGACTGCGCAGTGGCGCGGCGTTCTTGGGGTGGCTAGCGTTCTATTTGCTTGGCAGGTTTCTGTGTGGGTTATTGATTTACCCGCATATTTTTATCCGGCCCCCCGCGACGTTTTTGCGGCATTCATCGATTTGACGCAAAAGGGTATTTTACCAGAATATGTGGCCGACAGTGCAGTCCGTTATTCGGTCAGTGTGGCCACGGGGTTGGGCCTTGGCTTGGCGTTTGGTTTGTTGATTGGGCTGTCACGCTTCTGGTCTCGCCTTTTGGGACCAATCATCAATTTTTTCTATGCCATCGTTGAGGTTGCATGGATCCCGCTACTGGTCATTTGGATTGGGTACGGTTTCAACACCATCGTGATTGCGATTGCCTATGTTGTTTTTTTTCCTGTTCTCTACAACACCCTTACAGGTGTGCAGACTGTGCAACATGTTTTGATCAACGCGATGCAAACACTCGGCGCGACACGCTGGCAGGTGCTTGTGACAGTGATCATTCCCTCCGCGCTGCCTAACATCATCACTGGCTTTCGTGTCGGCGCGGGGTTTGCGTTTCGTGGGCTTATTTTTGCCGAAATGATTGCTGCAGGATCCGGAATTGGATTCCTCATTTTTGATGGCGCGACTACACGCCAAACTGATCGGGTCGTCGTTGGCATGATTATGATGGGTGTTATGTGGTTGCTCATTGATCGGCTACTTTTACGCCCCGTCGAACAAGCAACGATCGTGCGTTGGGGCCTTGTCCGCAACCAAGGGGGCAACTGACTCATGAATAATGCAATCCAAATGCCACCAAAGCCGCGTATCAATCCGGCGTTGGTCACAGGGCTTCTACCATTCATCGTCGTTTTGGCAGCATGGGCAATGGCACCACTCATTTCCGATATTCCGGCCTATAAACTGCCATCACCGGCGAAAGTTTGGGGCACATTCCAAGATATGCTGCTTAACGGAAGCTTGCTATCAGAGGTCTGGGCAAGCTTACAGCGGCTTGCGACAGGTTATATATTGGGCAATCTGATCGCCATTCCAGTTGGGCTTGCGATCGCTCTAAACCGCGCTGTCGCTGAAACCCTGACACCAGTCCTTAGTTTTTTTCAATCGATTGCGGGTATTGCGTGGGTACCGCTGGCCATTATCTGGTTCGGCGTTGGCGGCGGGTCCGTGCTTTTTGTGATTGTAAACACGATCTTCTTTTCTTCAATCTATTCAACTGTGATTGGCGTGCAGTCAATTCCACTAGTCCTGTATCGCGCGGCGCAATCACACGGAGCAAGCCGATGGGATGTTATCACAACGGTCGTTGTTCCAGGTGCATTGGTGCAGATCCTTGTCGGTTTGCGTACTTCGATGGCTTACGGTTGGCGGGCCCTTGTGGCCGCTGAAATGATTGCCGGAACAAACGGGATCGGCTACATGACCCTCGAAGCGGTACAGTGGTATCAAACAGAAATTGTCGTGTTGGGTATGATCCTCATTGGCGTTTTGTGGTTGACCCTTGATCGGCTGCTATTTGTGCCAATTGAACGCGTAACGGTGCGGCGCTGGGGCCTTGTTTCCTAATGGGAAAGCT
>JABITU010000192.1 GCA_018668195.1 Tateyamaria sp. | reverse complement strand
GATGCGGACGTGGACCAAGCCACAGACGCGGCCGCCAAGGATGAAAGCATCGAATCTGTAGCTGACGAGGATGACGAAGAAGACATCCGCCCGGTACGTAAACCGCGTCCGCGCCGCTATAAGATTCAAGAAGTTATCAAAGTGCGCCAAATACTGCTGGTGCAAGTTGTTAAAGAAGAGCGCGGCAACAAGGGTGCTGCGCTTACCACGTACCTGTCGCTGGCCGGCCGCTACTGCGTTTTGATGCCCAACACGGCCCGTGGTGGCGGGATCAGCCGCAAGATCACAAATGCGGCTGATCGCAAGAAACTTAAGGAAATTGCAAACGAAATTGACGTCCCAGAGGGGGCAGGGCTTATTGTGCGTACAGCTGGTGCGCAACGGACCAAGGCTGAGATCAAGCGCGATTACGAATATCTGTTCCGTCTGTGGGAGCAGATCCGCAAGCTGACACTTGAGTCAATTGCACCCGCTAAAATCTACGAAGAAGGGGACCTGATCAAACGCTCGATCCGCGACCTTTACAATCGCGAGATTGACGAGGTTTTTGTTGAAGGCGAACGTGGCTATCGCATCGCCAAGGATTTCATGAAAATGATCATGCCGTCCCACGCGAAAAACGTGAAGCTTTATACAGAAAGCCTGCCGTTGTTCGCGCGATATCAGATAGAAACCTATCTGGGTGGCATGTTCAATCCGACGGTTCAGCTGAAATCAGGCGGCTATATTGTAATCGGTATCACCGAGGCACTGGTTGCGATTGACGTGAACTCTGGTCGGTCCACCAAGGAAGGGTCGATCGAGGAAACTGCCCTTAAGACCAATCTTGAGGCAGCCGAGGAAGTCGCGCGACAGTTGCGGCTGCGTGATCTTGCAGGGCTGATCGTCATCGACTTCATCGATATGGACGAACGACGCAACAACACAGCTGTTGAAAAGCGGATGAAGGACAAGCTCAAGACCGACCGCGCGCGCATACAGATGGGTCGTATTTCGGGTTTTGGTTTGATGGAAATGAGCCGTCAGCGCCTTCGGCCAGGCATGATCGAGGCTACGACGCAACCCTGTCCTGCCTGCCATGGCACGGGCTTGATCCGCTCTGATGACAACCTTGCGCTGTCCATCTTGCGTCAGGTCGAAGAGGAAGGCACGCGCCGCAGGTCACGCGAAGTGCTGGTTAAATGCCCGGTTGGCATTGCGAATTTCCTAATGAATCAAAAACGAGAACATATTGCCCAGATCGAGACGCGCTATGGGTTGTCAGTTCGTATCGAGGGGGACCCGCATCTTGTGACCCCCGATTTTGCCATCGAGAAATTCAAGACAGCAACCCGTACGGTACCTGCGGCGTCTTCACCTGTGGTGTCGGTTGATACGTCAATTATGGATCAGGTAGACGAAGACGAGGCTGACGACGTCGATGCTGTAACAGAAGACGTACCATCGACCGAGGATGGAGAACTCAAACCAAAACGCCGCCGTCGTCGGCGCCGTCGCAGCCGCAATAAGTCATCTGCTGGTGAGGCGGATGACGCCACCATGGTCGATGGAAGCGCAGAGCAAGCGCAAGCGTCACAAACTGTTGACGCGAGCCCCGACGCAAAGGCCCAAGCATCTGACGCGCCAACATCTGATACCAAAGCATCAGAAGGCCCAGAGTTAGAGGCAACGACAGAGCCTGTGACAACCAACGCCGAAGAGCAGGTGGTTCCACCCAAAAAGACGCCGACCCGGACGCGCAGCCGTTCAAAACCGGCCGCTAAATCAACGTCGAAAGCGGCCCCAAAGGTATCAAAAAAGGATGTAAGCGTTGAAACCAATGCCGCTGACGTTGCTGAGCCTTTGGATGATGAAGCACCGGCAAAACCGGCACCTAAGCCACGTGCGCCGCGAAAGCGTACCGCTAAGGTGAAAACGACAGAGGCAGTCGCACCGGACGCTGACCCTGACGATACCGGCCCAAAGGTAGCAGCCGAAACCCCAGTCGCGGCGCCAGAGCCAGTGTCTGTCAAGCAGATCACTGAACCAAAGGCTGCAGTGATGCCGGAGCCCGAACCGATGCCCGAACCAAAACCAGCAGCAAACGTCACTGCGACGATAGAAGACCCTTCCAAGCCCAAAAGGCGCGGCTGGTGGTCTTTGGGTAAATGATAAAGAAGGACGTGCCGAATAAAGTATGACGAAACACCTGAAACCTTGTGGGTCATCTAACGTGTTGATGACCTAGATTTCAAACAACTTTAGGTAATTCGTTCTTTTTGGCACAAATGCTTTGGGGCGCGTCCTTTATCCTTTTCGGATCACATAAACCTGCATCGAGCCTTGCTCAGTCGCTGAAACCAGCGTGTGCCCGGCCTCGGCACAGAAATGCGGTACATCGACGATCGCTGCAGGGTCGTCTGCTTGTATGGTCAACTCGTCCCCTAGTTTCAGAGTCTGCAAACGCTTGCGCGCTTTGAGCACCGGCAAAGGGCACAACAGGCCCAAGGCATCCAATATTATTTGATCTGACATATCTGCGACGTAGTACGGATGTTTCAGTCTGTCCACAGACATGTGACCTTTGCCCCAGTGACGCACCGTCTGGTATGGGATAAGCGTGCCAGTATGTACGGAATTGACATCATTGACGCCAGCCTGATCCCAGCAATGGGCATTGCACTTATTGCGGGTATCATAAGCTTCCTAAGCCCCTGCGTTTTACCCATTGTTCCGCCTTACCTTGCATATATGTCCGGGATGACTGTTGGCGAATTGTCTGACAGCCACAGTGCGCGAAACCGGGCGACAGTTGCCGCACTGTTTTTTGTTTTGGGCTTATCGACCGTTTTTATCTTTTTGGGTTTTGCGGCATCGGCATTTGGTTCATTTTTTTTGCAAAACCAGATTTTGTTTTCACAAGTATCTGGGGCCGTCATCATCGTTTTTGGGCTTCATTTTTTGGGCGTTTTCAGGATCGGGTTACTGGATCGTGAGGCCCGTATAGATGCTGGGGACAAGGGTGGCTCGTCGTTTGGTGCATATGTTCTTGGTCTGGCGTTTGCCTTTGGTTGGACCCCCTGTATCGGGCCTCAACTAGGGGCGATTTTGACCCTTGCAGCATCCGAAGCATCCGTTACGCGGGGCACTTTTCTTTTGGCGGTCTACGCGTTTGGACTGGGAATTCCGTTTCTGCTTGCAGCAATGTTTATGAGCCGTGCTCTGACGGTGATGAACCGCCTTAAGCGTCACTTGGGTTTAATTGAAAAGCTTATGGGCGGGCTTTTAGTCGTTGTTGGAGCCGCGATGCTTTTGGGGCTTTTCACACGATTTTCTTTCTGGCTGCTCGAGCGATTTCCATCCTTGGCGACGTTGGGCTGACATCGTGGTCCTGGAATTACGATAAAGCATCATGCGAAATAGTTGAGACATCGTGCATCACCTAACGCGTTGAATCTTGGATTTCAGGCAGCGTTGGGTGATTCAGGTTTTTCGCATTGTGCTCTAGGCACGAGACGTGCGCGGTTTCCATGTAGTATGGTTCAGCTATCGGCGCGGTTGTAACAGCGAAAATTCGTCAGATACCGCGTCAAGCAGTTAAGATGTGTGGACCGATTCGCCGGGTTGCAGTTCGCCCAAATGCCAGTCACCGATCTTGGCGCGGATCAGACGAAGCGTTGGAAACCCAACATGAGCCGTCATGCGCCGAACCTGACGGTTTCGACCTTCGGTGAGGGTCAGTTCTAGCCAGCTGTCTGGGACGGATTTGCGCGCACGGATCGGAGGATCCCGACTCCAAAGGCCTGAGGGGGCTGAGATGGCCTTAGCTTTCGCTTGTTTTGTTGGACCATCTTTCAGAATGATGCCTGAGCGTAGCGCGTCGAGGGCCTCAGTTGAGATAACCCCTTCGACCTGGGCCCAATAGGTTTTCGGGGCCTTATATTTTGGATGTGCGATGCGCGCCTGAAGGGCGCCATTATCGGTCAAAACCATCAGCCCTTCGCTGTCGCGGTCGAGCCTGCCTGCCGGGTAGACATCAGGTATTTCGACGAAGTCTGAAAGAGTGGCCCTTGGCGAGCCCTGAGTGCCCTTATCGGTAAATTGCGACAGAACACCAAAAGGTTTGTTAAAGAGAAGAGTAGTCATCTGTTGTGTGGTTTCAAAGTGATAAGGCGCAAGGTGGGCGTGTGTGCGCTGACTGTGATGTATTTAGCGTACCATACGTCATTACTGCAGCGGCTCAAGGCGGGTGATGCCAACAGCGCCTGCGCGGGCCAGCCCCTCGTCAAGCGACATCGGGATATATTCGCCGCGCCGCCAAAGCTGTGCCAGATCGTCGTAGTGGCGTGATAGCATGTGACCCGATTGCCCCGTCGAAATCACAAAAACCGACGAATCGGGATCGGCGAAATCGTATACACCTCGATAGCCGGCGCCGTGCACATTTTGGAATGGGTTTGGGTCAGTGCCACTGGTGCGGCCGCGCAGTAGTGTGTTGTCGCCGCCTGAGGTTGATTGGCGAATGTTCACAAAATGCCGCAGCAACGGGACCTCGCCCAAAACCTGATGATCATGTGCGGCTTGGTGTGCATCGCCCCATCGCAGGCTTTCTAGCTGGTCGCCCCAGTTTTCTGCAATCCAGACCAGTGCATCGTCCAGTGCGAGTCTGGCCATGTCGGGACACGTCTCAATTGGGGCGGATTGGCGGATGTCGCACCAGACAGCAGCTCCGTCAACATCACGAAACACACGTTCGACAAACAGCGGTTCAACATGTTTTAGCGTGCTGGCCAACGGACCTAACTCGTCACGGACCAGCCGATCTTGTAGGGCGCGCAGCCAAGCGGCGTAGATCAACGGTTCTGGCCAGTGTTCATTCATTTCTCCGTTCCACTCGGCTAGCAGTGTCAGAGCACGCTGTCGTTGTCGGTCTGGCGTGCCATCGGGTGCCGCTTCGCCAGTAAACCACAATTCAGATCCGATCAGCGTAAGAAGCGAACGTGCGGTAAAGGAAACAGTGTCGAGCTGCGCTTCGATAAAGCTGTCGCGAGTATGCACTTCGCGGGCTTGCATTAACCTTTGCCAGCGTTGGACCCGCTGGGTGTCGCCCCAGTCAAAGCTTACGTGGTTGGGAAATGGTCGGTCGACGGTTTTGTTGTTGGTATTTCCAAGAATGCCGCCCATCGGTGCGACAAAGCCGGGATTAGACGCGTAGGGCATGCGCCCCTGCCAGCGGTTTTCGGTCCGCCAGCCAAAACTGGGCAAGCGTCCCTGACTTTGATGGTTCAGATTGCGCCGCGGGATAGCCCCGATGGTTTTCATGGCGATGCTGCCGCGGTCTGCGAGGGTCAGGTTTTGAGCAGGCGCAATATAACTTTCGCTCGCGGTAATCGCTTGGGCGACGGTTTGGGCACGCATCACACCCAAGGCTGCCTGAATGGATGTGTCGCGAGGGCTGAGCACTGTCCAGCTAAGCGCGGCGACATGACCCGGCGGCGTCACCGCGCCAAGGCTGGCAAAGCTGCCGGGCAGGACGGGGCCATTATCCGTCCAACGCAGGGTTAATGTGACCGGGTCGGCGTCGGCTATCCGAACAATCGAGCTGCGGGTTTCAAACGGCTTGAAGCCTGTTGGTGTTCGGTATTCTTCGGGTGCTTCTGGATTTACCTCTTCGATCAGTACGTCCTGATCGTCCACATAGGCTGAGGTGAGGCCCCACCCAAGCCTATCTGATCGACCGGTAAGAACCACTGGCATGCCCGGGATTGTGCCACCAATCACGCCACCAGTGCTTAACTCGAGCCGCGTAAGGTACCAAATTGATGGCGCAGATAGACCCAGATGCGGGTCATTGGCCATAAGTGTGCCGCCCGAAGCAGAACGAGACGCCGCCGCTGCCCAGGCATTGGACGCACCCGCCAAGCCCCGTGATGGAAATGGAGAAAGCGGGTGCAGATCATCGTCTGCGACGGCAAAGCTGCGCGGTGCATCTGGGATCAGCGCGGCGTATTCAGGCAGGCTCGCGATGCCCGGTCCCGGCACATTTGGCAGAATGTCGGCCAGCCGGGCAGGGTCATCAAGCGCCAGTGACATGCGGGCGCGCAAGACTTCTTCCTGCAGGTGGCCCGACAGGCGCAGGCCCATCAGCTTGGTAATGGCGATGCTGTCGGCAGGTCGCCACGGCGCGAGCGGTGCATTAAATATAAACATCTCGGGTGCGCCACGCCCAAGCGCCTGCGCATTGATCTGATCAAGGCGCGCATTGACGCCGGCCGCATACGCATTGAGTGCAGCCAAGGTTGCCGCATCAAGCGCGTCTATTGACTGGACCGAGAGACGATAGATGTCGAGACGCCGCACAAAGCTGTCGACTTCAACTGTGGCTGTCCCAAAGAGTTCTGATAGCCTTCCTTGAGCGGTCCGCCGCATCATCATCATCTGCCACAGCCGGTCTTGGGTGTGCGCAAAACCAAGCGCGTGAAACACATCTGTGTCTGTCTCGCCGAAGATATGGGGCACGTTTGCATTGTCGCGCACAATTTCGACAGGCGCAGAGATCGCTGGTACTTTTACGGTGGCACTATAGTTGGGCAATGATCGTGATGCGAGGTAGTATACCATCGCAAAGGCCAGCACCGTAAGCACGATCGCCGCTGCCGTTGCGCGTACAAGCCATTGAAAGATCATCGCCATCTTTTTGCCTCTTGCCTATTCTGACTGCCATGCACTGACAATTATGAAGCTCTCAGGTTGAGCGCAAGGCACAAGGCAGCTGCAACCAGCTTGACTTGTGCCCAGCCGTGCGGGCACGTTAATTTAGATGCCTTTCGAGAAAGTCATAGTTGTAATTTCCGATCACGATACAAAGTTGCACTGCGATTAAAAACGCTCTTTCCGGTAGTTATCGGTGTGACCTTGTTGTTAGACGCCACGGCATAAGGCGTCGTTCAATTGGTGGGCACAAGGTAATCGTACCACAAACACTGGGTATTAGGGAATGATCCGGGTATATTTGGAACCTTCAAGTGTCGCGCCAAAGCGCAGACCCGCGCGGGCAAATACAGCTGCCAGCACCGGTGACAAAACCGTAGTCGAATCCGCGGCAACGCTGTCGCCCCTGTCTGAAACTACGTACTCAAGATCTGCTCCTGCCGCCCATCCAGCCGACTGACGGAAACTGGCCAGCGCATCCTCGGTCATGAAAAACAGAACATGTGCAAATTGTTGTACTCCAATCTGAAGTCCGCCAGACCCTTTTACCACTGAGTAGTAATCAACCGTGACATTATTGACCAAAAGCGCACCGCGCCCATATCCGCCACCCAAGCCTAGCCCTGCTTCAGTCACAAGTGGCATCACCAACATGCCGTTGGCTTTGGATGCAAGGGCTTCAGTGTTAGGGTACTGGCCATACATCTCTTCCAGAGTGGCGCCAACGCGTGCATCGATCGTGGCCGCACCGTCCCCACCCACACCATTGCCACACGCCGCCAGCAAACTTGTGCTGGCCACCGCACCTATGGCAAATCCTCGACGCGATATATTAAAGTTTGTCATGTACAATCGCCTGTATAGCTTATGTCTGTGTGCCGTTTTCCGGCGTTTGTGAGACAAGCATACGCCGATCTGCACGTGCTGTCACTCACTAGAGCGCGCGCAACTATATCAATTCAGCATTTTCATAACGCTATTCTATGCGAGAAAAAACTGGCAAACCCATTATACAGACGTTTGCTTCGCATATTCAGACTTTAACAGAAAGGCAATTTTCTCTGTTTGCGTCAATGATTTCCAAGATTGCTGTAGCGCTTTACTCGCTTCTGGTAATAGGGGTGTCGCGACTGCAGTCAGCACAGCACTAACTTGCAAGGCGCATCTGTCAGTTTCATAGGCACGAGCTATTCGCTTGCGCATCATTTCATGGATCAACGCAGTGCGCAGTGTAGCTTTTCGGCATTTGGCCTGTCAGCGTCGGCCCTATTGTTTGTCTGTTTGGTTAAATTATTTACTGTTCAATAAGCGGCTTCAAACCGCGATAGCACCAACCAGGGGGCCCTCATCACACAAATCGTGCTGTTTGGCGCAAAACCCTGCTTGACGCGCATCTAAGCCGCCCATATTACCCCAACACGCAGTACGCGGTTGTAGCTCAGTTGGTTAGAGTACCGGCCTGTCACGCCGGGGGTCGCGGGTTC
>JABITU010000191.1 GCA_018668195.1 Tateyamaria sp. | reverse complement strand
CTCCATCGCAAAGTTTACTCTGTCCCAGTATTCCATATTGGTTCTATCGGCGGTTGGGCTAAAGTTTGCTTCTTTGGTCTTCTGCCTTGCGTTGTATTCTCTGCACTTGTGCGAACAGAACAGGTTCATCAAAAAACTGACCAAGCAAATGAAAGGCTTCAAGTCTTTCAACTCAGCATCGGCAACACTGCAAGGCATCGAAGTCGCGCACATGATCCACAAACGACAATTCAAGGCGACGGGCCAATCCGCATTCCAGCAATTCGCGGCGCTCGCTGGATAACTGTGTCCAGAGCAATGCTTGAACCCGCAATTTACCAAAATTTGCGACAGAACCTGAGTTTGCGCATCTTGAGGTGAAATCAAGTTTTGAGCGGCTTCTGATTGGGTTTAGATTA
Source organism: Tateyamaria sp. (assembly GCA_018668195.1). Next base: position 4,203 of record JABITU010000191.1, on the reverse strand, counting down.
AAGTCTCGCTACCAATTTCGCCGTATGGTCACTTGATGCACATTTTGATGCTTAGCAAATTCGTCGATTTCTTTATTAGATTGCAAAGACCCTGTAAGCCGCCATGCCAAGGCTGTCCCGATAACGGCAAAGATGACACCACCAACAGCTTGACCAGTTAAGACGCCACTGGCGCCCGCAATGGCTGCTCCTGCAAGCGCAAATGGCAGGGTACCAAGAGTATGCCGCCCCCAATTCACAACCGTTGAGTAGTAGGGGTGCCCGAGATTATTAAAGCTCGCGTTGCATACAAATATCGCGCCGTTGAAGATCTGGAACAACGCGAGAGGGCCACAGAACAGGAAAATCAAGTCGCGCATTTCGCCGCTGGCTTCAAACAAATCCGCAATGAAGGTTCGAGAGAAGAACAGCAGGATCGTGACACTGATCACATAGACAGTGATAAAGACCAGCCCCGCTTTGAAAGCGCCACGCACGCGTTCAAATTGGCCCGCACCGTAGTTTTGGCCGACGATGGGGCCAATTGCACCAGACAATGCTAACACTGCAGCAAAGGCTAGGGGTGTAAGCCTGCCAATGACGGCCATAGCAGCGACGGCCTCGGTCCCGAATTTGGCCATCTCGCGCGTGATTATTGCTGTTCCGATGGGCGTTGCAAGGTTCGTCAAAACGGCGGGTCCAGCCAAGGCCGAGACCTCTTTGGTGTCGCGGATTACCAAGGCGAAGGATGGTTTTTCAAAGCCGCGATGCGCGCGGATCACGTACCAGATGCCACCGACCGCCATGGTGAGACGCGCCATGACAGAAGCATAGGCCGCGCCTTCCAGTCCTAGATCAAAACCAAAGATCAAGATTGGATCAAGCACTGCATTCACGATGCCGCCAAACAATGTGACATACATAGATACCTTGGCATCGCCATGCGAGCGCAACACCGCCATGGCCGTCATAGCTAACCCCATCAGGAACATCGTTGGTAGAATGACAGAACAGTACCGGATCGAGAATGCGAGGGTCTCGCCTTCAGCGCCTAACCATCCCAACAGCGCGGCCAAATTTGAAAGTACAACGATGGGTATCGCCACAGAGATTATCAAAGCGAATAGCGCCACTGAAGTCGCATGTTCACGTGCGGCCTGTTCGTCGTCGCGACCAAGTGCCTGTGCGACCAAAGTACCTGCTGCAATCGATAGGCCAATATTGATCGCATTGGTGAAAAATAGCAGCGTTCCGGCATATCCTATGGCCGAAGCAAGCTCTGCCTCGCCGAGCATCGCGATGAAGACCATATCAACAAAATCTACTGCAAATATCGCCAAGATACCAACAGAGGCTGTCAACGACATCGTTGCTACATGGCGCATCAAACCGCCCGTCAAAAACACCGCTTGGGACATAGTTAGGCTTCCTTGTCAGAACGCGCCGCCTGCATGCGTCCCTGCAACTGGGTTTCCCATTCGCCACGCATCTCTTTAACCTTGCTGATAAAAGCTTCATTCTCAGCGATCGGGACGTTCATGTCGTGCAAGCTTGCAGTTTCAAGCATCAATTCGCGATCAACTTCTTCAAACGCCGCCATCATTTTCTCTGCATCGGCGCGAGCATTTCCCAACCCTTCAAGCGCGGATCGCGCCATGCGGATTGAACTGTCATAGGTCTCGCGGATGATGTCGCGGCAACCGACCGCATAAAGATCATAGACATGGTTTCTGTCATGTGCACGCGCGACCACATGCACATCTGGATAGGTTTCAACAACGTACCGGGCCAAAGCCGTTGTCGTCTCTTTGCCATCGATAGCAATGACGATCATCTTTGCTTCTTTTATCCCTGCGGCTTCTAGAAGGTCCGCACGGGATGCGTCGCCAAAGTAGACGTTCATCCCGAACTTGCGGAGCATGTCCAACTGTTCGCTACTATAATCTACGACGGTTGTGTCATAGCCCGCCGCACTTACAGCCCGATTTACAATACCCCCGACACGACCATGACCTGCAATAATGATGTTAGCTTCACTATCAATGTCGTCGGCTTCTTGGTTCTGCGTTGTGGCATAACGTGGTGCTATGATGCGGTCGTAGACGATGAACAGAGCGGGTGTCAGCAGCATTGACAAGGCCACGACCAGCAACAGGACATCAGCGACACTACCGGGGATCACCGCATTCGCAACAGTGAATGACAATAAGACAAACCCGAACTCGCCAGCTTGGGCGAGGCCAAGACTAAATAGCCAGCGGTCCGCGCCATTCAGCTTGTAAATATAGGTTAGCAACAGCAGCACACCCGCTTTCAAGGCGATCAGGCCGACGGTTAACCCGACGACTGTGCCCAGGCTACTTGCAAGCAAGCCAAAGTTAATGCTAGCGCCGACGGTAATAAAGAAGACACCCAACAACAGCCCGCGGAACGGATCAATGTCGCTTTCCAACTCGTGGCGATATTCACTGCTGGCCAAAACCACACCAGCGAGGAATGTGCCCAAAGCAGGCGATAGCCCCACCATTGTCATCAGCAACGCTATGCCAACGACAACCATCAACGCGGTGCTGACAAACAACTCTCGCAGCTGCGCGCGGGCAACGAAGCGGAACAATGGCGTGACGATATACTGACCAAAAACAACGACCGCACCAATTGCCAGCAAAGTGACAAGGCCCGTTTGCCAACCGCTTAACCCTTCAACAAGCGATAGGTTCAATGTTTCACCATGACCGCTACCGTGATCATCGCCGTGGTGCAAGGTGTCCAACAATTCTGGCATCGCCAATAACGGCACCAAGGCGAGCATCGGGATCACCGCAATGTCTTGTGCAAGCAACACCGCAAAGCTTGATTTGCCACCATCCGATCGAGAAAGCCCTTTTTCCTTCAAGGTCTGGTTCACAATGGCTGTAGACGACAGCGCAAAAACCAAACCTATCGCCAATGCAACGGTCCAAAGCTGTCCGAACGCCATCGCAATGGCCATCACCGCAATTGTGGTTAGGCCGATTTGTAGCCCCCCCAGCATGAAGATCTTATTTCGCATCTCCCACAGCTCACGCGGGTTCATTTCCAACCCGATAAGGAACAACATCATGACCACACCGAACTCTGCAAAGTGCTGAAGCGCCACGACATCGGTCCCCATCACGGCCAAGATCGGGCTGATCGCGATTCCCGCAATTAGGTAACCAAGGACCGATCCAAGCCCGAGCCTTGATGCCATCGGCACAGCAATTGCCCCTGCAAGAAAGAGCAAAAAGGTAATGAGCATGAATTCAGCGGTCATATTGCGGCCCCTTTGTATCAGTCATGATGTGTGCCTTTGATCTACGAATTCGCGTCGGTGCGTTTTAATAAAGTTTCGGCAGCTAGTCTGCCAAAGTTATTCGCAGCTTGCGGACTTGCACCTGTGACAAGACGACGGTCGACGTGGGTCGAGTTATCGGCCTTTTTGTTGATGGTTTCCACACCAAGCGCGGTCAGCTTTTCGCATACCCACCATGGCATCGGCCCGGGCAAATAACCGATCATCGGCGTTTGCTTGTCCACCGCATCAGGAAAGACAGTGATCTTATAGCCGTCATACAAGAAACCAGCGTTATTCTTTGCTGCAAGCAAGGCTGCGGGCCCGTGACAAAGCGCGAGGGTATGAAGGCCCGAATTGTGCGCCCAATGAAGCACCTTTCCAAGATCTGCATTATCCGGCAAACCAAGCATCGCACCGTGGCCGCCGGGGATGAAGACGGCTGCGTAGGCTGTGTCGTCTGCCATGCCAGTTGCGGCGAAATCGGCAAGGCTGCTGGGGTTCCGAAACGCAACGGCAAAGTCGCGGTACAGTTTTTGGATGTCCGCGTCATCTGCGGGCATCGCCCATTCTTCGATCGCAACGGGCGCACCCGTTGGCGTGACAACGTCGATCTCGAACCCTGCGTTCATCAGATGCAGCATCGGCAACCCCATCTCGACAGGGTGGTTCCCCGTCGAGAATTTTTTGCCGTTGGCCATCGTCATGTTGCGTTGCTCTGTGCAGACCATAAGCACGCGGTTCTTTTTGCCTGCGCATGTTTTGGCGTAAGCCCCGCCGTCGTAATCAGTCTTGGTGGAGGTTGCCAGTTTTAGCGCCAGGCGCGACGGTGCAAAGGCGCCGTCTTCAGTTGGGGTAGGTGCGATGCCCAGAAGTTTCTTTAACATGATGTTTTCTATCCTGTTTTAGGT
>JABITU010000190.1 GCA_018668195.1 Tateyamaria sp. | reverse complement strand
CGAACTAATCTTATACGCACAGCATTCATGACTGTGCGACAAACGGGAGAACCAAAAATGACATTTAAATCGAAGCTTATGGGTGCCGTCGCGGCCACAGCGATGCTGGCGGGTGCCCAAGGCGCTTTCGCAGCGAGCCACGGTGAAATCACCGTTGCCTACTTCCTTGAGTGGCCCATGCCCTTTCAGTACGCCAAAGAAACCGGCATGTACGAAGAAGCAATGGGCACCAAGATTAACTGGGTGAGCTTTGACACTGGCACTGCGATGTCTGCAGCGATGGCGTCGGGCGATGTGCAAATCTCTGTGTCGCAGGGTGTGCCGCCCTTCGTGGTTGCTGCTTCTGCTGGTCAGGATATCCAAATTGTCGACGTGGCGGTTTCCTATTCCGAAAACGACAACTGTGTTGTTGCGTCCGCGCTGGAGATCGACAAAGACTCTGCAGATGAGCTGGCCGGCAAGAAAGTTGCTGTGCCACTGGGCACCGCCGCCCATTATGGGTTTTTAAGCCAGATGAACCACTTCGGCGTGGATTTGGCGTCGCTAGACGTGGTCGACATGGCCCCGGCCGAAGGTGCAGCAGCATTGGCGCAAGGCTCTGTTGACATGGCCTGTGGCTGGGGTGGCGCGCTGCGCCGCATGAAAGAAAGCGGTAATGTGCTTCTGACCGGCGCAGAAAAAGAAGAGCTGGGCATTCTGGTGTTCGACGCCACAACTGCGCCTGCTAACTTTATCGCTGAAGAAGGCGAGATGCTGAGCCAGTTCCTGGCCGTGACAGCCGCATCCAACGCAATGTGGGCAGACGAAGCAAACCACGCGAAAATGTTGCCCGTCATCGCCAAGGATGCCGGTATGGATGAAGATGCCACAGCATCCACGCTGGCGACGTTCAAGTTCCCCACAGTTGAAGAGCAGCTGAGCGGCGCATGGCTCGGTGGAACAGCGGCGACCTTTATGAAGGGTGTGGCGGACGTGTTCGTCAACGCGGGTTCAATCGACAGTGCACTGGACAGCTACGAAGCCACCGTCAACACAGACGCTTTGAGCGCGATCAAGTAGCGAGATCTGATCGGGCCCGTGTGCTTGTCGTGCGCGGGCCCTTTTTTTTTGATATTGAGGTAGGGTGAAACCTGCCCACAAGCGCCAGTACGGCGCAAGTGACAGGTGGGAACCGATGTCCGGACTTTCTATTCAAGGTATTTCGATGCGCTTTGATCTGCCCGATGGCGGAGCAGTGCAGGCGTTAAAAGACGTCTCGCTTGACCTCAAGGCGGGCGAGCTGATGAGCGTGCTAGGCCCTTCGGGTTGCGGCAAGACGACATTACTGAACATCGTGGCAGGCTTTCTGGCCCCGACCGATGGCAAAATGATTTTGAACGGTCACGAGATTGACGGCCCCGATGCCGAACGCGGCATGGTTTTTCAGCAAGGTGCCTTGTTCGAGTGGATGAGCGTGCGCGAAAACGTGGGGTTTGGGCCGTCAATGAAAGGCATGCCCAAACGCGACAAGGCCGAGGTCGTCGACCATTTGCTGGATGTCGTCGGCTTGCAGGATTTCAAGGAAAAGGCCGTTTATGAACTGTCGGGGGGTATGCAGCAGCGGGTTGCCCTTGCGCGCTGTCTGGCCAATGACCCGGATGTTATCTTGATGGACGAGCCGTTGGGCGCGCTTGATGCGCTGACCCGCGAAAAGATGCAATCGCTGGTCCTGCAGCTTTGGAAAGGTACCGGCAAGACGATCATACTGATCACCCATTCTGTTGAAGAGGCATTGTTGTTGGGTGAGCGTTTGTTGGTCATGGCGCCGCGTCCCGGCCGCATCCACAAGGAATACCGGTTGCCCTTTGCCGAGATGGGAGTTGATGCTGATCTGCGCGAGGTGAAAAAACACCCCGAGTTTGCACAGCGCCGAGAGGAAATTCTGGGCATGATTTGGGACATGGAAGAAGAAATTATGGGCCGGACGGAGGCAGCAACATGATCCCCTTTCTGATCTACGTTGTGATCTTTGTGGTCGCTTTTTTCGTTGTCAAAGCCATAGCGCAGCGCAGGGCGATTTCCGATTATGGCTCGCTCAAAACCGTGACCTTTGGCGATGAAAGCGCCGTAACACCAAACAGGGCAGCTTCGTTCATTTCGATTTTGACCATTTTCGTGCTCTGGGGGATGTTCACCGGATCGTCCCTGTTGCCGAGTTTCCTGCATGCGCCTGGCCCTTTTGAGGGCACGGGCACTTTTGAATACACCGCACAGGCCGGAAATGACCGGGATACTGCTACTGTCACTGTACTGGTGCATCCGATAGACACCCGCACAGACGCCCCCGAGGTGGATCCCGGACAGGGGTGGGCCAAGAACGACAGTGTTGCCATCGGTATGTGGCGCTCTGGGCTTTTGCGTGTTGATCGAAACGATGAACTTGGACGGGGCGAAGGCGCCATATTAATCGAGATCAACGGTGAAAAGGTTGCGCCGCGTGACAGCGTTGATGTCGGGTGGGGCACTGTGACCATCACCGATAAAGGCACGCCCAACATTCAACCCAGTAAGGGCTGGCAGATGGAGCCGATCTGGTTGCCTTCGCCTGAGGCCGTCGTTGTGCGCATCGGTGAAATTGCGAGCGAAGGATTCCGCGGTTCCACGTTGTGGGAGCATTTGGGCTATTCGTTGTTCCGGGTTGTCGTTGGTTTTTTCTTTGGCGCGCTCGTGGGCATTCCGCTGGGCTATGCAATGGGGCTGAGCAACTGGTTTCGTGGATGGTTTGATCCGATCGTGGAATTCATGCGCCCGGTGCCGCCCCTGGCATTGATCCCGCTTGTTATCATTTGGGCGGGGATTGGCGAGACGGGTAAGATTATCCTGCTGTTTCTTGCGGCGCTTTGGATCATGGCAATTGCGGCCCGGTCTGGTGTGAGTGGCGTCAAGATTTCCAAGGTCCATGCAGCCTATTCACTTGGGGCTAGCAAGACGCAGATCATGCGGTATGTCATTGTGCCCAATTCCTTACCCGAGATATTTACCGGTGCACGAGTTGCGATGGGGGTGTGTTGGGGCACGGTTGTCGCCGCCGAGCTGGTCGCTGCTGAAAAGGGGGCAGGCATGATGATCATGGTTGCTTCAAAATTCCAAAACACGGATATCGTGATCATGGGAATAATCCTGATTGGCATTATCGGATTTAGCATTGACTTGCTTATGCGTTGGGCCGAACGGCTTCTTGTGCCTTGGAAGGGCAAGGGCTGAGCCGCGCAAGGTGGTCACCATACCAGCAGCTTTATGTGCATGGCGCTTACCAAAACCGCATACGGTTCAATATTTTGCCAAATTTTAAAAGCGCCCTTTTGTGGGGCAGGGTGGGCGCTGCCCGGCCTGCCGCTGGGCGAACAATTTTGTGCAGAGATACTTTTTAGCGTTTGATAGAACGCCTGAAAAAATACGCAGCACCTAAAGCTTCTGGCGAAATACCAGAAACATCAAGAGCACCTCTTTCGTATAAGGCTGCCATATATTTCAAAATTGCGCGCCGAAGTTCAATAATGGGGCGGTCGTTCGTCGCCGGTGATTACACCGCCGCCGCCTTCGGCCTCGCGTGCGCCCTCGCGCTGCATAAGCATCTGTACCCTGCGTGTGAGCACAACGATTTCTCGCTCTTGACGCGCAACAACATCTGACATGTCTTCGACGGTTCTGGTCAAATGGGCGATTTGTTCTTCAAGTTCTTGCATCTGTCTCTCCTGCTTACTGATGTGGGGCAAGTGTGCGCGCGGTGCAAGGCGGATGTGCGCCTTGCCCCCCTTCGCGGCGTAGGCTATCCCGCCCGCGTAGATCAATCGGAGCCGCACGATGGCCAAACCCAAAAAAAACCCGCGCCCAAAGGCCCAGACGCCCAAGGGATTTGCCGATTATTTCGGCAAGGATGTCACAGAACGCGCCGAAATGTTGCAGGTGATTGCTGGGGTGTACCATAGGTATGGCTTTGATGCGCTGGAAACGAGCGCGGTAGAAACCGTCGAGGCATTGGGCAAATTTCTGCCAGATGTGGATCGCCCGAACGAGGGCGTTTTTGCTTGGCAGGAAGAGGATGGCGACTGGCTGGCGTTGCGGTATGACATGACCGCTCCGCTGGCGCGCGTCTATGCGCAGCACCGCAATGATTTGCCCAACCCCTATCGCCGCTATGCAATGGGGCCGGTTTGGCGCAACGAAAAGCCGGGACCGGGGCGGTTCCGCCAGTTTTATCAGTGTGACGCAGATACTGTTGGAACAGCCAGCATGGCCGCTGACGCCGAGATCTGTGCCATGCTTTCTGATACGTTGGAAGCGGTGGGCATTGCGCGTGGTGATTATGTGATCCGTATCAACAACCGCAAGGTGCTGAACGGAGTGATGGAGGTTGCAGGTCTTGCCGGTGACAGCAAGCAAGCTGAACGCGGCATCGTTCTGCGCGCCATCGACAAGCTTGACCGGCTTGGGCCAGACGGTGTCAGAGCCTTACTGGGTGCGGGGCGCAAAGATGAAAGTGGCGATTTCACCGAAGGGGCCGGGCTGAACGAGACACAAGCCGAAGTCGTTATGGGATTCATGGATGCAAAACGTGCCGACGGTGCTGCGACGGTCACCCGCTTGCGCGAGCTTGTCGCGGGCTCACAGGTCGGAACGACCGGCGTGAACGAGCTTCAGACGATTGCCGACTTGTTGCAGGCCGCAGGATATGGCGCTGACCGTGTTGTCATTGACCCTTCGGTGGTGCGTGGCCTTGGTTATTATACAGGTCCGGTCTATGAGGCGGAACTGACCTTTGAGGTTACGGATGAAAAAGGTCGCCCACGCAACTTTGGATCCGTTGCTGGCGGTGGCCGATATGATGATCTGGTCAAGCGCTTCACCGGTCAGGAAGTGCCCGCGACAGGCATTTCTATCGGGGTTGACCGTTTGCTGGCCGCTCTGCGCGCCACCGGTCGCACCGGTTCAGAAGCGCCCGGCCCAGTCGTCGTGACGGTGATGGACCGTGACCGCATGGCCGATTATCAGGCGATGGTTGCCGAACTGCGAAATGCGGGTATCCGGGCCGAGGTGTATCTGGGTAATCCCAAGAACTTTGGTAACCAGTTGAAATACGCCGACAAACGCGGCAGTCCGGTTGCGATTATTGAAGGTGGGGATGAACGAGAGCGCGGTGTGGTCCAGATCAAGGATTTGATCCTAGGTGCCAAGATCGCGGAAACGGCCACCCACGACGAATGGGTCGAAAACCCAAGCCAATTCGAAGTGGCTCGGGGTGAGATGCTGGCAAAAGTTCAAGAGATTTTGGGTCAATGAGTGCCGCACGCAGCCGAGCGATGGCGCTGCGCGATGGCTTTGCCGCGCAAGGGGCCGTGATTGTCGAACCTCCGGTTCTGCAATCAGCCGAGCTTTTGCTGGATCTCTATGGCGAAGATATTCGAAGCCGCGCTTATGTGACGAGTGACGCATTGCGAGGCGAACAGATGCTGCGCCCTGATTTCACTGTGCCGGTTGTGCAGATGCACATGGCGCAGGGCGCGGAACCTGCGCGCTATACATATGCAGGCACCGTGTTTCGGCGGCAGGAAGACCATGCGGACCGTGCCAATGAGTATCTGCAAACAGGCTACGAGATATTTGACCGGGCAGACCCGGCTAGTGCGGATGCCGAGGTGTTCGCACTTATGTCTAACGCAGTCGCCCACCTGAACCTGCGCGCAGCAACTGGTGATATCGGTATCCTGACTGCCGCTGTGGATGGGTTGCAAACCACCGAACGTCGCAAAGCAGCTTTGCGTCGCCACATCTGGCGACCGCGCCGGTTTCGGGCGCTGCTTGATAGGTTTGCAGGACGCGTCGCGATACCACAGAGCCGTGCTGCATTGCTGGTCGGATCCGCGACTGTCGACGCGCCATTGACCGGCCTGCGCAGTGCCGCTGAGATCGAGGAACGGATCAACGCCTTGCGCACTGACGCAGCAAGCCCTCCGATCAGCGCTTCGGAAATGGACGGGCTTGAGGCACTTTTGACCATGCGCGTGACCTTGCCCAAGGCCGTCGAACAACTGCATGAACTGACCTCCCAACTGCCCTCTATTTCGTCTGCAGTCGCCCGGTTAGAGACACGGATAGAGGCGTTGGAACGGCGCGATATCGATGTAGAAAGGCTTGTCTTTGAGGCAAGCTTTGGCCGCACGTCGATGGAGTACTACGACGGCTTTGTCTTCGGGTTTTATGCAGAGGCTCAGCCTGATCTGCCAGCTGTTGCATCGGGCGGGCGCTACGACGCGCTGACCCGCCGTTTGGGACAGGGGCGCGAAATTCCAGCGGTTGGCGGCGTGCTGCGCCCCGGGCTGCTCGTGGAATTGGAGCGTGACGCATGACTGTTAAACTTGGGGTTCCGTCCAAGGGTCGACTGATGGAAAAGACCTTTGACTGGTTTGCGGATCGCGGAGTGACGCTCAGCCGTTCTGGATCTGATCGCGAATATGCGGGGTCCGTTTCGGGGGTTAATGGTGTTTCGCTGGTGCTGTTGTCGGCTGGAGAGATTCCGCGCGAGTTGGCGGCTGGCCGAATTCATCTGGGTGTTACTGGAACAGACTTGATCCATGAAAAATTGCCCTTGTGGGACAGTCAGGTTGAAGCTGTTGAAGAGATGGGTTTTGGCCATGCAGATCTGATTTTGGCTGTGCCGTGCGGCTGGATCGATGTGGACCTGACCGATGATCTTGATGCAGCAGCCGCGATGTTCCGCGAACGGCATGGGTTTCGGTTGCGAATTGCGACCAAGTATCACAGGCTAGTGCGTGAATTCCTACGTGATGCAGGTGTCGCTGACTATGCAATCGTTGACAGTCAGGGTGCGACCGAAGGCACGGTTGCCAACGGAACAGCCGAGGCCATTGCTGATATTACGTCAAGCGGTGCGACGCTTAGCGCAAACCACCTCAAGATACTGTCGGATGGGTTGATTTTAGCCAGTCAGGCAACCTTATGGCGCAGCCGTTTGGCTGAAATAAGTGATGATGATATCGGTGCTCTGGATGGCCTTTTGAGCAAGCTGGCCTGACACAGTCAGCATTTTTGTTTACATAGGAAAGGGCGGTCATGGCCAAGTGATATTGCCATCACCGCTAAAAAGACGCGCGAGATCTCTGGTGGTGCTCATAGTGTGTAACCAAATACTTGACACACAGAGCGGAATCTAACGCATTGAAAGCTTTGCCTTCAGGCAGTTTTAGGTGTTTCAAGTTTTTCGCTTAGTGTTTTAAAGGATGCCGATTTCGGCCAAGGCGCGGTTCAGCTCGACAGGTAATGGGTCTTCGTTAGCGCGCCCTTCGGGTAGATCGGGCGGCGTGTCACCGGGTTTGAGGTATCGCCAGCCTTGAAACGGGCGCTTCAGGGCAGATTGCACGCGCACCAATTGTGGATCTGAGACTATGGCGCAGCGGCGGATGCCGTCCTGGCCTGTGTATTCGTCAAGCCGCAAAATGCGTTGGCGGCATGTCAAAACACCCTTGATCACCCAGAAAATTGAACCGCCATTCAGAATTTCCGCCTCGCGCTTTGGCCACATGCGGGTGATGTGACGGGGCAGTCCGTCAGTCGTTTGCGCACGTTTGGTGGCCTGCCAGGCGGCGAGGTCTTCGATGGTTTCGCTGCCCACAGAAAGTTTGATCAGGTTGATGTAGTTATCCACAGAGTCGTCCCCAAGCCACACTCGGTATTGTAGCGCGTATGACTGAATGTGCAATGTATAGGGATTGTTGTGGCGATTTGATGTTGTTTGAGCTACCTTTATTTCCTGATAATGGGCCGATGGATTCGGCCCTCATCGAGGGGGTCTTGAATGACACGCTTTGCCGCGCCGATTGCCGAACAAATCTGGGATATGAAATACCGGTTCAAACAGGCCGATGGTACCGCCATCGATGCAACGGTTGAAGACAGCTGGCGTAGGATTGCACAGGATCTTGCACGCGTCGAAGAAAACCCCGCGGAGTGGGAAGACAAGTTTTACTCCGCCCTCGAGGATTTCAAGTTTCTGCCTGCCGGGCGCATTACAGCCGGTGCGGGCACAGCCCGTTCTGTTACTTTGTTCAATTGTTTCGTCATGGGCACAATCCCTGACAGCATGGGTGGTATCTTTGAGATGCTGAAGGAGGCCGCTCTGACTATGCAACAGGGCGGTGGCATTGGTTATGATTTTTCGACCATTCGGCCAAAGGGTGCAGGCGTCAAGGGCGTGGCGGCAGATGCATCGGGCCCGCTGTCTTTCATGGATGTTTGGGATTCGATGTGCCGAACGATCATGTCGGCAGGGTCGCGTCGCGGCGCGATGATGGCAACGATGCGTTGTGATCATCCCGACATCGAAGATTTCATTACTGCAAAATCTGATGCAGCTCGCTTGCGGATGTTTAACGTCAGCGTCTTGATCACCGACCCGTTTATGGAAGCGGTCAAGGCCGATGGACCTTGGGACCTAGTGTTTGAAGGCCAAGTCTACAGGACCGTGCAGGCACGTGCGCTGTGGGATGGCATCATGAAAGCAACTTATGATTACGCCGAACCCGGCGTGATCTTTATTGATCGGATAAACGCCGCCAACAATCTGAACTATTGCGAGACGATTGCGGCGACTAACCCCTGTGGTGAGCAGCCGTTGCCACCTTATGGGGCCTGTTTGCTGGGGTCGATCAACCTTGCGCGGTTGGTTTCACATCCATTTGAGAAAGCTGCTGTTCTGGATGAGGCACTGTTGGCTGATCTTGTGGGCACGTCCGTTCGGATGATGGACAATGTCGTGGATGCGTCGAAGTTTCCGCTTGAGGCACAGGCGCGCGAAGCGGCTGCCAAGCGTAGGATTGGGCTTGGCGTTACAGGACTTGCCGATGCGTTGTTGATGCTGGGCTTGCGCTATGGATCCGACGCAGCGGCGCGTCAAACGGAGCGCTGGTTGCACGCAATTGCCCGCGCCGCGTACCTGAGTTCGGTGCAATTGGCGAAGGAGAAGGGCGCGTTCCCACTGTTTGACGCAGAGGGCTACCTTGCCAGTGGTGCGATGCAGCAGATGGACGATGATGTGCGCGCAGCAATTTCACAGAATGGCATTCGCAATGCCTTACTGACCTCGATCGCGCCGACGGGAACAATTTCGCTTTATGCCGGGAATGTCTCGAGTGGTATCGAGCCTGTCTTTGCTTATGCCTATAAGCGCAAGGTTTTGCAAAAAGACGGGTCTCGCAGTGAAGAGGAAGTGGTAGATTATGCCGTCCAGATGTGGCGCGACAAGTTCGGTGATGTGCCATTGCCCAATCATTTCGTGGATGCCCAGACGCTCGCCCCACTGGATCACGTCAAGATGCAGGCGGCAGCGCAGAAATGGGTCGACTCGAGCATTTCTAAGACGATCAATTGCCCCGAAGACATCAGTTTTGATGCGTTCAAGGACGTGTATATGGCGGCCTGGGATCAAGGGTGTAAGGGGTGCACGACCTATCGGCCAAATGATGTGACAGGATCGGTGCTAAGTGTTTCCGCGAACAGTGAGTCAGAGATGCCGGACTTTGCATCTGCGGCAGAACGCTTGAAATGGGCGCAGGAAAAGGCCGGATTTTCGACGCAGTCTGCTGCTGCCGAAGCGCTTGGCGTATCGCTTTCGCGATATTTAAATTGGGTGAAAGACGCTTCACCCCTATCAAAAGAAGGGGCTGATCTGGCTGCTGCACATTTTCAAGTAACCGCTGACTGGCTTTTGTACGGCAACGCGCCCCAGCCATCAGTTGTCGCAACAGGTGAGGATGAGCCAATGCAGCCTCATGGTGACGTCATCTATATGGCCGAGCCTCTTGACCGGCCATCGGCGCTGGAGGGGAACACATATAAGGTCAAATGGCCCGACAGTGAGCACGCGATCTACATTACAATAAACGATGTCGTCATTGGTGGGCGTCGACGCCCGTTTGAGGTGTTCATCAATTCCAAAAACATGGAACATTTTGCCTGGACCGTTGCATTGACGCGCATGATTTCAGCGGTCTTTCGACGTGGAGGGGACGTGTCATTCGTTGTTGAAGAGCTCAAGGCTGTGTTTGACCCGCGAGGCGGCGCTTGGATGGGGGGTAAATATATTCCCTCGATCCTTGCCGCGATCGGCGGCGTGATCGAGAAACACATGATCGCAACTGGTTTTATCGCAGGCGAGGGCATGGGGTTGAAGGTTGACCCTAAGGCAGAGTCCGTTCACGCTAGCGTGCCGCGCGGCAAGTCCTGCCCCAGCTGTGGCAGTTATGAAATGCGGATGATCGAAGGGTGCATGACTTGTGCATCCTGTGGGTTTTCGAAATGTGGGTAAGCCGAATTAATCGAGCCAACAGCGATTGGTACCAGGCTTTGAAAATGCTACGAGTTTGCTAGGCTCAGGACACGTGCCCAGAATATCACGTTGCAGCGAGAGTGGTGGCCGGTAAGAATGCCTTCGGACATCGATCATAACGGGTTGCTATGCGTCACCAATCTTTCAAGCGGCCAAACATGTTCTCAATTTGGTTTTGTCGTTTGTAATCTGCGCTTGTCGTACTTGATTACCTTATCGCGCGTTTTTCGCTCCAGGATGCAGGGCGTTATTCCATTATTTACAAGGTCCTCGCAGTAGCAATCGGCATCATACCCTCGGTTCCCTCAGCAACCAGTCTGCTGCTGGAAGGCTACTCGCAAAAGCATGAGCACCAGTATAGTTGCTGACCTGTCCAGCGGTCATGAAGAATTGAATGGGCCGCCTGACCGTGTCGGTCACGGCATGCGATTTGGTATTCAAACCGCCGTTGATGCGTCCCATCAGGAAGCGGCAGCACCTTTTTGGCACACAAGCTGGATGCTGTGCGATGAGCTTTGAGATAAGTTGCGTGGATTGATATCGTATTGTTGTCAGGCTCTTCGGCTGCGAGCCCCACCATGATCCGAGCAAATACACCCATGTCACTCCACCGCTTTCAACGGTTGTAGAGTGTCTTGTGTTGGCCATACTACCTTGGCGCATCATACCAGTGCAGACCATGGCGACTGAAGAAGATTATGCCGCTGAGCACCCTCCGATCATCAACACGTGGCACACCATGGTTTTTAAGAAAATACGGTCTAAGCCGCACCACTTGCTCTAAGTGCAACCAAAATAGAGTGCCCATGAAACACCTCACCGTTTGCGAGTTTGAAGCTTGCCGCCGTGACAGCATCAACCAAGCTAATGGGTCAGGAGCCGAAGCTGATCATGTCGCGAGCCATGATCAAACCCAAGCGGCTATTTGGAATGCTCTTTGGGTTCGCTAATTGTGGAAATTTGGTCCTGTGGATCTACTGCGAATTGAACAGATGCAAAGAATGGGCACCTAGCTCGCGTGCTGCAGTATCGCAGCCTCGCCGCCAGTCAGGTTGCGTCGTGCATAACCGCCATATGTGTGAGGATTGTGTTCTAGGTCGGGCAACCCCGAAAGTAAGCGTTCGCGGTCAATGTCGTCCAAAGCCGTTAGTGCAGCGTTGGCGGGGTGAAAGCTCTCGATTTCGACGCCATTGGCGCACAGGATCTCGTGGTTTGACAAGAGCAGGTGGATATAGGTCACCTCGCGTACGCTTAAATCAACTTTCACTGTTGTGTCGTTTACCATGTCCTTGGCCGCAACAAGCACTTCATCGGTGTTAAACAAGCTGTGTGCCATAGCACCTTTGAACAGCATGCGATGGTCCGGTGACACCAACAGGGCTTGATCCGGGCGCTCGATACCCAAAGCCCCAGCGGTGATCAGCACAGGACGAAGATATGGCATCGCGAGTAAGCGTGCGCCGGTCATGTGGCGTTTCCCAATCCACAGTATATCTTGCGCGCCATTGTCCTTGGTCTGGACCTGATCGCCCTCACGGAGGGTTTCGATCAACTGAGGCCCAGTTGGGGTTTCAATAGCTGTGCCAGGCGTGAAGCAGATGACGCCACCCGATCTCTGGCTTTCTGCTTGGCCGCGATCGTGCGTAATGTTGTGATCCACTACCCACATCGGCATTCCGCTTGGTGGAATATCATCAATAAACATCAGCAATGTCCGTGAACCATGACCAATTTCGATTGCCGTCACGCTATAACTTTTTATTCCATTGGTGACCACAAAGCTGTTTTGTTTCAGTAGGATGTCGTCTGTACCCGGCTCCCAAATGCTCCGGGGTTTCCGACCAATTTCTGACCCGGCTAGACGATGTGCAATGCGTGAGGCGCGTCGCCGCAGCGTCTTTGACCCGTGTGCACCAGCTAAACGCAATATATCCTGCGGCCCATCCACACGCACAGCTTTCCCGTGCCACACCCACTGCGCGCCCACAGCTAGTGACTGCAAAGAAGCGGCTTTTACGCCGTCCACTTTTG
The DNA here is from genome assembly GCA_018668195.1 of Tateyamaria sp. Next base: position 8,027 of record JABITU010000190.1, on the reverse strand, counting down.
TCTGTGTTGAACAGATGACAAATGTGCCCCGAAAGCCCGCTACCATTGCCTGCATGCCTGTTTATTTTTTATTAGCGAAAAGCTAACAAAAAAACCCTTTGCAATCAACGGATAGCACGTCCCTTAGTGAAACTTTGCCAGTCCAACACGCGAAGTGATGCGTGATTACATCAAAATGTGTTGGCAGGTATTGGCGACGTCGCGAAATTGCTACCAATGCAAGAATATTTATATTGGAGCAATACCGCAAGACGACTGAACCAACGAGCTACTAGCAGAATGCAAAAGTCGAGAGGGCAGCCTTATACGACCGCGCAAAACTTAGGGTTTGACCCATTCAACGAAATTGTGATGATGCGGTTGAAATTGGATTGATCCCAACGCTGATCTTGCACCAAAAATGTCCCTTGTTCTGAACAATTCGAACGGTGCAGGCAGTGCCGTATATTAATGAGCACTGCGTCAACTTTATTCTCTGCTGATCAGTGACTTGATAATTGCTTTGGCGCTTTCGCTGGCCCAGTCTGCGTCACCGCGCAGTCGCGCGATCTCTTTGCTCTCGGGATCAATGATCACAGTGATTGGCAGGCCAAAAACGCCCATTTGACTGGCTAACTTTTGTTTCGGATCCTGATGGCGGGGCAGATTATCGATTTTACTGTCGTTAAAGAACTTTTTGATCCCCGCAGGAGAATTGCGCCCGGTGGCGATTGTTACAACTTCGAACTGGTCGCCGCCAAACTGCGTTTGCAACGCTGACAGCATGGGCATTTCATGGCGGCAAGGTGCGCACCACGTGGCCCAGAAGTTTAACAGAACGTATTTGCCTTCGTAGTCCTGCAAGCTGCGGGTGCCTGCGCCGTCGGCCAGATCAAATAACACGGTGGGAACAGGTTTTGGAGCACTATGGAACAGCAGTTTTTTCATATCCCCGGTGCGCAATGCTGCGGCGGCAGTATCGGCATGGCTAGGAATTGCGCCCAAGGCGAGGGCCATGTAGATGGCAACAGCGATTATTCTTTTCATGTCTCTTCCTCAGTGGGGCCATCCGATGACCGAAAAAACTGCGAACACCATGTGGGGCGGCCGCTTTGCCGCTGGCCCCGATGCTATCATGGAAGCAATTAATGCCTCTATCGGGTTTGACCAGCGCATGGCAGCCCAAGATATTGCGGGTTCGCGTGCTCATGCCGCCATGCTGGGCGCGACCAATATATTGCAAGATAAAGATGTGGAAGCGATCCGGGAAGGCCTGCTCACGGTGTTGTCAGAGATTAAAGGCGGAACGTTCGAGTTTTCCACTGCTTTGGAAGACATTCACATGAACGTTGAAGCGCGTCTTAAGGATCTGATCGGTGAACCGGCGGGCCGTTTGCACACGGGGCGCAGCCGCAACGATCAGGTGGCAACAGATTTTAAATTGTGGGTCCGCGATCAACTGGATGCAGCAGAAGGCGCCATTTTGTCACTGATTGCAGCATTGCTGGATCAAGCAGAGGTCGGCGCTGGTTGGGTCATGCCTGGGTTTACCCATCTGCAGACCGCGCAACCAGTAACTTGGGGCCACCACATGATGGCCTATGTTGAGATGTTTGGTCGCGACCTAAGCCGGGTGCGCGATGCACGCGCGCGGATGAACGAAAGCCCCCTAGGCGCGGCGGCACTGGCGGGAACGTCCTTTCCCATCGATCGAGAGATGACAGCAAAAGCGTTGGGGTTCGACAGGCCCGCGGCCAATTCACTGGATGCCGTCAGTGACCGCGACTTTGCGCTCGAGTTTCTGGGCACGGCCAGCATCTGCGCCATGCATCTGTCGCGCTTTGCCGAAGAGTTGGTGATTTGGTCGAGTGCTCAGTTTCGTTTTGTAACCCTGTCAGATCGTTTTTCGACTGGCTCCAGCATCATGCCGCAAAAGAAAAACCCTGACGCTGCCGAATTGATCCGCGCCAAGGTTGGCCGTATCTTTGGGGCAAACACCGCGCTCATGATGGTGATGAAGGGTCTGCCCCTAGCCTATTCCAAGGATATGCAAGAAGATAAAGAACAGGTTTTTGACGCCGCTGATAACTGGATGCTGGCGCTTGCCGCGATGGACGGGATGGTGCGCGATATGACTGCCAACCGTAAAAGCCTTGCCGCTGCGGCGGGCTCAGGTTTCAGCACGGCGACCGATCTTGCAGATTGGCTGGTCCGGGTTTTGGGCCTGCCCTTCCGCGACGCACACCATATTACCGGATCGCTGGTGGCCCTTGCCGAAGCACAGGGCTGCGACCTGCCCGATTTGACGTTGGAACAGATGCAATCCGCGCATGATGGCATTTCCAAAGATGTTTTTGACGTTTTGGGCGTGAAAAACTCGGTCGCATCGCGTACATCATACGGAGGCACTGCACCTGTCCAAGTTCGGGCACAGGTTACCCGTTGGAGAGAGGTTTTATCTTGAGCCGAGTGTTGAGTGTTATTACGCTGTTAGGCCTTGTCGCCTGCGGCGCTGACGGAGAACCGATTAAGCCAACTTCCAAGTTGGACATTAACGCTGGATCGACAGGCCTGCATGTCGGAGGCTCCATTGGCGTTTCAAAGGGGCCCTTGAGTGTTGGTTTGGGAGTGTTCTGAATATGTCACCTGTACGCATGATTTACCTTGCCCTCACCGTTTGGGGTGCAATTCACCCGATGTATTACTTTGTCACTTGGTTCAATACGAATAGCTACGACATCATGGCAATGGTCGACGCTTGGCATGTAAACGCGGCCGGCAGTGGCCTTGTCTGGGATTTGACTATTGCGGCCGTGGCGCTGACCGTGTGGATCATCTCTGAGGTCGCGGTACGACGCAACTGGCTGGCGCTTTTGGCCATTCCTGCCACCTTTGGCATAGGGGTCAGTTGTGGCTTGCCGCTTTATTTATTCTTGAGGTCCCGCCCCGTTCAGTGACGGTTACCTGCCGAGAAAGCAATCTGGCGGCGCGGGCGCTGTAACTCAGGTGGCCTCGACCGTAACGAACACCGCATAAGCGGTTTCAATGGCAACAGACGACGGGCAAGCGCCGGTGTTGATCCGGCGTAAAACGCTGCATGAAAAACTAATGTTTGGGTCAGGTGCTGCATTGCCTGATTGATCTGTGCTGCGCGCCCAGATAAATGGCGCATAGCATGGATTATTTTTTATACAAAGATGGCGCCTTGTACGCCGAGGACGTCGCCATCGCAGATATTGCAGCGGAGGTGGGCACCCCGTTCTATGTCTATTCGACAGCAACTTTGCTGCGTCATTACACTCTCTTTGATGAGGCTTTGGCAGGCATGGATCATTTGGTTTGCTACGCGATGAAGGCGGCAAGCAATCAAGCGATCCTAAAGACCCTAGCCAATGCCGGCGCGGGGATGGACGTGGTTTCTGGTGGTGAATATACGCGCGCCAAGGCTGCTGGCGTGCCCGGCGACAAGATAGTCTTTTCCGGTGTCGGCAAAACCGTTGATGAAATCCGTATGGCGCTGACAGGCGGTATTCGCCAATTCAACGTGGAATCTGAGCCCGAAATCGAAACGCTCAACCGTGTCGCAGGCGAGCTGAGCACCATTGCACCCATCACCATTCGTGTGAACCCGGATGTCGACGCCAAAACTCATGCCAAGATTGCCACCGGTAAATCCGAAAATAAGTTTGGTATTCCGATTGCGCGCGCACGCGAGGTGTATGCCATGGCCGGTGCGATGGATCATCTGGATATCATCGGCATTGATGTTCACATCGGCAGTCAGTTGACGGAACTCGCACCTTTTGAATTGGCCTACCAGAAAGTAGCGGAGCTGACCGAGGTGCTGCGTGCCGATGGCCACAACATCCGGCGCCTTGATCTGGGTGGCGGCTTGGGCATTCCGTATACCCGCAACAACGAAGCGCCGCCGCTTCCCGCTGACTATGGGGCGTTGATCAAGCGAACGGTCGGCCATCTGGGCTGCGAGATCGAAATCGAGCCGGGCCGCCTGATCGCGGGCAATGCGGGCTGCATGATAAGTGAAGTCATCTATGTCAAATCCGGTGAGGGCCGTGATTTTCTGATCATTGACGGCGCGATGAATGACCTGATCCGCCCCGCAATGTATGACGCATATCACGATATCATCCCCGTGGTTGAGCCCGCGCCCGGGGTCGAACAGGGCCCAATTGATATCGTCGGGCCGGTCTGTGAATCCGGTGATACCTTTGCCAAGCAGCGCATGATGCCCAAAATGCAGGCAGGCGCGCTTGTCGCGTTTCGCTCGGCGGGGGCATATGGCGCGGTCATGAGCAGTGAATATAACACGCGGCCCCTGATTCCCGAGGTTCTGGTGCATGGCGATCAATACGCGGTGATCCGTCCACGTCCGACGTTTGACGAAATGATAAATCGCGATACCATCCCAGAGTGGCTTTAGGCGATTTTGCGCATCACGCCACTGGCAAGGGATGCAAAGTAAATGGCCTATTCCTCTCAGCGTGATGCGCAAAACGGGCTGAACGCCGTGCGTTGGCCTGTGCGGTTGACGCATGCGGGCATGTTTGTGGAACGGCTTTGGCAAGCGACGTGGCCATTGGTCACGGTGTGCCTTTCTGTCTTGGCGGCCCTGATGTTGGGTTTGCAAGATGTCCTGATGATCGAGCTGGTGTGGGTCGGCGCTCTGATGGCTTTGTTTGCCGGTCTGGCAGCGTTGATCTATGCGTTGACACGGTTCCGCATCCCATCGCGTGCGGCGGCATTGGCCCGCCTTGACGAAGCGTTACCGGGCCGACCGATCGAAGCGCTGATGGATGGTCAGGCGATTGGTAAAACTGATCCGGCCTCTTTGGTGGTGTGGCGTGCGCATCAGGCGCGTATGGTTGCCCGTGCGGCTGACGCAACCCCTGTCCCCGCTGATTTGCGGATTGCGCACCGCGATCCCTACGCGCTGCGCTATGTCGCGGTGCTTGCCTTTGTGGTGGCATTGATCTTTGGCTCGATCTGGCGCGTGGGTTCAGTGTCAGACATGGCGCCGGGGGCGGGTAACGGATTGGCCTCTGGACCGGTTTGGGAGGGCTGGGCGGAAAGCCCACGTTATACCGAGCGGCCTACAATCTACCTTAATGATATCACCGAAGATGTGCTGACAGTGCCGCTTGGCAGTCTGATCACTTTGCGATTGTATGGCGAGACCGGGGCGCTTGTAGTGGCCGAAACCGTATCAGGCAAAACCGCAGATCCGAACGCCGCTTCGAACCCAGAGCAAGACTTTACCGCCCATCAGTCAGGCGAGATTGCCGTGAACGGCCCGGGTGGGCGCAGCTGGTCGGTCACTGTATTACCTGACGCGGCCCCTGAAATATCCACCTTGGGTGAACCGGATGCAGACGCTTTGGGCAGAATGTCACTGCCCTTTGACGCGCGCGACGATTATGGCGTGGAAGCGGGCGAGGCGCGGATCGCGCTTGATTTGCGCAATGTTGATCGGCGGCACGGGTTGACGATCGCACCAGACCCACGTTCTGAAATAACGGTATCTTTGCCCATGCCTGTCGCAGGCAGTCGATCAGATTTTCAAGAAAACCTGATCGAGGACTTTTCGCAACATCCGTGGGCCAACCTGCCAGTGACCATCACGCTGACCGCTTTGGATGCGGCCGAACAGGTCGCAACCTCTGTACCTGTTTCCTTTGTGCTTCCCGGCAGAAGGTTTTTTGATCCCCTTGCTGCCGTGATCATCGAACAGCGCCGTGACCTGCTGTGGGCCAGTGGAAATGCCACCCGCGTCAGCCAGATCTTGCGCGCGGTCGCCCATCGCCCAGACGAGGTTTTTCGAAAAGAGGTCGAGCAGTTGCGCCTGCGACGCGCCATCACGCGGCTGGAAACACTCGCCCTTTATGGTCTGACGGCCGAACAACAAGAGGACTTGGCGCAAGATTTTTGGAATCTCGCCCTCGCGATCGAAGAGGGTGATCTGACCAGTGCGCTGGAACGGCTCCGGCGTGCCAAGGATCGTCTAAATCAGGCCATGCGTGATGGGGCAAGCGCGGCAGAGATCAAAGAGCTGATGCGTGAATTGCGCATGGCGACTGATGACTACATGGATCAGTTGTCGCGGCAAGCTCAGCAGGATACGCAGCAAAACGGCAAACAGGGCCAACAGGGCGACCCGCAAAACCAGAAGCAAATGACCCAAGATGATCTGCAGCGGATGATGGATCGCATTCAGGAGTTGATGGAGCAGGGCCGAATGGCCGAGGCAGAGCAAGCCTTGCAGGAACTTCAGGAAATGCTGGAAAATATGCGCGTCACCCAGGGTGAGGGTCAGGGCAACCAAAGTCCTGGTGAGCAGGCGATGGAAGGTTTGGCAGAGACTTTGCGCGATCAGCAGGGCTTGAGCGATCGTGCGTTCCGCGACCTGCAGGAACAGTTTAATCCTAATGCGCAAGCCGGTGAAAGCCAAGGTAACGAAGGGCGCAGTGGCGGCCAAGGGCAAGGCGATCAACACAGTCAGGATGGCGACGGTCAAAGCGAACAGGGTGATGGCCAGCAAGGGGGCGATGTAAATCAACAAGGCGAGGGCGCCGACGGATCTCTGGCAGATCGTCAGCAGGCCTTGCGCGATGAACTCTCCCGGCAACAGCGTAATCTGCCGGGTGCAGGTACACCGGAAGGCGAGGCTGCCCGCGACGCGCTCGGTCAGGCAGGTCGAGCGATGGATGACGCCGAAGAGGCGTTGCGCCAACGCAAATTCGCCGATGCTCTCGATAGTCAATCGCGAGCAATGGAAGCCCTTCGCGAAGGCATGCGTTCCCTAGGCGAGGCTATGCAACAAGAGCAGCAAACCGGCCAGCAGGGACAAGGCACAGCTGACGCTAACCGCAGAGCCGAAGCCAGTGACCCACTGGGCCGTGACCCAGGGTCAAATGGTGGCACTGGCACTGATGAGGGGCTGTTGCGGGGTGAAGACGTCTATCGCCGGGCCCGCGATCTGCTGGATGAAATCCGGCGCCGTTCGGGTGAAGGTGAGCGCCCGGATATCGAGCTGGATTATCTCAAGCGACTGCTGGACCGGTTCTAAATCACAACGACGGTTTTTGTGTTATTGAGCTTTGGTGGACGCAACTGTGTCAAGCCAATTCAATGCATTCTGGACATGCCCGTCAAGCCATTGCCGCGCGCTGTCTACTCGCGCAACGTAAACGCTGATGTAGGGATCGGCCTGTGGCATCGATTTTGCGATTTGTGGTGCAAATGAGTAAACGGCCCCAAGAGCCACCGCTAAAACAAAAACAAGGGCAAACCCACGGCGAAAGCCGGATTTTTGACCAACCTGCAGAGCCTGATCTTGGTTGGGATCTGTTGGTATGGCGGATTGTCGGTCACTGGCCGAGCGTAGCGTGGAATTGATTTCTTCGATGTCAGGGAGCAAATCGCGCCGTGATCCCGTGGCGTCTGGGGGCGCTTCGGCCTCAGTTGAGGGGTCTTCACCGCGGATTCGTGCCATGCGGTCGCGCGCTTGGCGGCTCGCTTTGGTTTGGGTGCTGTCCAGCCCCAGGTCAGGCTGGCTTTCCAGGCTGGTTGCTTCTCGCGCGCGCACCTGACTTTCCAGTTCAGCTTCTTGTTGCAAGATGTCTGCGACCGAAGGGTCCAGCTTGCGCCGCTGAGGTTCAGGTTCTTTCACACTTTTCGCTTCTGGGGTGTGCGCGTCATCTGCTTGGGTGTAATCTTCTGACAGATCTGTGGGTTCTGGTTCTGGCGGCATGTGGTTTGGATGGTGCTGATACCATGTCTGTCCACAGTTGGAACATTGCACATCGCGGCCTTCTGTCGGGATGACATCATCCCGAACTTCGTACTGTGCATCGCAATTGGGGCAAATCAGCCGCATGTTGTTCCCTGTATCACCCTTATCCAGACCCTATGTTGTAGGATCGTCCTAGAAAAGCCATAACTTCTACTGAACGCGCAGACCATTCAGATTGAAAGCGGCATGATGCTGAGGCACAACAGGTCAAAGTGTTGGGGGCTAACGTGATAGAGCT
>JABITU010000189.1 GCA_018668195.1 Tateyamaria sp. | reverse complement strand
TGTCTGACGTCAGCGCTTATCTCGCTCAATTCGCTGCGCATTGCTTCCAGTAACACCGCTTTGGTCATTTCAGGGCTCAAGTTCTTTTTGGTCACGGCGTCCACGAATTCTATCTCCTTTTTCTCGTAGACCGAGAGCAGCCTTGCGGCACGCTTCACGGCGTCGAGGGGGAGATGGGTTCGCAAGGAAAGACAGATAAATTGGTTTGGAGCGGAATTTGATGGCCCTGTTGGCAGGCGTTTGCGGAAATAGAACATCCGGCCTCTACGCATCAAGTAAGGGCCGGCGTGATATTTGGGTTTTTGTCGGGGTTTTCGTCGGGCTGAACCGCACCGCTTTTGGGCGTAGCGCGCAAGGCCATGTGTTACACCCTGTGTCACAGTTTCAGAATGCTGTGACACACAGGTCGTTTCGGGCTGGGTTAAGCCTTTGTTTTCTTGAGTATCTCTAAGAAAGTTGGCTGGGATGGTAGGATTCGAACCTACGGTACACTGTACCAAAAACAGTTGCCTTACCACTTGGCTACATCCCAACGTGGTGGATTAACTAGTCTGAGAGGATCATGCGCGCAAGCCCCTAATGCCCAAAAAGTGGACTATGCCCATTGATGTAGGCGCTGTGACAAGTCGTGACCTGTCAGGCCTGCACGTCAATCAGAACCGCCCCACTCCGGCCGCCTGCCTCGACGGCCTCATGAGCTTGTGCGCATTGGGCCAGCGGAAACGTAGTTGCGACTGGGATAGACATGGCACCGGAACCCAAAGCCTCATGCAAACCCGCGATGGCAGCGTTACGTTCTGACTTAGGCAACAGGTAGACCAACTGGATATCGATTGTGGCAGCTTTGAACAAAAGTGGGCGGAAATCCAGTTCTGGTGCCATTTCCTTTGCTGAGCCATAGACCGAGATGATGCCATTGGGCTTGATCACGGCTGCATCAGTGCTGACGTTTATGCCAAATTCCACTTCGACGATGCGATCGATGAATTTTCCATCATTAGCATCAAGAATGGCCGAGCCAAGGTCTGGCATCGTATAGTCGATCACCGCATCTGCGCCTGCGGTCCTGGCGGCTTGGGCACCTTGCGTGCCGGTTGTGGCAATAACCTTTGCGCCGCCCCATTTGGCCAATTGCACCGCAAGAAGGCCGACAGTGCCAGCACCCCCCTGAACCAGAACCGTTTGGCCTGCGACCGTGCCACCCCCAAAGACTGCGTGGCAGGCGGTTAGCCCCGGGATGCCAAGGCTGGCCCCTGTTTCGAACGTCACCGAATCAGGTAGGGCAACCGCGAGGTCTTGGGGCAAACAGATGTGCGTTGCAGCAGTGCCGAAGGCGCGTTGCCATTGGCCGTTCCAGATCCAAACGCGGGTTCCCATTCGGCTTGGGTCCACACCCTCGCCGACGGAAACGATGGTGCCTGCGCCGTCGCTGTGCGGCACAATCCTTTCAAAGGCGGGTTTCATCACGCCGGGTGCCATGCCTGCGCGCGATTTGACATCAGATGGATTAACGCCGGAAAATGCGAGTTCGACCAATACCTCGCCGGGCTGCGGCGTCGGCGTTGGTATCGTGATTTTCTCGAGGATTTCAGCGGCGGGACCAAAACGAGAGTAGGACATTGCGTGCATCTGACGTAGTTTCCTTTCATAAGGGCAGGCGGATTACTTGTGCTTTGACCCTGCCGTATCGCAAACGGAGGACAGCATGAAGTCTATACGCACCCCTGATGCCGCCTTTTCTGATCTTTCAGGGTATGATTTTGCGCCTTGCTACAGCGAAATTCCGGACACTGAAGGCGGCACGCTTCGCATGCATCACCTAGACGAAGGGCCAGGTCACCTGCCACCGATCCTGTGTCTGCACGGTGAGCCAACGTGGTCTTACCTATATCGCAAGATGATCCCGGTGTTTGTTGCTGCCGGACGGCGTGTCGTGGCGCCTGACTTGATCGGTTTTGGCAAGTCTGACAAGCCAATCAAGCGCAGCGACTATACCTATCAACGTCACGTGGATTGGATGCAGTTATGGCTTGAGGGGCTGGAACTGCGCGGGATCACTCTGGTCTGCCAGGATTGGGGTGGATTGATAGGGCTACGGCTGCTGGCCGAAATGCCGGACCGCTTTGACCGAGTGGTCGTGGCTAATACGGCGCTGCCGACAGGCGATCACCCTATGGGACCCGCATTTGAGGCATGGCGAGAATATTCCCAGACGGTGCCTGTATTCAATTCAGGACGTATCGTTTACGGCGGTACTGTGCGCAAGATTACCCCGCAAGAGGTCGATGCCTATAATGCGCCCTTTCCTGATGACCGCTATGTTGCAGGTGCGCGCCAGTTTCCAACGCTAGTGCCATCAAAGCCGGACGATCCAGCCGCTGCACCCAATCGCGCTGCATGGGAGGTATTAAAGCGACTAAAAGTGCCATTGCTGACGGCGTTTGGAGCGGATGACAAGGTCATGGCAGGCATGGACAAAGTGTTTCAGCGCAGGATGAAAGGGGCTTTCGGCCAGCCTCACGTGGTCCTGCCGCTTGCAGGCCATTTTCTGCAAGAGGACGTTGGCCCGGAGTTGGCGCATTTGATAGTAGAGTTTATCGCAGCCACCGGTGGGTGATGCCTATTCGCGGATTTCGGCTATCTCGACGCCCCAGAGACGCGCCTTGGGCGCCCAGCCGCGAAACCCGCCAGAATCAAGTTTGCACCATTCGGGACCACATTTGCCAAGCCGTGCGATGACGCCAGCCTCTAATTCTGCGGTTACAGATGCGCCTGCGTCGGGGCGAGTGCGTAGCATCAAATCAGCTTGTTGGATGATGACCGTACGCTTGCCCGACAGCAGAGAATAGTGAATCCAACCGCCCAGCCCCTCACGGTCTTCGACTCTGCGCCAATGGCCATGTTCTGCGATAATGCGCAGTGGCATATGACGCCGCTGGAACACCCAATCGATCCGATGAGTCAACGATGGGCCGCGCCGAACATTGCCTTTGCTGGCCTTGAGCGACACGAAACGCGGCAACGGCAGGTCCGTTACAGGGCCTATGTCGCGTGCCAACGCTGATCCACCAAGGATCAGCACCGCACAAATAGTCAAAATGTGCTGGTATGCCCGTCGTATAGAGAAGGTTTTGCTCATCTGTTGCCTTTAGACATGGCAGAGGTTCTTGTGCCTCTTGCCGACATCCGTCACCATGCCCCTAAATGGTCCACAGGCCAAGCGTAAGGAGTGCAGCAATGCCAATGGAACGTCTGAGTGTTGTTGTTACGCGACGGTTGCCGGCTGAGGTCGAAACTCGTCTGAGCGAATTGTTTGACGTCAGGCTGCGGGATGATGATGTCCCGATGAGTCGAACACAGCTTGTCGAGGCAATGAAATCGGCGGATGTTTTGGTGCCGACCATAACCGATACGATTGACGCCCCGATGATCGGCCAGGCGGGTGACCGTTTGAAGCTGATCGCTAACTATGGGGCAGGGGTCGATAATATCGACGTCTCGACGGCACGCCAGCGTGGTATATTGGTGTCCAACACACCGGGTGTTTTGACCGACGACACGGCCGACATGACCATGGCGTTGATTCTGGCAGTGAGCCGCCGGATGCGAGAAGGGCTTGCCGTTATGCAAAGTGGCGAGTGGGACGGCTGGGCACCGACCGCCTTTCTGGGGGGGCGTGTGGGGGGGCGTCGCTTGGGAATCCTGGGCATGGGACGGATTGGACAGGCGGTTGCGCGCAGGGCTGCGGCCTTTGGAATGCAGGTGCATTATCACAATCGCCGACGCCTGCGCCCCGAGATTGAGCAAGAGCTGGAAGCCAGCTACTGGGACAGTCTAGACCAGATGGTTGCGCGGGTTGACGTGTTAAGTATCAACTGCCCGCACACGCCTTCGACCTTTCATTTGATGAACGCGCGCCGGCTCAAGTTAATGAAGCCGGATGCTGTAATCGTGAACACGTCGCGCGGCGAGGTGATTGACGAGAATGCCCTGACACGGATGCTGCGCACGGGTGAGATCGCGGGTGCGGGTCTTGATGTCTATGAGCATGGCACATCTGTGAACCCACGCTTGCGCGAGCTGCCCAATGTCGTCTTGTTGCCGCATATGGGGTCAGCAACCCGCGAAAGCCGCATCGAGATGGGTGAGAAAGTGATCGTCAATATCAAGACATTTGCTGATGGTCATCGCCCGCCTGATCAGGTGGTGCCGTCGATGCTTTGACCCTGCGGGAAACGACGTATTTTCTAGGCAAGGCTCTTAGCGATAAAACCTTGTCTGGGCCAAGGAGAAACTGATGCGATATGTCTTGATCGTTGTATGCATTCTAATCTCAATAAAAGCATCGGCCCAGCAGGCAGCGGATGCGGTGCAGCCAGAGGCCGCAACGACGGGACAGCTGGCTGCGCAATCCGATGTGGTTGCTGCCTCTCTGAGGGCCAAGGCAGCGGGTCAGACAGTTGTTGCGCAAAGCTATATGGTTTCAGCAGCGCACCCATTGGCGGTGCAAGCCGGGACAGACATTCTTGCCGCAGGTGGCACGGCCGCGGATGCAATGGTGGTGGTTCAGACCGTGCTTGGGCTGGTGGAACCGCAATCTTCTGGGTTGGGTGGTGGCGCGTTTTTGGTCTGGTATGATGCAGTGCGATCATCGCTCACAACGCTGGACGGGCGCGAGACCGCGCCGCTGGCCGCCACGCCGCAGCTCTTTCAAGACGTTGATGGTGCGCCGATGCGCTTTTTTGATGCGGTTATCGGAGGGCGTTCGGTGGGCACGCCGGGCACACCTGCTTTGTTGGGCGAGATGCATCGCCGCTGGGGCAAACAACGCTGGGCGAGCTTATTTGACGCAGCCATCGTTCTTGCGGAAGACGGATTCCAAGTGTCGCCCCGGTTGGCAGGTCTGGTATCACGAGATGCCGAGCGATTGGTCCGCCACCCTGTAACTGCGCAATATTTCTTACCGGAGGGCGTTCCGATTGCCGAAGGCACATTGCTACAAAATCAGGCCTATGCCGATACGTTGCGGATGCTGTCCAAGAACGGCTCAGAGACGTTTTACACTGGCCAAATCGCGCAAGATATCGTTACGACCGTGCAGAATCTAACCGATAATCCCGGTGTGCTATCGGAGATTGACCTGGCGGTTTATCAGGTCAAGGAACGTGCGCCCATTTGCGCAGCTTACCGTGATCACGATGTTTGTGGGATGGGCCCGCCGTCGTCGGGGGCGCTGACAGTAGGGCAAATCCTAGGCATGCTCGAGGGCTATGATCTGGCCAGTCTCGGCCCAGACAGCGCCAAAAGCTGGCGCCTGATCGGAGACGCGTCGCGGCTGGCCTTTGCGGATCGGGGGCGGTTTATAGCCGACAGTGACTTTGTGCCAGTGCCAACCAAAGGGCTGATGGATCCGGCTTATCTGAGGACACGTGCGGCCGCGCTAAAGGGTGAAAGCGCGCTCGGGCCTGTTGCACCGGGGCAGCCAACCTTTGATCACGCGCTGCTTTGGGCGGACGGTGAAAGCATTGAGCTGCCGTCAACCTCACACATTTCGATTGTCGACAGCTATGGTAACGTGGCATCAATGACGACAAGCATCGAAAACGTGTTTGGCTCTCGGTTGATGGTGCATGGGTTCCTGCTCAACAATGAATTGACTGATTTCAGTTTTCGCACGCACCGGGACGGCGTGGCTATTGCCAATGCACTGGCACCCGGCAAGCGGCCTCGGTCATCGATGTCTCCGACTATTGTCATGAAGGATGGTGCGCCAGTGCTCGCCATCGGATCGCCTGGTGGCAGTCGGATTATCGGCTATACCGCTAAGGCAATCATTGCATATGTTGACTGGGGAATGGACGTGCAACAAGCTGTCAGTCTGCCGCATGCGGTTAATCGGTTCGGGACCTATGACCTCGAAGAAGGCACACCTGCCGCTGACTTAGGCCCAGCTCTCGAAGAAATGGGGTTTGACGTGAAACTGCGCAACTTGAATTCGGGCTTACATGCAATCGCCATCGGCGTGGGTTTGCAGGGGGGTGCCGATCCGCGTCGCGAAGGAATTGCGCTGGGTGATTGACGCGACCCGCGCTGTAAAGAGGAAAACCATATGGCACAGGCTACAGACCTACCGCGCAATGAAGAGGGCATCGCAACAGCATTGGGAGTGCTGAAGCAACAATTTGGTGATCGCTTTCAAACCGGTCAAGCAGTGCGTGATCAACATGCGCATACGACAACGTGGATCAAACCACAGGCGCCCGATGCAGTGGTCTTTCCGCGCTCGACCCGAGAAGTTTCAGATATCGTAAAGGTCTGTGCGACACATAAGGTGCCGGTTATCCCGTTCGGAACGGGCACGTCGCTGGAGGGACATGTCAATGCGCCTGCAGGCGGCATTTCAGTTGATCTGAGTCAAATGGACCAGATTTTGGCCGTGCATTCAGAAGACCTTGATTGTGTGGTGCAGCCGGGCGTGACACGCGAGCAGCTGAACGTCCACCTTCGTGATCGTGGGCTGTTTTTTCCAATTGATCCTGGTGCAAATGCGTCCCTTGGAGGGATGGCATCCACGCGCGCATCGGGCACCAACGCGGTTCGCTATGGTACGATGAAGGACAACGTTATTGCGTTGGAAGCAGTAATGGCCGATGGGCAGATCATTCGTACCGCCCAACGAGCCAAAAAAACATCTGCCGGATATAACATGACGCAACTGTTGGTCGGATCAGAAGGCACTTTGGGATTGATCACCGAAATCACGCTGAAATTGCAAGGAATTCCCGAGGCGACCAGCGCAGCGCGCATGTCATTCCCGTCGATCGACGCTGCCTGTCAAGCCGTGATGGCGACGATCCAGTACGGCATTCCGGTGGCGCGAATTGAGCTGATGGACGAACTGAATGTGCGAGCGGCCAACGCTTATTCTAATCTGGCGTTGCCTGAGGTGCCGCTTTTGCTTTTGGAGTTCCATGGGTCAGATCGCGGGGTCGAAGAGCAAACTGAGATGTTTGCCACGATCGCCGAAGACATGGGAGGCACGGATTTTGCCGCGACCACCAGTACCGAAGAGCGCAACAAGCTGTGGAAGGCTCGTCATGATCTATATTGGGCGGCGTTGCAATTGCGTCCGGGGGCGCAGGGGATCTCGACGGATGTGTGTGTGCCGATTTCGCGTCTGGCCGAAGCGGTAACGGGGGCGCAGGCCAAGGCTGCGGAACTGGACCTTTTGTCGCCTATTGTCGGACATGTGGGCGACGGTAATTTCCATTGCCTTGTTCTCATTGATATGGACAACGCGGAAGAAGTAGCGCGGGCCGAAGCGTTTGTTGCATGGCTGGCTGATCAGGCTATCGCCATGGATGGGACCTGCACCGGCGAGCATGGGATTGGTCAAGGCAAGATACCTTACCTGATCAAAGAACTCGGGGCTACGACGGAATTCATGGGCGCTATCAAGGGTGCGCTGGACCCGCAAAACATCATGAACCCGGGTAAGATTTTCAGCCGTTGAATGGACGCGCTTGCGCGCGACACGGTTCATTTGCGCTGACACGTGGTCTTGGGGCGCTGCCCCAAACCCCGGAGTTTATCTGGCAAGATGAAGTTGAGCTTATGGGACGTCGTTTTTTTGCCGTGAGCGGTCGGGTGGCTGGTACGTTTTTTGCAACGTTCGCTTAGAACATGGTCAGAATTCGTGGAAGGGAATCACGCAATGAAAACGCAGGTCAAAGCATTGGTTGTGGGCGGTGGGGCTGTCGGCACCTCGATTGCGTATCATCTGGCTCGTGCGGGCTGGGACGATGTCATGTTGTTGGAACGCGACGAGTTGACATCCGGGTCAACCTGGCACGCCGCCGGCTTGTTGCCTTATTTTAATATGTCTTACGCGACGACTTACATCCATGACTATTCCATCAAGTTCTACAAGACGCTTGAAGAAGAGACTGGGTTGAACGCTGGTTTCGCAGTTGTCGGCAATCTGCGGATGGCGCAGACAGCCGAGCGTATGGATGAATATATGCTTTATGCGTCCACGGCCGAGACCTGTGGCGTGCCTTACACTTTGATGACCCCGGACGAGATCAAGGCGAAGTGGCCATTGATCCGGAGCGATGATTTGAAGGGTGCGCTTTATCATCAGACGGACGGCTATATTAATCCTGCGGATGTGACGATGGCCATGGCCAAGGGGGCGCGCCAGCGTGGTGTTTTGATCGAGCGTAAGTGGCAGGTGGATGCATTTCATTGGAACGGGTCGGCATGGGATGTGACTGCGACCAAGATGGTGGAAAAAGGCGGCAACCTGATCCCGTCGGATGAACAAATCGTGATAACCGCAGAACATGTTGTCACGGCAAGCGGTAACCACGCACAACGAACGGCAAAGATGCTGGGCATAAAGATACCAGCGATCCCTGTTGAGCATCAGTTCATCGTTATGGAACAAGACCCGGCATTGGTTGAATTCCGCACGCAGGGAAACGTTGAACACCCGGTCATTCGTGATGCGGATGCGCAATCTTATGTCCGAGAGGAGCGCGGTGGCTGGATCCTTGGAGTCTATGAAAAGAACGCACCCGCGCGCTTTGAATACGGTGTTCCGGATAGTTTCCGCGCAGATCTGTTCCAGTTGGACCTTGAGCGGATCGAAGAGCAATACATGGCGATGATCCACCGGATTCCGTCTTGCGAAGAGAGCGGTCTGAAGGACGATTTCAACGGTCCGATCTGCTATACGCCCGATGGCAACCCGCTTGTCGGCCCGGCCCCTGGTTTGCGCAACATGTGGCTTGCAGAAGGATTTTCCTTTGGCATTACGGCTGCTGGTGGTACGGGCTATTACCTTGCGCAGATGATGGTTGAGGGAGAGGCGGAAATCGACATGGCCTCGCTGGACCCCAAGCGTTATGGCGATTGGATGACAACCGAGTTTGCAGCCCGCAAGAACGAGGAATGTTATGAGCACGTTTACATTCTGCACCATCCGGATGAAGAGCGGCCTGTGTGCCGCCCATTGCGCACCGCGCCGGCTTATGACAGGCAGGATGCACTGGGTGCACAGTTCGGATTTGTGAATGGTTGGGAGCGGCCAAACTATTACGGGCCCCTGGACGCACCTGAGAACTTTGACCATGACAGCCGGTCATTTCGCCGTGGTGGCTGGTGGCCATATGCTGTGGAAGAAGCAAAAGCGATCCGAGAAGGTGTAGGGCTGATCGACGCCACCGCCTTTACCAAACATGTGGTCAAAGGGCCCGGTGCGACCCGTTTTCTTGATTGGTTCACCTGCAACAAGCTGCCATCCGTGGGCCGCATCAACCTTACCTATGCTTTGACGGGCGCGGGAACGACACGGACGGAATACACCATCGTGCGGATCGCAGCCGATGAATACTACCTTGTTTCGGCTGGTGCCTGGACAGCCTATGACAGCGATTACCTGCGCAAGGCGATCGAGGATAAAGCCCCCGAATTTGGCTATATCGAGTGTCACGATGTCACAACACAATGGGGTGTTTTCGCTATTGCCGGGCCGAAATCGCGGGATGTTTTGAACGCGATTGTGAAGGACGCCGATCCTTCAACCGTATTGTCAAACAAGCGCTTCCCATGGCTCACCATGCGCAACATCGAACTTGGGATGTGCCCCGTTCGCGCCATCCGCGTGGCGTATACTGGAGAATTGGGTTGGGAGCTGCATCACCCGATTGAAATGCAAAATTATCTTTGGGATCAATTGCTTGCTGCTGGCGCGCCGCATGGCATGAAGCTGGTGGGCGCGCGTGCGCAGAACTGGTTGCGACAGGAGAAATCTTATCGCGCCTTCGGCACCGAGCTGGGCCGCGATGCCACCCCGCTTGAGGCCGACCTGCCCCGCTTCGTCGACCTGTCGAAAGACTTCCATGGCAAAGCCGCGATGGAGGCCATCGGCGTACGTTCGAAATGTGTTACCGTGCTGATTGACGGGCCAGAGGATGCAGACCCTTGGGGGCGCGAGGTGCTATATCATGGTGAGATGCGCGTAGGGCGTCTCACATCGGGTGGCTATTCGGTGGCATTCGGAAAGTCGATTGGCATGGGGTACGTGACGCCAGATTTGGCGGTAGCAGGCACCAAACTAAAGGTCAAAATGCAGGACAAGCTGTGGGATGCCGAGGTGGTGCAGGACAGCCCCTATGATCCCAAGAATGAGGTGATCCGTAAGGACGGTTAAAGCGTTATGTGAAAAACTTGAATCCCCTAACGCTGCCTAAACAAAAGCTTCCAAAGCGTTAGATGATGCGCGAAGTGTCAGGTATTTCGTAAAGATCTATAGAAAGATCGGCCAAGGCATCGCATAGCGTACAGTTGCGGGCATTGCGTCTATGCGAATCTGCTTGGTGATAGTGCCCGGACAATGCTGGGGTCGACCTCGGGTTGGTGACCACACGCAAGATCTGCGACCAGTTGGCTGGCGGCCGGAGCCGTTTGAAAGCCGTACCCCCCTTGACCTGCGCACCATATAAAGCTCGGGTGTGCTGGATCAGGTCCGAGGACGAGGGTTCGGTCCGGGGCAAAGCTGCGCAAACCGGCCCAAGTCGTTTCGACCCGCTTGACCGGTTCGGTTACGTGCTGTGCATAGCGGTCTAGCCCTTGGGCCAGCACCATGTCGTCGGCCCACGCGTCATGTGGCTCAACAGGATCTTCGTCGGCCGGAGACACAAGCAAACTGCCCGCATCAGGCTTGGCATACCACGTCTCACCAACGCCAAAAAAGATGGGCCATTTAGAAACATCATGACCACCGGGTGCCGGGATGCGCGCCATAGAGCGGCGCAAGGGATTGATACCGATGGGTATGATGCCGGCCATTATTGCAATCTGATCCGCCCATGCTCCGGCGGCATTCACCAACGTATGGGCGTGAAAGGCCTGATGGCTGCAATGGACGGTCCATCCTTGTCCATCTTCAATGGCAGTGACTTGCGCACCTGTTCTGATTTGTCCACCGTGCCTGCGCAGCACTCCGGCAAAGTCCTGAATCATTCGATCTGTGTCGATATCAACTGCGCTGTCATGAAAGGCGGCACGGGTGATCCGTTCATTCAAGATAGGAACGCGGGCACGGGCTTCGTCCACGCTGATCTCGTGCGACGCAAGTTCTTTCAGATCGGCATCAAAGGCCGCGTCTTCGCCTGCGCGCCCGACCAGCAGAAATCCACGTGGGGTGAGGTAGGGGGCGTGATATGTGGCGCTGGCACGATTGAGCACGACAACGGACGCGCAGCCGTAATTTTCCTCAAACAAAGCAGCAGATCGTCCTGATGCATGATATCCAAGCGCATCTTCGGCTTCAATCAATGTGACCTTTGCATGGGGGGCAAGCCGTGCTGCGGCAGAAACGCCGGCGATGCCGCCACCAATCACGATGACATCTGTCATGCCTCTTCGATCCGATCGTTTGCGGGGGCTGGGGTGACCGACAGGGCTGTGATCTGGTCATAAAGTTCGGCCGTCATGCTGAATGTCATAGCGTCGAGCGAGGGCTGCAACTGTGCCACAGAGCGCGCGGAAATGATTGGCCGCGGGCGTGCGGGGTGTGACATGGCCCAAGCCACGGCAAGTGTTGCAGGATGAATGCCAAGGTCAGATGCTAGTGTGCTCAGGCCAAGGGCGGCCTTACGCATCCATTCGACGTTGTAGCGGGCGGCATAACGGTGGTCTTCGGTCAGGCGACCCGTGCCGCCGTTGGCGTATTTTCCAGTCAGCAATCCACCGCCGAGCGGTGAATAAGGCGCGATCTCAATCCCTTGATCTACGCACATGGGAAATATCTCGACTTCAGACTGACGTTTGACAAGGCTGTGCATCGGTTGAACGATGTCGATGCAGACCTCAAAGTTAGCGGCAACGCTTTGTGCTTTCATCACTTGCCACGCCGCGAAATTAGACACACCGATAAAACGTATTTTGCCTGACTGTTTAAGTGTGGCGAGCGCATCAAAGCTCTCTTGCAGAGGCGTGTCATCATCAAAGCGATGCAGATATAGGATGTCGACCACATCAAGCTGCAATCGCTTTTGTGAGGTCGCGAATTGGCTTAGGATGTTACTGCGTCCCGATCCTCCTATATAGCCGACTTTGGTGGCAATGATCAGACTGTCGCGCTCTGCCGCGATCATAGAGCTCAATAACGTCTCGGATGCACCGTAGGTATAGGCAAAGGCCGTGTCGAAGTGGGTTATACCAGCGGTGCGGGCAGCATCGTACATTGCCTGGCTTTCGGATGCGTCAGCTGCGCCACCAAACTGCATTGTGCCAAAGGTCAGGTCGGAAAGCGGGGTGCCGTGGATAGATGTCATCATTCGTACTTGGTGCCATGGCGACCTTGTTGGCGCAACGCAAAATGGTGGTTAGCAGCGGTGTCAGTCTGCGCCTATTGCCGTTGCGCGATGATAGGCGGGGCGCGCATGGATCGCTTCAACAAATTGGGCCAGCCGAGGAAAGTCATCCGCTCGTTTCTGTCTCATTGCGATTTCTGCTGGGAAACTAAGCATGATGTCTACGGCTGACAAATCATCCAGCACGAAGTGCCCGGATGGACGCAGCATGTCGTTCATATATCCATAGTGCGCATCAAGCTGCTGCGCGATCCGTGGATGTAGGGGTTCGCCAGCCACACCCAGTTTCGAAACATAAAGATCCAGTAGGATCGGTGTCATTGCTGAACCTTCGGCAAAATGCATCAATTCAAGATGTGAAGAATACGAATGCGTGTTCTGAGGCGGCACCATTTGGGGTGCATAGCGGGCGCAGATTACTTCTGTTATGGCCGCGCTTTCAGTGATCAGTCGCCCATCGATTTCGATCATCGGAGACTTGCCCAACGGATGGATGGCAGCTAGTTCCGGCGGGGCGAGGTTAGTTTTAGCATTGCGTGTATATTTTTTGACCTCGTAGGGGGCTTCGATCTCCTCCAAAAGCCACAGAATACGGTGCGAGCGGGATCTGTTCAGATGGTGTAAAGTGATCATGTCATCATCGGTGTCACAGCTCTGGGCGGAATGAAATCCTTCGGTGGATCACCCAAGGCAAGAACTCGCTCGAGACCACGAGACGGCGATAGGCAAAACGCTGGCCCGTTTGGCCAAGCCAAATTACATAAGCATTTTTGCGCTTGAGGCCTTTTGCATCTCACGCAGGGCTTTAAGTCGGGTAAGCGCTGTAAGTACTTCGATTTTTCGCATAACGCTTTAAGTTAAAAGCTGTGCCGGACATATGCCCAACCGCAGGGTAAAAAAGCCCCGCGCAAAGCGGGGCTTTCGGTTTTCGAGTTTGGCTTCCTTATTGCGGAATATCGCCTTCGATACCTTCGACATAGAAGTTCATTCCAGCAAGTGTCCCATCGTCAGCAGTTTCACCTGCGCCAAGGAAAGGCGAGCCGTCTTGCTTGTTCAACGGGCCGGTAAAGGCATGATAGCTGCCATCGCCCAATGCCGCCTTGAGCGCGAGCGCTTCGGCTTTCACGTCAGCCGGTACTGCATCTGAAATGTCACCAATTCCAACCATGCCAGGACCGATCCCATCCCATGTGTCCATGCTTTCCCAGGTGCCTTCCATGACCGCGCGTGTGCGGGCAATATAGTAAGGTGCCCAGTCATCAATAATCGATGAAACGCGTGGGAAGGGTGCATATTGGCCCATGTCTGACGCCTGACCAAATGTCACAACGCCGCCCGCTTCCTGTGCAGCCGCTTGGGGAGCAGTGGAATCGGTGTGTTGCAAAACAACGTCTGCGCCCTGTTCGATCAGAACCTTGGCGGCGTCTGCCTCCTTGGCGGGATCAAACCATGTGTAGACCCAAATAATCTTAAACTCGACGTCTGGGTTCACTTTGGCGGCGTGGATATAGGCAGAGTTGATGCCCCGGATTACTTCGGGAATCGGAAACGAGCCGATGTAGCCGATGATGTTCGACTTGGTCATCTTGCCGGCGATGTGGCCCTGAATGGCCCGCCCCTCGTAGAACCGTGCCGAATAGGTCGACACATTGGGATGCAAGCGCTTGTAGCCTGTAGCATGCTCAAATTTCACATCAGGGAATTTGGCCGCGACATTGTTTGTCGGGTCCATGTAACCGAACGACGTGGTGAAAATTAGGTCCGCACCATCAAGCGCCATCTGCGTCATGACACGCTCGCTGTCAGGCCCTTCGGCCACGTTTTCAACATAGACGGTTTCGACAGCAGCGCCAAATTCTTCTTCGACTGCAAGCCGGCCTTGATCGTGTTCATATGTCCATCCGCCATCGCCCACGGGGCCGACATAGACAAAGCCGACTTTGGTTTTTGCATGGCCGTCTGCGGTGGCTGCGCTGGCAAAGCCTAGTGCGAGCGACGCTGTGACCAAAAGATGAGTTAGTTTCATGAAGAGATTTCCCCCAGTTGTTGGCCCCTCAATGGGGCGGTGCCCCTATTGCGAGGCGTGAAATGTACGACCCAGTGATCCGGGTGCGCGCGATTTATCAGCTGATAGAATCACCAAGACAACAATTGTTACGATATACGGAGACATTGCCAAATACTCGACCGGAATGGCAACGCCAGCGCCTTGAAGATTGAGTTGTAATTGGGCGATCCCGCCAAAAAGATAGGCGCCTAGCAGTACTCGCCATGGCTTCCACGAGGCAAATACCACAAGCGCAAGTGCGATCCAGCCGACACCAGCAGTCATCCCTTCGGTCCACTGCGGCACCCGGATAAGGCTGATATAGGCCCCGCCCATGCCTGCACAGCCCCCGCCGAACATGATAGCTAGCGTTCGAATGCCTTTGACCTTGTAGCCCAGTGCGTGAGCTGCATCGTGGTTTTCACCCACCGCACGCAGGATCAACCCTGCGCGGGTGAATGTCAGGGCGGCCCAAGTGGCCGCAACAAGGGTCAGCCCAACATAAACGATGATGTCATGGCCAAAGACGATGGGCCCGACAACGGGAATATCTGCCAATGGCCCGAGTGGTGTATCGGCCATGCGTGGCGGTTTGATCCCTACATAGCTTTGCCCCATCAGCGCCGACAACCCAAGCCCAAACAGAGTAAGTGCAAGGCCCGAGGCAACCTGATTGGCCAACGCTACTTGAGTCAAAAAGGCGAACAACAAGCTCAGCACAGCGCCGCCAACCGCAGCTGCCAGAAATCCGAGATAGGGCGACCCGGTAGTTACAGCGATGATAAAGCCACAGACCGCACCGGTGATCATCATCCCTTCGACTCCAAGGTTTAGCACACCCGCGCGCTCGACCACCAATTCACCTATGGCAGCCAACAAGATGGGTGTTGCCGCTGCAATCATTGCTGCAATGAGCAGGACTGGGTTAATGACGGAAAGATCCATTATGTGTTTCCTCCGCTTAGGCAGCGTAGCAGATTGGTCTGTTTTGGATCGGGCAAAATACGCTTCAGGTTGTGCGAGATGGCTGTACGCAGAATTGCATCAGCCCGTTTATGTTGCACCTGAGCGGCCGCTGCATGCCATTTGCGGTTTAGAGTGTCGGGCATCGCCAGCGCCAAGGCCTCAACGACACCCGTTCCAGGGGCAGATTTTGCCAAAGCGTACATCATGCCGCCTCCCGTCCGCTTACCCGCAGGCGGTAGTTGGTCAGCACATCCAGCGCCAAAAGAAAGAACAGCAGCATGCCCTGAAAAACCTGAATGGCGGCTGCGGGCAGACCGAGTTGTGATTGCGCAATGTCGCCACCGATATAAGTCAGTGCCATCAACAATCCGGCTGCCACGATGCCCAGCGGGTTGAGCCGTCCAAGAAAGGCTACGATGATTGCGGTAAATCCGTAGCCCACATTGAAGTCGATACTGATCTGGCCCGCAGGGCCGGCAACCTCGAACATGCCAGCAAGCCCTGCCAACATCCCCGATGTGCCCAGACAAAACAGGATCAAGCGGCTCGGGTTTACCCCACCGAACTTGGCAGCACGCGGCGCCTCGCCCGTCACCCGGATAGCAAACCCAAGGCGATGCCGGGTTAAAAGAACATATGAAAAGATCACCGCGATCAACGCGGCGACCACGCCCCAATGCATCCCCGTTCCGGCGATCAGTTCCGCATTATGGGCGGACGGGTATTGCTGCAGATTGCGCGAGCCGGGAAATCCATACCCTTCAGGGTTTTTCAACAACCCCAATGACATGGATGCCAAAAGCTGTTCTGCCACATAGACAAGCATCAGGCTGACCAAAATTTCGTTGGTCCCAAATTTGACCTTCAACAAGCCCGGTATCATCGCCCAGACAAAACCACCCAAGCCTCCTGCCAGCACCATGATCGGAAAAATCAGCACACTGTCTGCGGGATAAAAGGCAAGGCCTGCGCCTGCGCCGCAGATGGCCCCCATTACATATTGCCCCTCTGCGCCGATGTTCCAGATGCCCGCCTTGAAGCCCAAGGCTAGCCCGATGGCAATCAGGACCAGCGGGGCGCCTTTGACCAAAAGCTGCGGGCGGTAGTAAAATGAATACTGGCCAAACAGCGGCTCCCAAAAAATCGTAGTAATGGCCTGCAGTGGGTCCTTGCCCAACACAGCAAACAGCACCCCACCAAATATCATGGTTAGCAAAACAGCCAGCACAGGTGTGGCATACGCCATGATGGCCGAAGGTTGCGCGCGCGCCTCGAGCCGAATCATGAACGGATCCCTCGCTTCATCTTGCCAGATAAACTCCCGCCGGAGGCTCCGATGATTTCAAACATGCGCGACCTCCATTCCGTGTGCGCCGCCGAGCATCAGGCCGATCTGCTCTACATTCAGGCCCTGCGTCGAGACAGGGGGCGACAGCCGCCCTTCGTTCAAAGCTGCAAACCGGTCAGAGATTTCCATCAACTCGTCCAGATCCTGACTGATGACAACGACAGCCGCCCCGCCTGCGGCGAGGTCCATCAGCGCTTGCCTGATCGCCGCCGCAGCCGCCGCATCGACCCCCCAGGTGGGTTGATTGACAACCAGCACCTCAGGGCGTTGCAGCACCTCACGCCCAATGACGAATTTTTGCAGATTTCCGCCCGAAAGCGACCGGGCCACGTTCTCGGGGCCGGGCGTGCGCACGTCAAAATCTGAGATAATCCGTTCGGCAAACACGCGTGTCTTGGCCCAGTTTAGAAGCCCGCGCGATGCCAGTCCTTCGCGCGCGGCACCGGTCAACAGCGCGTTTTCGATGAGCGACATATTCGGAGCAGCCGCGTGGCCAAGCCGTTCTTCGGGCGCGGCAAGCAGGCCAAGCGTGCGCCGCGCTTCAGGCCCTGTTCCAGACAGGTCGCGGCCTTTGAACTTTACCATGCCCCGTGCGCTGGGCTGCTCGCCTGACAGAACCCCCAGCAACTCGTCTTGGCCATTGCCCGCAACGCCGCCGATCCCCAGAACTTCGCCGGACTGTACCGAGAATGAAATATCTTTCAGTGTCATCCCAAAAGCCGAAGGCGAGGTGACGGATAAGCCCGTGACCGCCAATGCCTCATGGCCCAGATTAGGCGCGGCCCGCTTTGGCACCGCAAGAATAGCCCCAACCATCATTTCGGCCATGTCGCGCGCGGACGTTTCCCGTGGCACGCAATCTCCGACCACTTTGCCGCCGCGCAGGATGGTGGCTGCGTCACACAATGTGCGGATTTCTTCCAGCTTGTGAGAAATATACAGGATTGCAGTACCTTCAGCGCTGAGTTTGCGCAGGGTTTCGAAAAGTATATTAACCTCTTGAGGGGTGAGAACCGATGTAGGTTCATCCATGATCAGCAACTTGGGGTCTTGCAGCAGACAGCGGATAATCTCGACCCGTTGTCTTTCGCCAGCCGACAGATCGCCTACAATCCGCTCCGAGGATAGGGGTAAGCCATAGGTTTCCGAAACTTTGTGAATGCGTGCAGCGAGGGTGCGCATCGGCGGCGGGGTTTCCATGCCAAGCGCTATGTTTTCGGCCACGCTGAGCGCATCAAAGAGTGAGAAGTGTTGAAACACCATGCCAACGCCCGCTGCACGGGCCGCTCTTGGGTCGATCGGTGCATAGCTGTTGCCGTTCATCTGCATTGCGCCTGCATCTGGTTTGACCAAGCCATAGATCATTTTGACCAAAGTTGATTTGCCCGCTCCGTTTTCTCCTAACAGCGCGTGGATTTCCCCGCGCGCGATTGAAAGGTCTACACAGTCATTGGCTACCACGCCCGGATAGGCCTTGGTCACACCTGTCAGATCCAGCAACGGAGCGGTCATTCTCGTTTGTCCCCTTTGACCCGCTCTGGGGCCTTGATTGTAAGTAACTGCGCTGCCACGCCCACGGCAATAGCCTGCGGGTGTTTTCCCAGCTTTGCGTCGCCAATTGGGCAGATGATGCGCGAAATCGCAGCCTGATCGTGACCCAAAGCTGCTAGACGTGACCGGAACCTCGCCCATTTGGTGGCGGACCCGATAAGGCCGGCATAGGCAAATGACCGCTGCAAAACCGTATGGCAAAGCGACAGGTCATGATCGTGTTCAGGCGTCATTATTAGGTGCGCCGCATTTGGACCCGCAGTGCCCATCAGCTCGGCTGGCTTGATGTGGCTGCTCTTGATCCCATTGGGTAGTTTGGCTAGCTCGTGTAGGCGCGTGTCGTTTACGCAGACATCGAAATTTGGCATGGGATTGAGTACCTGCGCCAATGCCCTGCCCACATGGCCTGCGCCATAGATGAACACGGGCAGACGACTGCACCAGACCGGTTCAGCGAGCCACCCGCCTTGCAAGGTAATGGGCATCGGGGCGTCATGGTTTTCCCACTTTGCGCATTTGCGGCGCAGGGGGTGGGGCATGTCACTGGGCTCTGCACGGATGGGCCGCACATAAATCCCCGCAAAAGCGCAATTCAGTGCGCGGTATCGCGCGTTGTCCCAAAGTTCCAGTACTGCTGTCACAGCACCGCCGCAGCATTGGTTCAGTTCGGGACCAAGGGCAAAGGTATACAGTTGCACGGCAGGGCCGTCCGACATTAGCATGTCGCGCGCTGCGGCCATTGCTTCCCATTCCAGGCGCCCTCCGCCAATGGTGCCCGATGCGCCGTCAGCCCAGACTAGCATTTCCGTACCCGCCTCGCGCGGGGTTGATCCGCGCACTTCGGCTAGAACGATGCGCACCACCGCGTCCTGTGCGTCGAGCGCCGTTGATAGCGTCGCAAGATCCAGCATCAACCGCGTGCCTTGTGGATGGCGGACAAGACAGCTTCGGCCGTGGCAGGGGCCTGCAAGTCTGGGAACTGCGGCCCACACGCCGAAACGGCATCTGACAGCGCCAGAAAAGCCGATATGCCCAACATCAGGGGCGGCTCACCTACGGCTTTTGATTTATAGATCGTTTCGGCCCGGTTGGCGCCGTCCCAGAGCGCCACATTGAAAACATCCGGCCGGTCACCACAGGCGGGGATTTTGTAAGTTGATGGTGCGTGGGTGCACAAATGCCCCTCATTGTCCCAGACGAGTTCTTCGGTTGTCAGCCAGCCCACCCCTTGCACGTAACCACCTTCGACCTGTCCGATATCGAGGGCCGGATTCAGCGACGCACCCGCATCGTGCAGCACATCCGCGCGCAGAATACGGTTCTCGCCGGTTAGCGTGTCGATCACCACTTCGGTGACAGCCGCGCCATAAGCAAAGTAGAAAAACGGGCGCCCCTCGCCTTT
The DNA here is from genome assembly GCA_018668195.1 of Tateyamaria sp. The sequence continues at coordinate 11,012 of JABITU010000189.1, read as the reverse complement.
GATGCGGTCCCACTTGATGTCGGGGGTCTTGTAAAACCCGGTCGCGGACAAGCTTATGCGCGCCTCATAGGTCATTGTCGCAACTTCGGCAAAGCTGTAATCTCTGGTGCCTGCGCGCACGCGGCCGTCCTGAAATATGACAGCATCGGGCGGGCACTGGTGCAACTGCGCCAGATGTTCGGCCATGCGGTCGCGAATGGTATCGCAGGCGATCTTTACTGCCATCCCGTTCAGGTCAGAGCCAGAGGACGCTGCCGTGGCGGACGTGTTTGGCACTTTGGCAGTGTCTGTCGCAGTGATCTTGACCAGATCCAGGGGAACACCAAAGCGGCTAGCGGCCACTTGTGACACTTTTTGGAACAATCCTTGCCCCATCTCTGTGCCGCCGTGGTTGAGATGGATCGAACCATCGGCATAGACATGCACCAGCGCTCCAGCCTGATTGAGATGGGTGAGTGTGAACGAAATGCCAAACTTTACGGGACTCAGCGCAATGCCCTTTTTCAAGACCGGCTGCGCGGCATTCCATTTTGCTACGGCTGCGCGCCTTGCATGGTAATCGGATGATACGACCAGTTGTGCGACAAGTTCATCCAGAATGAAATCATCCACCTTCTGACCATAGGGTGTTGTCTGTGCCTGTTTGCCCTCAGATGTGTCCCCGAAGGATGCGTAAAAGTTGCGTTGTCGGACCAACAGTGGATCAAGGCAAAGTGTTGCAGCAACGTGATCCACGATCCGTTCCATTCCGAACATGCCCTGTGGGCCACCAAAGCCGCGAAAGGCGGTGGCGGATTGCGTATTGGTGCGCAAACGGTGGCTTTCGATCCGGACATTGGCAAGGAAATAGCCGTTATCGGCATGCAGCATTGCGCGGTCAGCCACAGGCAGGCTCAGGTCCAGCGCCCATCCACAACGTGCAAAATGTCGGACATCCAGCGCTGTGATCCGCCCCGCGTCATCAAAGCCAACGTCGTAATCGATGCGGAAATCATGCCGCTTGCCGGTGATGATCATATCATCGTCACGGTCATAGCGCATTTTGCACGGCTTGCCGGTCAGCCGTCCCGCAATCGCGCAGCTCACGGCCAGCGCGTTGCCCTGGCTTTCCTTGCCGCCAAAGCCACCACCCATGCGGCGGGTCTCAACCCGGACGGAATGCATCGGCAGGCCGATGGCATCGGCTACCTTGTGTTGAATTTCTGTGGGGTGCTGCGTCGAAGAGATGACATGCATGTCGCCAGCCTCGCCCGGCTGGGCAAGGGCGGCTTGCCCCTCGAGATAAAAATGCTCCTGCCCACCGATATGTAACTGGCCGGAAAGCCTATGATCGGCCCGCAAAAGTGCGCCCGCGGCATCGCCACGTTGATAGATCTGGGGCCCTTGCTCAAAACGGCTACCAGCGGCCAGCGCGTCGTCAATCTCGAGGATCGGGCTGCCCTCTGCTATTTCGATACGACCCTGTTGTGCTGCAAATCGGGCGGCCAGATGGCTGGCGGCGATCACCATGAACACGGGTTGACCGGCATAATGAACCTCGCCCATGGCCAAAAGCGGCTCATCGTGAGCCGAGGGTGAAACATCGTTGGCAAAGGGCAGATCATCTGCCGTCAGAACCGCGACGACATCCGGAGCCGCGCGCACATCTTCAAGATCCAGCGCGGTGATCCTGCCGCAAGCCTTGGGGCTGAGGCCAAAGGCCAGATGCAATGTGCCGCGCGGCGTGGGCATGTCATCGACATAGCGGGCCTGGCCCGTCACATGCAGGCGGGCCGCGTCATGGGGCAGGGGCTTGGCTATGCTCATAGCGTGACGTCCAGAACCGAAACGCAACCACCCTGATCTTCGGTAAAAGCGCGTAGCAGCATGTTTTGCGCGGTCTCCATCCGGTAGGCGGCAGAGGCGCGCATGTCACTGAGCGGCGCGAAATCTTGTGTCATGGCAGCCATTGCCGTCCGCACGGTGGGTTCTGTCCAAGGATGGCCGATCAATGCAGCTTCGGCTTGGCCCGCGCGCAGCGGTGTTCCCGCCATTCCGCCATAGGCGAGCCGCGCATTAGTGACGCTGCCATCTGTCACCTCGATCCACAGACAGCCGCAAACCGCCGATATGTCCTGATCAAACCGTTTAGAAAGTTTATAACAGCGCAGGTGGTCGCCACGCTTGGGAATGGTTATTGCTTCTACGAATTCATTTGGTGCCAAGTCTTGCTTACCATATGCGACAAAGAAGTCTTCAAGCGGCAAAGAGCGCGGGCCATTTGTGCTGCGCAGATGCAGCATTGCGCCAAGCGCGATCAGGGCGGGCGATCCGTCCCCGATTGGAGAGCCGTTGGCGATATTGCCCCCGATCGTGGCTGCATTGCGCACCTGAACAGACCCATAACGGCGGATCAATTCTGCAAGGCCGGGATAGAGATCACGCAGGGTGTCGCCTAACTCGGTCAGCGTCGTCATCGCACCGATCCGAATGTCTGTCTGTGTTTGCGTGATCCCCGACAGTGCTGGAATCCGGTTGAGAAATGCCGTTGGCCCCAGTTCGCGGAACCCTTTGGTCACCCAAAGCCCCACATCTGTCGCGCCAGCGACCAATGTGCCGTTCGGGTTCTGATCCAGCCAGACGGCAAGCGCTTGCGGTGTCGTCGGCACGCTTTGGTCGGGGGCCTCTGCCTGTTCGTGGTGATTGGTCAAAAGCGGGGCATCCTTGACGTGCTCGGGCACAGGATGTGTTGCGGCCTCGGCCGCAGCGCGTATGATCGGCGCATACCCCGTGCAGCGGCACAGATTGCCTGCCAGCTGCGTGTCGTAATCCGTGGCACCATTCACATGGGCGGTGGCCATGGTGGTGATGAACCCCGGCGTGCAAAATCCGCATTGGCTGCCGTGATGGGTGATCATCGCCTGTTGCACCGGGTGCAGCGTGCCGTCTGGGGATTCCATGCCTTCGACTGTCCGAACGGCTTTGCCCTCAAGCTGTGGCATAAAAAGGATACAGGCATTCAAAGCGCGCGCGCCGTTGGCATCTGTCACCATGACCGAACAGGCCCCGCAGTCGCCTTCGTTGCAGCCTTCTTTGGTGCCGGTCAACTGCCGGTCCTCGCGAAGCCAATCCAGAAGTGTTGTCGTGGGAGATGTGTTGGCAGTGACATTTCTTCCGTTCAGAAGAAAAGTGGTGCGCATGGACGTAACCTGCCGCGGTACCGAAGCCCATTGACGTTGCGCGGCCTCGATGCGACGTAGAGGCAAGCGCGGGCGGAATTTTTGGTATGCTAATCGGGCAATCGGGTGTTTGGCAAGAGGCTTTGATCCGCTCGAGATTTGCCGTATTTGGTGTGCATAACTTTGCACCACCACTGGATATGGATGCAAGCTCGGCCTAGACTGTGTCTCATGCTAGATGCCCCCCGATTCATTCACCTGCGTACGCACTCCGAATACTCTTTGCTGGAAGGGGCGATGCGGCTCAAGAAGCTTCCTGGCATGGTTCGAGATGCAGGTATGCCTGCCATTGCCCTGACGGACACCAACAACATGTTTGCCGCCCTCGAATTCTCGGTCGGCATGGCGGATGCGGGCATCCAGCCGATTATCGGGTGCCAAATCGACCTACAATTCGTGATGCAGCGCCCCGGCGAGCGGCCCAAACCGCCTGCGCCACTGGTTCTGCTGGCTCAAAATGAGGTTGGCTATGAAAACCTGATGAAACTGAACTCGTGCCTTTATCTGCGCGAAGGCTCTGAGTTGCCCTTTGTCACGGTTGAGGAACTTGCGCGTCATTGCACGGGCCTGATCTGTTTGACTGGTGGTCCTGAGGGTCCAGTGGGCAAGTTGTTGCAAACCGCGCAGCGCCCGGCGGCCCAAGCCTTGATGACGCGTCTGGCAGAGGTTTTTCAGGATCGCCTCTATGTCGAATTACAGCGTCATCCCGGCGACAGCGGTTTGCCAGAGGCCGAGCGACTGACAGAACGCGGCTTTGTCGAAATGGCCTATGAAATGGACCTGCCGCTTGTGGCGACCAATGATGTCTATTTTCCCAAGCCGGACATGTACGAAAGCCATGACGCGCTGATTTGCATTGCCGATGGGGCTTATGTCGATCAACAAGAGCCGCGCCGCCGTCTAACGGATCAGCACTCTTTCAAAAGCGCAGCAGAAATGCTGACCCTGTTCGCCGATCTGCCCGAAGCCACGCAAAATACGGTCGAGATTGCGCGCCGCTGTGCTTTTATGGCGTACCGGCGCGATCCAATCCTGCCTCGGTTTGCGGATGACGAGATCGAAGAGTTGCGTCGTCAAGCCAATGCCGGTCTGCAAGAGCGGCTCAAGGTGATCCCCCACGCGGCCAGTGTGGAGGACTATCAGAAGCGGCTCGATTTCGAACTGGGCATCATTGAGGGAATGGGTTTTCCTGGCTATTTTCTAATCGTTGCTGATTTTATTAAATGGGCAAAGGATCATGATATTCCGGTGGGCCCGGGGCGTGGCTCGGGCGCGGGTTCGCTTGTGGCCTATGCGCTCACGATCACCGATCTTGATCCGCTGCGCTATGCCTTGCTATTCGAACGGTTCCTGAACCCCGAGCGGGTCAGCATGCCTGACTTCGACATCGATTTCTGCATGGACCGGCGCGAGGAAGTCATCCGCTATGTTCAAGAGAAATATGGCCGCGATAAGGTGGGCCAGATCATTACTTTCGGCGCGCTTTTGTCCAAGGCGGCCGTCCGCGATATCGGGCGGGTTTTACAAATGCCTTATGGTCAAGTGGATCGCTTGTCGAAACTGATCCCGGTCGAAGGGGTTAAGCCAGTGAGCATTGAAAAGGCCCTGACAGATGAACCGCGCCTGCGCGAAGAGGCGCGCAACGAAGAGGTCGTGAAACGTCTGCTTGACTATGGTCAGCAGGTCGAAGGATTGCTGCGAAACGCATCAACCCATGCTGCTGGTGTCGTCATTGGTGATAGACCTCTCGATGCTTTGGTGCCGCTTTACCAAGATCCACGATCTGACATGCCGGCAACCCAGTTCAATATGAAATGGGTGGAGCAGGCGGGTCTCGTCAAATTCGACTTTCTTGGTCTAAAAACGCTCACCGTAATTCAAAATGCTGTCGACCAGATTCGCGCTGCAGGCAGGCCACTGCATGTGGCGGCGGACGGCACCGAACTTTATGTGCCCGCCTCCGGGATGCAGAATGACATCGGTGGCATCCCGCTGGACGATGAAGCATCGTACAAGCTCTATTCTGCTGCCAAGACTGTGGCTGTGTTCCAGGTGGAAAGCTCTGGTATGATGGACGCGCTCAAGCGCATGAAACCCACCTGCATCGAAGACATTGTGGCGCTGGTCGCACTTTATCGGCCCGGTCCGATGGAAAACATCCCGAAATATTGCGAGGTCAAGAACGGGCTGAGCGAGCGCGAAATGCTGCATCCCACCGTTGATCATATTCTGGACGAGACCCAAGGCATCATTGTCTATCAGGAACAGGTGATGCAGATCGCGCAGGAAATGGCGGGCTATAGCCTTGGTGGGGCTGACCTGTTGCGCCGTGCCATGGGCAAAAAAATTCAAGAGGCGATGGATGCAGAACGTCCCAAGTTCCTGAAAGGGGCCGCGGAAAACGGCGTAGACGCGGACAAGGCCACTGAGGTCTGGAACCTGCTCGACAAGTTCGCCAACTATGGCTTCAACAAATCGCATGCAGCAGCCTATGCGGTGGTTAGCTATCAGACGGCATGGCTCAAGGCAAACCACCCGGTTGAGTTTATGGCTGGGGTCATGAATTGCGATATTCATCTGACTGACAAGTTGGCCGTCTACTTTGAAGAAGTGCGAAAGGCGCTTGAACTGCCTTGGGTACCGCCTTGCGTCAATCGCAGCTACGCAACCTTTCGCGTTGTGGAGGGGGCGCTTGTCTATGCTTTGGGGGCGCTCAAAAACGTCGGCGTTGAAGCGATGCGGCTGGTGGTGGACGGCCGTGGTGACAAGCCGTTTGTGAACTTGTTTGATTTTGCGCGCCGGGTGGACCTGAAGCGGGTTGGCAAGCGGCCACTGGAAATGCTGGCCCGAGCAGGTGCCTTTGATCAACTTGATGCCAACAGGCGCCGCGTATTTGAGGGACTGGACGCGCTTAGCGCCTATTCGGCTGCAGTGCATGAGCAGAAATCCAGCAACCAAGTGTCGCTTTTTGGTGAGGCGGGCGATGATCTGCCCGAACCGCGCATGGTGCCGGTGGAAGATTGGCTTCCGGCTGAACGGCTTGGCGAAGAATTCAAGGCGGTCGGTTTTTACCTCTCGGGTCATCCGCTGGACGACTACATCGGGCCGCTCAAGCGCAAAGGGGTCATTACTCTAGACGAGGTCAGGGCCAAGGCCGAAACCCAGCCCTTGGTTGCCAAGGTGGCGGGTGTCGTCGCTGCGTTACAAATCCGTAAATCGGCGCGCGGAAACCGGTTTGCCTTTTGCCAGATGTCGGACACAACGGGTGCATTTGAGGTCACGCTTTTCTCGGACAGTCTGGAAAAAGCTCAGGATGTCTTAAACGCCGGGTCCAAGGTGATCGTGACGGTTGAGGCGACTATGGAGTCAGATCAATTGAAGCTGCTTGGACGTTCCGTTGCTGCAATTGATACGGTTGTCAGCGATCTGGATGGTATGGGGTTGCGGATCTTTGTTGACGAGGCATCGGCGCTTTCTTCTGTCGCTTCGGTATTGGAGGGTGCGCAGCGGGCAATAAAGTCAGCGGGACGGGGGCCCATCATGGTGTGTCTGATGGATGACAAACTACCCGGCGAGGTCGAGATGGATTTGGGCGCAGAATTTCCAGTCACTCCTCAGATCAAGGGCGCGATAAAGTCACTGTCAGGCGTTGTTGAAGTGCAGGATATGTAAAAGGGTTTGCCAGTTTTGTGCCATCGCTTGGCCTATAGTTATTCTTTTTTGATGCGTTATGGTGTGATCGAGGTATACGGTATTTTAATCCGATATTAAACTCTGGATCTTGTAAGAATACTATATTCCGGCGTGATTTCAGTCACGTACGAGATAATGGTGGAGCATAGCGGGATCGAACCGCTGACCTCCTGCATGCCATGCAGGCGCTCTCCCAGCTGAGCTAATGCCCCATTATTGGGCGGCCTAATCTGGCCTTGGGCCGGTGATTAGGCGCTTTGACGGGTGGGTTCAAGTGAAAACCTGCCCCACCCTGCCAATTTACGAATCGTCGTCGTCGGAGGCAACATCAGCCAATTCTTCCAGTGGCACTGTATCCTCGTCTTCGTCATCCTCGAGCAGATCGTCGTCCAGTTCTACATCGACGTCATCATCATCAAGAACCTGATCTTCGTCTGATGCAGCGGTTTCAGATTTGGCTTTGGCTGTTACCGCATCCTCGGCATCGGCGGCGATCATGCGCGTCTTAGTGCTGTCCAGCTCAACCGCTTCACCGGTGTAGGGGCTGACGATAGGCGTGCGGTTCATGTCGTAAAACCGTTTGCCGGTCGTTGGGCAAAGCCGTTTGGTGCCCCATTCATCCTTTGGCATCGGTAATCCTCTTTCTATGCGCCGTCCGGGCCATGTTCCGTCAAACACGGAACGACACAGGCGGTCTGTTTACAGCGATTCTGGGCAAGTGCCATAAGGCCGAGACGGAGTCAAAGCCTTATGGACAGATATGGGTGATCAATCTTGTTACCGATGTCCGCTAAGTGGCCAAGTAGGGGGCTGCGGATCTGTGCTTGCCTTGTGTCACGCTTGTGTTTTACCGATTAACAAATCAGAGCCGTAGCCTTTTGCGCAAGGACGGTGTTACCCATGTCTGAAAAGGGCAGCTTAGACCCTAAAAGTAGCTTGGATCAGTAAGCAGCGGAAAATACCGAATGGCAGACCAGTTTCTTATGGGGCAACCTGACATCGCGCTGACGTTGCGCCGCTCTGCGCGTGCTCGCCGTATTACATTGCGTATTTCGCAGCTTGATGGCCGGGTGACGTTGACGTTGCCGCGCGGTGTATCAGAGCGCGAGGCGTTTAAGTTTGCTGATCAGAAAGCCGGGTGGATCCGTAAGCATCTTGCGGCACGTGCGTCTGATGTGCCGGTCGGTATTGGCCAGACAATCCCAATAGATGGCGAATTGCGCGAAATCATCACGGGCAAGGGCCGCTCGGTGATGCTGGAGCCAGGCTATTTGCTGGTGCCCGGACCGATGGATCGCGTCCCCGCAAGAACGCTTGGTTTCCTCAAGGTTCTCGCGCGGGACCGGCTGGCACAGGCGAGCGATCATTATGCCTGTCGGTTGGGTCGCCCTTATACAGGGCTGAGTTTGCGCGATACGCGATCGCGCTGGGGGTCGTGTTCATCGTCAGGTCGCTTGATGTATTCGTGGCGCTTAATTCTGGCGCCCTGCGCAGTGCTTTCTTATGTTGCAGCGCACGAGGTCGCGCACCTAGCTCAGATGAACCATTCACCTGCGTTCTGGGATGAAGTGACAAAGATCTACGGCCCTTATGCCGAACAACGCCGCTGGTTACGTGAAGAGGGTGGCGCGTTGCATCGTTACCGTTTTGGAGATTGACGCAATCGCCCTTTTGTGATCACAAAAGAAGTATGCAAACTCAGATCCCAGCGCGCGATACTGCATCGGCAGCCCACGAGTGGGTCTATCGCCAGTTGCGCACTCGAGTCATGTATGGCGATATTGCCCCCGGTCAGTCACTGACATTGCGCGGTGTGGGCAAGCAATACGATGTGTCAATGACACCAGTCCGTGAGGCTGTGCGTCGTTTGGTCGCCGAAGGCGCGTTGACCATGTCGCAATCGGGCAGGGTCTCTACACCTGAGTTATCAAACGAACGGATCGAAGAGCTGGCAGCACTACGTGCGCTGATCGAGGTGGAACTTGCAACGCGAGCTTTGCCACGCGCGCACCTTGCTCTAATCGAGCGGTTGCAGACGATTAATACGTCCGTGGCCGAGGCCGTCGCACATCGCGACGCGGTAAGCTATATCCGGACCAATCTGGAATTCCATCGAACCTTGTACCTTCGAGCGCAGGCACCTGCGATGCTGGCTATGACAGAAACGGTTTGGTTGCAGATGGGGCCGACGATGCGGGCGCTCTATGGGCGGTTGCGCAGGACTGATCCACCACGATATCACCGATTGATCATTGCTGCTTTGCGCGCGGGTGATGAGCCTGGCTTGCGGCTGGCAGTAAGGTCAGACGTCACGCAGGGCCTTCGAATGTTGGCGAGCTGAGCTTACAGCTATTTTCAATAGGTTTTAGTTGGAGCCTTTCAGCATCGCAGAGCTATTCGAAGTGTTTGCCATATTTGGTAATTTACAATCATGTCTCATAGCCCCTCTTTCCCCAGGTAACTTGACGATTTTGTTCTTATAAAGCGTTATGCGAAAAACTTTGATTACCTAGCGCTGCCTGAAATCAAAGATGTCTACGCATTTGGTAAAGCATGACGTTTCAAGCGTTTTAATAAACGCTATAAGCGCTAGCAATGTGTCATTATATCAGCGTGTTAATTCTGCGGATGGCGGCAGTTTACGGATTACCTTGCTGGTGCACGCGAAATGGGCGACGTCAGGCTTTGTTTTGATTGACGGACGCAGAATATGATGTGTGTGGTCGTGGTTTACAAACCGTATCAGGATTGTGCGCGTGATCAGCATTGACCAAGGCAAAGCCGATCTAGATCAGGCCGCCAGCCCCGTCCGCCCCAATTCCAAGAACTTTTTGCGACGGTCGGCGATCAGGGCCTTGGCGTTCTTGCCGTCCAGCTCTTTGAGCATGGCGGCAATGGCCGATCCGACCGATTTGATCGTCTTGGCGCGGTGGCGGTGTGCGCCGCCAACGGCCTCGGGGATGATCCGGTCAGTTACCCCCAGTTTCTTGAGGTCCTGGGCGGTCAGCCGCAGCGCTTCGGCCGCTTCGCGCATCTTTTCGGCATCTTTCCACAGGATAGATGCACAGCCCTCTGGGCTGATCACCGAATAGACCGAATGTTCGAGCATCGCGAGACGGTTGGCCGTTGCAAATGCCACAGCCCCACCCGAGCCGCCCTCGCCGATAACGACAGAAATCAATGGCACGCCGATCTGAAGGCACTTCTCTGTTGATCGGGCGATCGCCTCGGACTGGCCGCGTTCTTCGGCGCCCTTTCCGGGATAGGCCCCCGGCGTGTCCACGAGGGTGATCAATGGCAATCCAAAACGGTCCGCCATGTCCATGAGCCGGATCGCTTTGCGGTATCCTTCGGGCCGGGCCATGCCGAAATTCCGCGCAATGCGGGATTTGGTATCATTGCCTTTCTCGTGCCCGATCACCATTACGGGGCGATCATTGAAGCGCGCAAGTCCGCCCACGACGGCATGATCATCCGCAAAGTTACGGTCGCCGGCAAGCGGCGTGTAGTCAGAAAATAGTGCGTCAATATAGTCGATGCAGTGGGGTCGCTCAGGGTGCCGCGCGACCTGGCATTTCCGCCAAGGCGTCAAACTGCTGTAAAGCTCAACCAAAAGACTTTCCGCCTTGGTGTCCAGACCTGCAGCCTCTTCGGTGATGTCCATATCTTCGCTTTGGCGGGCAATGGCACGCAACTCTTCGGCTTTGCCTTCGATTTCGGCCAGCGGTTTTTCGAATTCAAGATATTGTGTCACGCCTGGGCCCTCGGTCTTTTGTTTCCCGTTATATGGCCGGGACGCGCGCAGTTTGCAATGTTATCCCAGCACAACCGGGTACAGTGAGCCGATAAGTAATGCGGCCATCGTCCAATTGAACGCGGTCAGCCGGGCACGATTGGTGAGCACGCGTGCCATTTGCTGACCCATCACTGTCCAGGCACTGATCGACGGCAGATTGACTGCTCCAAAGACAAGCGCCACTAGGCAAATGGCACTGATGGTGGTCCCGGGCGCATATGCCGTAACGGCGGTCAGCGCCATCGCCCATGCTTTTGGGTTGATCCATTGGAATGCAGCCGCCTGCAGGAATGAAATGGGCCGTC
>JABITU010000188.1 GCA_018668195.1 Tateyamaria sp. | reverse complement strand
GGGCTTGTTTACGCGCGGCGGCTGCAGTTTTGGCATTGGGGGTTGAGGTCACATCCCCAAGGCCAAAGATATTTGGGGCGATAGTGCTTTGCATCGTCGCTTGGTCAACAGCCATCCAACCGCCTTCATTTGCCAACGGGCTTTCCTTGATAAAGTCAGGCGCACATTGGGGCGGACAGACATGTAGCATATCAAATTTACGCTCGATCAGTTGTGGTTCTTCACCTTCTTTGGTCACTTTGAAAGTCGCGGTTTGATTGGGGCCGTCGACCTTCACCAAGTTGTGTCCAAAGTCGAGGTTGATGCCGTAGCTGTTTACGTATTCCATCAAAGGCGGCACATAGTCTGCGCAGCCAAACAGGACCGGCCCCGCATTGCAGAACGACACATTGATGTCTTTAATTTTACCCGCTTGCGTCCACGTAGAGCAGGACAGATACATTGCTTTCTGCGGCGCGCCCGCGCATTTGATAGGCATAGGCGGCTGGGTGAAAATAGCCTCTTTTCCGCGCATTTTCTGAACCAGATCCCATGTGTAAGGCGCAAGATCATATCGGTAGTTCGAGGTCACGCCGTTCTTACCAAGCGCAGTTTCCAATCCCTCAATCGCAGCCCAATCAAGCTTGAGTCCAGCCGCAACCACGAGATATTCATAGCTGAGCATGTCGCCGTCCTTGAGGGTGACTGAGTTCTCATCTGGCTGGAACGACGCGACGGTCCCTTTAATGTGTGTCACAAAAGAAGGCATGACACTTGCCGTGGGTCGTACGGTTTCTTCTTTCTTGAAGACGCCCGCGCCTACCAAGGTCCAGCCTGGCTGGTAATAATGGGTCGATGAGGGTTCGATGATCGCGATGTTCAGCGACGCGTCCCGTTTGTGCAAACTGGCTGCGGTCGCAATTCCCGCAGCTCCGCCGCCGACGATAAGAATTTGATGATCTGCCATGATGGTACGGGCCTCCCAACCCTTGTGCTGATGCGCCTTACAGTTTGTTGATTGGCACCTTCAAATAAATGTCCCCATCCGTATCACGCGCGGGCATTTTTCCGGCATTCATGTTCACCTGAATGGACGGAATGATAAGTTTTGGCATTGCCAATTGCGTATCCCGCTTGGTGCGAAAATCGACAAACTCTTCTTCGGATTTACCACCACCGACATGGACATTTTTGGCCTTTTGCTCCGCTACTGTCGTTTGCCAACAAAACGTATCGCGTGTTTTAGTTTTATAGTCGTGGCACAGGAACAAGCGCGTCTCATCCGGCAATGCCAATATACGTTGGATCGAGGCATAAAGATCGGTCGCAGACCCGCCTGGAAAATCCGCCCGTGCAGTGCCGAAATCGGGCATAAACAATGTGTCACCGATAAATGCAGCATCGCCGACGACGTAGGTTACGCAGGCAGGCGTGTGCCCCGGAGTATGCATCACCGTCACATCAAGATTGCCGATGGCAAAGACATCCCCGTGCGCGAACAATCTGTCGAATTGGCTGCCGTCCATCTCGAACTCAGTGCCCGCATTGAAGATTTTGCCAAAGACCTTTTGTACTGCCGCGATATTGGCTCCAATCGCAATTTTGCCTCCAAGCTTTTCGGCCAGATAGGGGGCTGCAGACAGATGATCGGCATGTACGTGAGTCTCTAATATCCAAGCGACCTTCCAGCCATTTTGCGTAATCTCGTCGATCAGCATATCGGCGTGGGTCGTTTGGGTGCGGCCTGCCGCGGAGTCGAAATCCAAAATGGAATCGATAATTACCACAGCATTCGAGGCTGGGTCCTTCACGATATGACAGGCCGCATTCGTCGCCTCGTCAAAGAACGTGTAAACCTCAGGGACGGATTGCCGCATTATCTAATACTCCACAACAGCTCGGATGGATTTGCCTTCGTGCATTAAATCAAACCCGTGGTTGATGTCCTCAAGCTTCAATTTATGAGTGATCATAGGGTCGATTTCGATCTTGCCGTCCATGTACCAATCCACAATTTTCGGTACGTCAGTGCGCCCAGATGCGCCGCCAAAGGCCGTGCCACGCCAACTGCGCCCGGTGACCAGTTGGAAAGGCCGCGTGCTGATTTCTGCTCCAGCGGGGGCCACTCCGATGATGATGCTTTCGCCCCATCCCTTATGCGCGCATTCTAGCGCCGTGCGCATAACGCTCACATTGCCAGTGGCGTCAAATGTGTAATCCGCACCACCGCCTGTCAACTCAACCAGATGAGCAACCAGATCCCCGTCAATTTTGGACGGGTTCACAAAGTCGGTCATGCCAAACCGCGTGGCCATCTCCACCTTGCTGTCATTTAGATCAACGCCGACAATTTGGTCGGCCCCCGCAAGGCGCAACCCTTGGATCACATTGAGGCCGATACCGCCAAGGCCGAAGACCACGCCAGTAGATCCAATCTCGACCTTGGCGGTATTAATAACCGCCCCGATACCTGTCGTGACACCGCAGCCGATGTAGCAAATCTTATCGAACGGCGCGTCCTTACGCACTTTCGCGAGTGCGATTTCAGGCACAACGGTATGGTTGGCGAAGGTGGAACAACCCATGTAGTGGTGGATTGGCGTCCCATCGAGCATCTTGAAACGGGTCGAGCCGTCAGGTAAAAGCCCCGCGCCTTGGGTACTTCGGATCTTCTGGCACAGGTTGGTTTTCGGGTTGAGGCAGTATTCGCACTCGCGACATTCAGGCGTATAAAGTGGGATCACATGGTCACCCACCTCTAGACTGGTCACACCTTCTCCAATTTCGATCACTACGCCTGCACCTTCATGACCCAAGATTGCCGGAAAGATGCCCTCCGGATC
>JABITU010000187.1 GCA_018668195.1 Tateyamaria sp. | reverse complement strand
TGCGCGATACACCAATCCTGCTGCTGGACGAAGCTACATCAGCGCTGGATGCGCAATCCGAAAAGGTGGTGCAAGACGCGCTTGACCGGTTGTCTGCAGGGCGCACAACGCTGGTGATTGCCCACAGGCTCTCGACCATCCGTGGCGCGGACCAGATCGTCGTGATGGATCGCGGGGAAGTGAAAGACACCGGCACCCACAGCGAATTACTGGACCGAGGCGGCATTTATGCTGACCTTTACCGACTGCAATTTCAGGATGGAAAAACCGTCATTGATCCCAAAGGCACAGAGGCCACCCGCATGCTTGCCCCACAGCCCCGCATGGCCCAACCCAGCCTTATGCGTCGCATCGCCGATCGTCTTTTTGGCTAAACACACAAGCTATTTCCGATAAGAGCGTGCCAACACTTCAGGCGATACACCCGCAAAATAGCGCGCTTGCATCCATAGATTGCGCGCGCCCTGACGCGCCCAGCCTTGAGCCCTGTACCGCGCGGCACTGGTAACAGCGTCAGTATCGATTGCTGACAGTTGTCCACGCAGCGCCCGGGCCATGGCAACGTCTTCCATCAACGGCTGATCAGCAAAGCCGCCGACCCGTTCATACAGATCACGCCAGATCAACAGCCCCTGATCCCCGAAGGGCAATCCGAACACGCGCGCACGCATGTTGGCCCAAACGGCCACCGCATGCCCGCCCCGATCAAAGCGCAGTTTGAAATAGCCCGCCTTGGTCTGCGACAGATGTTTTGCCACAGCCGCGGACCAGCCAGGCGCAAGCACAGTATCGGCGTGCAACACAAGAAACCACTCCCCCCTTGCAGCAGCGCAGCCCCGGCGCAACTGCCCGCCGCGCGAGGGCGGCCCGGTTTCAATCTTCGCCCCCCAGGCATCGGCCAGCTTGCACGTTTCATCTGACGACCCGCCGTCACTGATCACCAACTCAGTGATCAACCCAGCATCCAAACCTTCAACCAACCCAAGCAGGCAAGCAGAAAGCTCGGCTTCTGCGTCGAGTGTCGGAATGATGACAGATATAGGCGCAGCCATAATGGCCCCTTTTGCAAGCGGTTTGGGATGTTATATGACAAGCGCCAGCAACAATTGGAACAGGCCCATGTCAAAACGTCATATCTTTCGCCTTTCCGGCACCGACACCCGAAATTTTCTGCAAGGTCTTGTCACCAATGATGTCGAGCACATTGATAAGGGGCTAGTTTATGCCGCGCTGCTGACACCGCAGGGCAAATATCTTGCCGATTTCTTTCTGGTGCCAGACGGAGATGACGTTTTAATAGACGCAGATGCAAGCCAGGCCGATATGCTGCGCATGCGGTTGGGGATGTACAGACTGCGCGCGGATGTGACTATCACCGACGCTGCGTTGTTTGTGCATCGTGGCCTGGGTCCTGTCCCCAAAGATGGGTTCGCCGACCCACGCCACACTGAAATGGGATGGCGCGCATACCGCGATGCCCCCCAAACTGATGAAACCGTGGATTGGACGGCACTCCGCGTGGCGCTCATGATCCCTGAAACCGGCATAGAATTGACCCCCGATACGTTTATCTTAGAAGCGCAGTTCGAAGCCATCAACGGAGTGGATTTTCGCAAGGGATGTTATGTCGGCCAAGAGGTTACAGCCCGAATGAAACACAAAACCACCTTGCGCAAGGGGCTTGCGTCAGTGGCAATCGACGGTTTGGCGGAAACCGGGACCGAGATCACAGCAGACGGCAAGGTGGCTGGCACTCTGCTCAGCCAGGCGGGCAACAGCGGCATCGCTTACTTGCGTTTTGATCGCGCAACTGGCGAAATGACGGCAGGCGGTGCAAAAGTGACCCGGAAAGATACCGGAAACTGACACCGACTTTCACAGTGCTCAATAGTGCAGCAAACACACCGAAAATACGCCGTTGTAATTCGGATCTCTGCGTCGGCGTTCGTCCCGTTGAAAAGCCAGCTTTTGAAACGGATCACCAAAGGCGATTTATTGGGTTCTTACCGCCCTTGTTTCAACAGGCGCGCGAGGCAGCGCACCGACAGTTGGCATAATCAACCAGAGCCTTGATCTGCACAAAAAATGCACAGCAATTGTACGCCCTGTCAGGATCTTGGTAGACAGCTGGTTAAGCGCGCTCTGCGTATTCCATTGTCTCTGTGTTTACCACAATATCTTCGTCCTGACCCACGAACGGTGGCACCATAACCTTAAAGCCATTGTCCAGAACCGCCGGTTTGAAAGAATTGGCCGCCGTTTGGCCTTTGACGACCGGCTCAGTCTCAACAATCTTGCAGACGACTTTCTGTGGCAAAGTGGCATTCAACGCCTCTGCCTCGTGGAACTCTACAACGATGGTCATTCCGTCTTGCAGAAACGGACGCCGATCGCCCAAGATTTCTGCAGGCAGTTCAATTTGCTCGTATGTATCGGTATCCATAAACACCAGCATTCCGTCATTTTCGTACAGGAACTGTTGATCTTTTTGCTCTAAACGAACCCGCTCCACTTTGTCCGCACTGCGAAATCGCTCGTTCAGTTTTGATCCATTTCGAAGGTTGCGCAATTCCACTTGCGCGAAAGCGCCACCCTTGCCCGGTTTGACGTGATCGACCTTGACGGCCGCCCATAGCCCGCCGTTGTGCTCGAGGACGTTTCCAGGGCGTATTTCATTTCCGTTGATTTTAGACATGTCGCAAAACCGTGGCAAAAGATTGATGAAAAGTTATCACAATCTATATCTAGATAGTGGGTTGCCTGCAAGGCAACCTATCCTGTGTCAAAAGGTAAATGATATGCATAAAATGCAATGCTGCTATGCGATTATGGGGTATCCGAATCGGATGTGATACTCCATAAGAAGGGCGAAGCGGAAAAGACAATAGCAAGAATAATGGAAGGACGGCGCATGAAAGATTTCGTTGACGGCACAGCCTTTAACAATGAGCAAGGCAATCGTGCACGCAAACTCTTCGCAGCCGTTGTGTTGGCTGCACTTGACGACGCAATTGCAGACGACAAGAAATATGGCAACGGACCAGAACAGATCGCACGTTGGGCACGTTCGCGCGATGGCCGCGAAGTTTTGAGCTGCGCAGGTATCGACCCAAACGAAAGGGTTGTTAACGGGCTTATGGAATTCGTCGGAAAAGGTGTGCGGACTTCGGTTGCCCTTAGCCGGGAAGAATCCGAGCGTCGCAACGCCGCGCTACAGGTGGAAGCCGCCTGACATTAACCCAATAGTACACCAAAAGAAGAACGCGCCCTTTTGACAAGCGCGTTTTTTTATACGCAGACCACTGCGGCTTTGTTGGAACGGGTTTAAACGGGCAAGAAAATTTTAATTACCTAAACACGCAAGCGGACGGCGATTAATTACTCAGATCATGCGTGCAAAAGCGGTACCGAAACCACAGAAACGAACCGCATTTATTCCAGATCTTGTGAGGTAAATGCGCGGTGAATTTCCCGGCGCACCAACTTGCGAACATTTCGTGTGATCCGTTCGCCAAGTTCACCTTGCAGCTCGGAGCGAACAATATCGCTTACAAGTTCGCGCAAAGCTTCCTCATCCAGCACATCATTATCATCAGTATTTAATGGCTCATTCTGCTCCTCGGCGCCATCGGCTACCGCAGCCGCCGCCTCGATATATGCAGGCGCATCTTGGTGGATATCGTGGTCGTCTGCTTCTTCCGTGTCTTCCCAAGCCATTGCTGGGGCTTGTGTTCCTGCATAGGGATCGGTGCCCACGTCATCCGGTTCCCACTGATCCGCCCGTCTCGCAATCAGCTTTTCAAGGTTTGCAATCTTTTTGCCAATGTCCTTAGAAGGCTGCGCCACTTGCACGGTGATCTGCTCAGCACTGTCAGCAGAACCGTCTGGCGTTGGACCAAGGCCCTTTGCAAGGCTTATCGGATCACTGAAAACGGCGCTGTTGCCCATTTCACCCGTGCCCAGTTCTCTCGCGACGATCACGTTTTCGCTGTTTGCTTGAACGTTATCGCTTGTCAGTTCAATTTCGCTGTTGAACTCTGGCGTTGCAGTTTCGTCTTCCCGATTCAACACGGTGTCGTCACCTGCTGCAACGTCTTCGTTGCTTAATTCGCCCATATCAACGGTATTGCCCATAACGCGCAAAGAAGGTGTCAAAACCAACCTGTTTCCAGAAGGCTGAGCATCTTGAACAGGTGTCTTTTCATCAGACACCAAACGACGGATCGACGACAAAACGTCTTCCACTTCAGTGTTTGTCATTGGATCAGACATTGATAATTTCCACTCTCGCGTTCGCTGCAAAGATACATACTGCGGCAGAGTCGCACAACAGAGTGTTTAAAACATCAATTATTCCGTTGCATTCAGCGCGCGCAGCACGCGATCCAATTGCTTACCCTGCTTAGACCGCTTGGCCGGGCTGTTCTTGACGAGATCGAAATAGGCAGACGGATCATAAATCTGCACAGGCAAACCAAGCCGTTGAGCCGTCAACATCCCCATCGATTCAAGAACCTGATAGGTCGCAATGTATTGATCCGCTCGTGCTGATATTCGATTGGTTTCGGCATTCAGCAAGTCCTGTTCAGCGTCTAGAACATCAAGCGTTGTCCGCGCTCCGAGGTTTGCTTCCTCTCGCACGCCCTCAAAGGCGACACGTGCCGCTCGGATCTGACGTTCCGATGCCTCAAGGCTGGCCCTTGCCGCAACAAGGTTAGAAACCGCGTTTACCACACCCTGTTGCACACCGTGACGCACGTTATGCAAATTGCCACGCGACGCATCGCGCAAGGCAAGAGCGCGGCGCTCGCGTGCACTTAGGTTGCCGCCTCGATAGATGGGCCCACTGACGTTTAATGTAACAGACGCCGTTTCAGCAGCATCGCTGTTACCGAACGTATGGTTCACGTTCAGACTTCCCTGGACTGAAACGGTAGGCAACATATCAAAACCAGCCGCTTTCAGAAATAGTTCATTGGCAGCGACTTGATGCTGCGCCTCGGTCATTTCGGGATGGTTGCGCACTGCGATTGCCTGAGCGCGTGACACAACCGTCTCTGTCTGAGGCAACTGAGGCACTGGTGCAAGTTGGCCGGGTTTGCGACCTGCAATATTCGTATATTCGGCTTTGGCCTGCGCAAGGTTTCGATCCGCGTCCGCCAAGTTGCTGCGCGCCTGAGCAACTGCCGCCTCGGCAAGAGCGACGTCAGTACGGGTTATTTCACCAACCTCAAATCGATCTTGCGCAGCTCGCAATTCCTCATTCAGCAGGCGCAAGTTGTTACGCCGCAGTGCTACAAATTCCTGCTGTCGGCTTACGTTAAAATAAGCCTGTGCCGCACGTAGCAAAATGCTCTGTTCAATCCTCAAAAGGGTTGCGCGAGTTGCCAGAACGGTTTCCTTGGCGGCTTCAGTCCGCGTCTGATCGGCTCCGAAATCGAAAACTTGCAGTGTCGCCGATATGCCGCCGGTCATTACGGTCGATCCAGCTCTGATCGAATCCCCAAATTCCCGCGTCAGATTGCTTGACCAGTTAACGATGGGCTTTAACACCGAAGCCGCGATTGCCACATCTTCGTCAGCTGCCCGCAGTAACGCACGATTTTGCGCCAGTAATCCACTGTGATTGTAGGCCCCGACCAAAGCATCGGCGAGCGTATCGGCCTGTGCGCCGGAGGATGTCAAAACGCTTAGCGAAAGTGCTAATGCTGCAAATGCGTCCGATATGAACCGCTTTCCTGTCCGTTTGTTCATGGTCGACTTTCCTTTATTGCGCGGTGCTTCAATCGCCGAGTTCACAACTGGAATCCAATGTGGCGTTCAAAGCCATTCAATACAGGTGCACCTGCGTTAAACGAACGACGCCACGATATGTGTTCGTCCATTTTATAGCCGATACGTACCTCGCCCAGAGCGTCCTCCATAAACAGACAGGCAATTCGCCCGCCCTCTTTGAGTTGGCTGATGATCGCTTGTGGCAAGTGGCTAACTCCGCCCTGAATGATGATAACGTCATAGGGTCCATGCTCTGCGGCACCCGCAAAAAGAGACCCATGCTCTATGACAACATTATCGGCGTTGGCTGCGACTAACGCGTCTTTTGCCTCTTCAACCATAGCGTTATCTTCCTCAAGTGCAACCACGGCTTGCGCCATGTGCGCGATCACGGCAGAAGAATATCCATAGCCCGCACCAATATCCAAGACCAACTCGTCCTGCCCAATATCCAGCACATCCAGCATTTTGGCCAAAGTGCGCGGCTCCAATATGACGCGGTTGCCGCTCAATTCTATGTTTTCGCTCATATAGGCTGCCTCGCGTTGAGATGCGGGCACGAAATCCTCACGAGGGACCGAAAGCATAGCCTCGATGATCGGAAATTTGGTGACATCCGATGGTCGTACCTGAGTATCGACCATCATTGTCCGCCGTGCAGAGAAGTCTGTCATCACAGTTAAGCTCGTTGGTTCATTATACCTATCCATGCTGTGCCATATCACGCGAGCTTGAGCAACGCAGGATAGCGGTTAAAATGAAGTCTGATGCGCCCAGAGACCTGTATAAAAAAATATGAATGGAACATCGTTGCAAGCCGTTCGACTTTTATTCAGCGAACCAAAGGGCGCTGATTTACCCGCACAAAACCTATGACAACTATCAACCATGCTGGTTTTGGCCGAAAAACTAATTAATTTGTATATCCGAAGGCTGATACGGCTGAAATTTCGTTCCCAAGTGCGATGATTTTGCACACCGCAGAGCGTCTGCGTCGTGTTTATGACCTGAAAAGTTCGAATAAATCAGTGAGCTATTTTTGAAGTTGCTGAAGATCAGGCGCATCAATCCCAGATTGCAGCTGCATTTCTGAACTGATCAGTAACCGAAAAAAGCAAAGCGGGTTCTAGACCATCCATTTGCCCGAATGAGCCGCACAGCGCCAAGCCTGCCTTTTTCAGATGGTCAGCCCATAAAGTTTGGAAGCGCAGGAGCACTTGAAAAGCGGAGGATCAATTTCAGACCGGCGCGCACTGTCGCATCCTATCCCAGAACGATCAGCCAAATCCATGCTGTGACGATTGACGCACCGGTTGCCACCAACACCGACGAGGCCGCAACCCGGCGGGCGCGCCCGTACATGTTGGCAAAAATATAGGCGTTGATGCCGGGTGCCATTGCAGCTGTAAGCACGCCGGACTTAAATGAATCTTGCGGCACTGAAAGGCTGCTGCCGAGCGCCCATGTTATCGCTGGGTGAACCAGCAACGCGATCCCGCAGACCATGAAAATAACCCGTGCGTCACCTTCGGGTCGGTACTGTACCAACACGCCGCCCAAGGCAAACAGTGCGGTCGGCAGGGCCGCCCGGATCACAAGGTCAAGCGCGTCCACGAGGACGGTCGGCAGGGTGATGCCCGCTAGGTTAACCGCAAACCCCGCAGCAATTGCCAACACCAATGCGTTGCGGAACATGGCCCGCGCAATGCCGCGTGCCATCACCAATGGTGACTGTCCGCGATTGCGGGCAATCTCCATTGCGGTGATGCCCAGCCCATAGCAAAACGGCGAGTGAAAGGCGACGATAGTATAAGCACCCGCCAACGCCTCGGCACCATAAGCGCGTTCGTTGATCGCCAGCCCGAGCAAAACAGAGTTGGAAAATAAGCAGCAAAACCCGATCGCAACGCAGTCTTCCCAATCTCGGCGAAACAGCACGCGTGCGCCAGAAAAACCAAGCAAAAAGCCACAAGCAGCGCCGACGTAAAAGCTGAGCAACAGGCCTGCATCCAAGCTTGCCGAAAGATCTAAGTTGGCAATCGCTTGGAACAGAAGGCATGGAATTGCGAAATGCTGAGTGAATTTCATCAGCGCATCGACACCGTTCTCGGGAAAGACCCGGCCCCAAACTGAAACATAGCCAAAACCGATCACAAGAAAGACGGGTAGAATGACGTCAAGAAGCGCTTGCATGTTCGGGCCTTTGCGCCTGTGGCGACTGCTGGAGCCTCCGTTGGGTTACTATTTCAACAAAGTAATCAAGATGCAGGAAACGTCAGTTTAAGCCCGTCAAAAGCGGGTACCACATGGGCGGGAGTTTCGGCCAAGACGGTCTCGTAGTCGAGATCGATATGCATATTGGTGAGAACGGCCTGTTTGGGCGCCACGCGGGCGATCCAGTCCAATGTATTGCTCAGATGGCTATGGGTTGGATGGGGATCGCGGCGCAAAGCATCCACGATCCAGCAATCGAGGCCTTGTAATACGGGCCAAACATCATCGGGGATGTCTGCAACATCTGGCAGATAGACCACGTTGTTCACGCGAAAACCAAGGGTGTCCATGCTGCCGTGTACGACCTCGAAGGGTGCAAAGGTGATGCCCCCTCCCGCGCCGTCGATCACCGTGTCACCATCGATGGTGTGAAGGTTTAGGATTGGTGGGTAGGGCGAACCTTCGGGCTGGACAAACACATAACCAAAACGACTAAGCAAAGCGTCTTGCGTCGGACCATCGGCCCATACTGACAGCCGTTCGCGCATGTTGAATACGACCATGCGCAAGTCATCGATGCCGTGCACGTGGTCGGCGTGCGAATGTGTATAAATGACCCCATCAAGGCGCCCAACGCCCTGTTCCAGCAACTGGTTGCGCAAATCGGGAGAAGTATCAACAAGAACGGTGGTCGTCCCATTGCTTGATGTTCTTTCGACCAAAAGCGAACAGCGCTGGCGCCGGTTTTTCGGGTTTTTTGGATCACAGTCACCCCAATGCCCGCCAAGCCGTGGTACGCCGCCCGAAGATCCGCAGCCGAGAATGGTGAAGGTCAATGTATCGGTCATGTGGTCACTTTGTAGTCTGCGACCTTGGAGAACAAGCGGTCAAAGTTCTGTTGCGTCTGATCGGCAAAGGCTGCGTAGTCCAGACCAAAAATCTCAGCCCCCTTGGCTGCGGTGTGTGCCGTATAGGCCGGCTCGTTGCGTTTGCCCCGATGTGGCGGTGGCGCGAGGTACGGTGCGTCGGTTTCAACCAAAATTCGGTCGACGGGTGCGCTGGCAAAAATGTCGCGTAAATCCTGGCTTTTGGGAAAAGCGGCAATGCCCGACATGCTCAGGTAAAATCCAAGATCAAGGGCGGCGTGGGCCAGAGCTTTGCTCGAAGAAAAGCAGTGCATGACGCAGGTATAGGCACCGTTGCGAAACTCTTCGGTCAGAATGCGCGACATGTCCTCATCGGCGGCGCGGGCATGGATGATCAGCGGCAAACCAGTTTCACGTGCCGCTGCGATATGGGTGCGCAAGGACTGTTTTTGGATCTTGGCGCTATCAGCGGTGTAATGGTAGTCAAGCCCGCTTTCACCAATACCAACGAATTTCGGATGCGTGGCAAGCGCGATCAGGTCGTCCACGCGGGCCAACGGTTCGGATGCTACGCTCATGGGGTGTATGCCTGCGGCGTAAAATACCGGCGCATGCGCCTGGGCAATGGCACGGACAGCAGGTTCATTGCGCAGCTTGGTGCAGATCGTGACCATGCGTGTGATACCCGCAGCAGCGGCGTTGGCGATGATCTGATCAAGCTGCCCTTCGAAATCAGGAAAGTCGAGGTGGCAGTGGCTGTCGGTAATCTGGGGTCGGGTCATTGTGTCAAGGCTGTTTCCTGAAGTTTAAACAGCGTATCAAGGACGAGCGCCCCGGCGTCAAGGTTCACGGCCCGACCGTGGCGAGCGCGGGCCAGCGCAGTTTGCGCTACGTCAGCCCAGGCGCGCGCGCGGGCTGGCGTGTTGGCAAGGCGCAAGAATATCTCGGCTTCGTTCGGCGCGGCTTGTGTCTTAGGCGCTTGTCCGGTGGCTCCGACGCGCGCAAGCCGAGCAAGCGCCACATCAATAAGAGCGTAAAGCAGGTCAAGTCGTGCCTCAGCGCCGCGTTGTGATGCAGCTTCGGCAAGCGCAAGGGCACGTGCACGATCCAGATTGGGTAGACTGCCCAAAAGGGCGACAACCTCAGCATAGACTTTCAGCCCATCCAGCAATGAGAGGCGCAATGCCGCGCCAACCGATCCTGCGCTAAGCTCTGCGAGTGCTGCGCTGTCGGGGCCACTGTGCACACCCGCCTGCGCCATGGCCTGTTCCATTGGAACGGCATCCAAGGGCTGTAAGCGCAACATGCGACAGCGAGACCGGATCGTGGGCAGCAAGCGGCTGGGTTGGTGACAGAT
>JABITU010000186.1 GCA_018668195.1 Tateyamaria sp. | reverse complement strand
CCTCTGCCATTGTCAGGCAAGTTGAGTGATAATTATCAGTGAGACGCCGCAGAGCCGACACATCGATGTCAACACCAAGCCCCGGTTTGCCCGAGAGGAACGCGCGCCCCTCATCAAGGCAAAAACCGGTGGTCGCGAATGTCGCTCCGTGATCGATGTATTCGGGATAGATCTCGGCCATTTCGGCGTTGGGGATTGAGGCGCAGACATGCAGCATCGCAGCCGCCGCAACCGTCATGGAATTCCAGCAATGTGGCGAGACCTTAACACCTTGCAGATCGGCCAGCCGCGCGACTTCAAGAATATCCAGAAGGCCACCTATTCCAGCAATATCGGGGTTAAGTATATCTGCGGCACCTGCGGCCAAAACCGCTCGGAAATGCGACAGGCCGCTCTGTTTCTCGCCCGTCACAACCTTCAAGCCAGTAGCCTCGCGAATTTTGGCGAGGGTTTTAATGTCGTCCCCATCGACGGGTTCCTCAAACCAGTAAGGACGCTCTGGGGTGATCAACTTCGCAATATGCAGGGCTGCGTCTGGATCATCCTGAGAATCCAGATCAACCATAAGATCAATGTCATCGCCAATCGCATTTCGCACTCGGCTCACGCAGCCCGCAGCCTCGTCCACCGAATGGTTTAGCATGGGATGAATTTTGACAGCCCCGTACCCTTGCGTGACAAGATCGGTTGCGCGCTTTTCAAGTGAACCGGCATCCCATTGCGTGTCGCTCCAGATGTTTCCGTAAACCGGAACAGCCCGGTTGTGATCGCCGCCCAAAAGGTCGCAAAGCGGCTTTTCAGCAACTTTGCCACAGATGTCCCACAAGGCCATTTCCAACGCACTGCTAGCGGCGGCAAAATCCAGGCTTCGGTGTTTCGCGGTTATCTGAGTGGCCAGATCACGAAACGCCCAAGGCGAGACGGTTTTCAACGCCCCGGCTGACCGTGCAAGCGCGTGGATGATTTCAGCTACCGCCTTCTCGCGGCACGGCAGAATGAATGCCTCACCCCAACCGACCACTCCATCTTTGGCGGTCACGCGAACTAACAAGCATGGCTTAACATCTCCCCAGCCATTGCCACCTTTGGCCGGGGACGTAATCCAGGTTTCCAACTGCGCTAACGTGACGTTGCCCAACCCCGGGATTGTCTGAATGAATGAAGACGGCGAAGCAGGGTGGAAATCAAAAATTGGCTGCACGCGAAACCTCCAACGGCAATCATTTTTCCACCACTAACCTTTGGTAAGTTTATTGTCAAATAGTAAGTTTATCTGTATGAAGATAGCCAACGAAGCGCCTGCTGCAATGATTCCCTGATTGGAAAACACGTTGTTTGGGCAAATACTTTGCAAGGAAATGCCAAAATGGTTTTTGATTACATCATTGTAGGCGCGGGATCGGCCGGTTGCGTTTTGGCCAACCACCTGACCAGTGAAGCAAGCAATCGGGTTTTGTTGCTGGAAGCAGGCCCCGATAACACGGCGCTTTCCCTGAAAATGCCCGCCGCCGTGCTGTCAAACCTGAACAGTACCAAACACAACTGGGCTTTTCAGGGTGAGCCTGAGCCGGAACTAAACGGGCGCCGTATTAAGCATGACCGGGGCAAGGCCATAGGTGGGTCTTCTTCCATCAACGGGATGGTATTCATCCGTGGACACGCATTGGACTACGAAGGCTGGCGGCAGGCAGGGTGTCCGGGCTGGGGCTACGGTGATGTGCTGCCATATTTCAAACGCATGGAAACCTACGGCGGTGGCGGAAATGAATTTCGGGGCGATAATGGCCCGCTTCACGTTCACCGCGCGGCACCCCAGGATCCGCTGACACTGGCCTTTCTCAAGGCAGGCGAAGAGGCTGGATACCCAGTAACCGACGATATTAGCGGGTTTTGTCAGGAAGGTTTTGGCGTCTCGGACCGCACCGTATTCAAAGGTGAGCGTTGGAGCACTGCGCGCGCTTATCTTGACCCGGTGCGCAAGCGGCCAAACCTGATGATACAAACGCAGGCGCAGGTTCAGCATGTGATCTTTGACGGGACCAAAGCGGTAGGGGTTGCTTACAAGAACAGCGCCGGAAACCTGCGGACCGCACATGTACGGAAAGAGGTCATCCTGAGCGCGGGTGCGGTTGGGTCGCCGCATATTCTGATGTTGTCCGGTGTTGGCCCGGCCGCGCATCTACAGGACATGGGCATTGATGTGCTTTGCAACCTGCCCGGTGTCGGTCAAAACCTGAATGACCATCCCGATTTCGTGCTGAAGTTCAAATGCAAGCAGCCTGTTTCGTTCTGGCCCAAGACAAGGCCGCTGGCCAAGCTTGCGGCGGGCATTCAGTGGATCACGACACGCAGCGGCATCGTGGCATCCAATCTGTTTGAAGGGTTGGGCTGTATCCGCTCCGGGCCGGGCGTTGAGTATCCCGATTTGCAGATCATCATTTCACCAATCGCGGTGGATGACGCAACCTGGGAGCCGCTTCAGGAACACGCCTTTCAAATCCATGTTGGTCTGATGCGCGCGCACAGCCGGGGCAAAATCGAACTGCGCTCGTCTGACCCGAATGACCCTCCGAGCATCTTGGTGAACTATCTGAAGGATGGCCGGGATCGGGAGTTGATGCGTAAAGGCATCCGGTTAGTCCGGGATATTGTTGACCAGCCGGCATTCTCCGAACTGAAAGGGGATGAGATTTTCCCGGGATATGATGCGCAATCGGACGAAGACCTTGATCACGTCCTGAATGCTCACGCAACGACGCAATGGCACCTGTCCTGCACCGCCCGGATGGGCGCCGCGACCGACAAGGGCGCTGTGGTTGACGCCGGTGGACGGGTGCACGGTCTGACTGGACTGCGGGTGGTCGATGCTTCGATCATGCCGTTTGCCACCAATGGAAACACCAATGCCCCCACCATCATGCTGGCCGAAAAACTGAGCGACGACATTCTGGGCCGCGCGCCCTTGTCCCGAATTGAATCAGATGTTTGGCACAACACCGACTATGAAACCTGCCAGCGATGACTGGTGCGCGAATGACAAGGGCGCGATGAAATGATAGGTTATGTAATGGTCGGTGCCGATGACTTGGATCGGGCGGCAAGGTTTTACGATGCCATACTTGTCCCACTTGGTCTGGT
>JABITU010000185.1 GCA_018668195.1 Tateyamaria sp. | reverse complement strand
CGAGCGATCCCCGTTGCTTCAGTGAAAGGTTATACTCTGCCCAGTTCTGGGTCTTATGCGTCGTAGGTGTCCAGCTGCCCATAAACGCCAGCTATCACGCTGGATTCATGACGTGAATCCCAGATAATGCTGATTTGTGCAACAAAGCCGCGCTATGCCCTTACGTTCTACTGGAGCCCACCCCCAAAATCGGCTTCTGTGACGACAACCATAGGAGATCACATCATGTCTGACAGTCCGCGCGCCACAGTCACCTTTGATAATCATATCGCCCATGTTCGACTGACCCGAGCCGACAAGATAAACGCGGTAGATGATGCAATGATCAATGCAGTCATCGCGGCAGGCGAAGAGGTTGCGGCATCTGATGCACGGGTCTGCGTGATTTCGGGCGAGGGCAAGGGGTTTTGCGCAGGGATTGACGTGGCCAGTCTAGGGGCGATGATAGGTCAGGATCCAAACGCACTGTTAATGCCGCGCACCCATGGTGCGGGCACCACCAACAAGTGGCAAGAGGTGGCGATGATCTGGACCCGCGTGCCGATTCCTGTCATCGCGGCTGTGCACGGAGTGTGCTTTGGCGCAGGGCTGCAACTGGCGTTGGGGGCCGACATCCGCATTGCAGCCCCCGATGCAAAGCTTGCAGTCATGGAAATGAAGTGGGGCATTGTGCCGGATATGGGCGCCATGGTTTTGTTGCCTCGTTTGGTGCGCAGCGATGTGCTGCGCAAGCTAACCTACACCGGAACGCCGATCACCGCCCAACAAGCCGAAGCATGGGGGCTCGTTACAGAATGCGTTGAGGATCCGCTGGCCGCTGCCATGGCACTGGCCGCGTCGCTTACAGAAAAATCGCCGTCGGCCTTGCGCGCAGCCAAGGCGCTGATCGCTGTAGCCGAGACAGACAGGCCAGAGGTGGTCTTGCTCGAGGAAAGCCGGGCGCAGGCGGAACTTGTCGGAAAGCCGCACCAGATGGAAGTGGTTGCGGCAACTCTGCAGAAACGCACACCTGTCTTTAAGTGATCTCTTGGTAAAGCAATGCAGTCAGTACCGGTTGTTCAGGAAACGGTGCGAATTCCATCGCGTGGTGCAACAGGACGAGGCATGCAATAATTTAATCAGACCAGTGCATAGTAAATTTTCTGCGATGATGCAGTCCATGCGGTGACTGATCCGCCCCAAGGCAGAGCGCTTTTGTAATCGATCAGGGCATTTGGGGGCTCTGCCCCCGGGCCGTGCGGCCCTCTCCCAGGAGTTTTTCTGGCAAGATGAACAAGGGTCAGCCAAGTTTCTTTAGTCGTGTTAGGGCTGCGTTCAGCTTGGCTTCTTCCTCTTCGCGCAGGGCGAGGTTTGTGCGTGTTTCTTCGACAACCTCCGGAGGGGCACTTTGTGCGAATTTTGGATTCTTGAGGCGCCCGCGAAGGCCGCCCAGTTCTTTGGCCAGTTTGCCGAGTGTCTTTTCCAGTCGGGCCACTTCTGCATCCACATCGATCACATCGGCCAATGGCAACCCAAACGTGCCGCCCGCAATAGAAAGCGCCACGGTGCCTTTGGGAAAATCGGTGACTTCTGACAGAGTTTCGAGCCGGGCAAATCGTTGGATGAGTGCCTGATTCCGTTCGTAAGCAGATTTGGCTTTGGAATCGAACGCTTTGACAACGCATGGAATGTAGGCGCCGGCGGGCACGTGCATCTGCGCACGGGCAGAGCGGATCGCCTCGATCAGGCGGATCACCCAGTTAAGCTCGTTGTCTGCCTGGGCATCGACGAGATCAGTCGCCAGATACGCAGGCCAGTCGGCGTGGATCAGCGGTTTGAGGCGCGCTTTCTTGCCCCAAAGCTCTTCGGTGATGAAGGGCATGATCGGGTGCAGCAGGATCAGGCACTGATCAAGCACCCAGGCATAGGTGGCTTTGGTTTCCTCGATTTCTTCGGGGGTGCCTGCGTCAAAGATTGGCTTGGTGAATTCGAGATACCAGTCGCAGAATGTGTTCCATGTAAAAGCATATAGCGCCGATGCCGCGTCGTTGAACCGGTAGTCGGCGAGGGCCTGATCCACGGTTTCGCGGGTCTTGGCGATCTCGCCCTTGATCCATCGGTTCAGCGGATGCGCTGTTTGAGGAACAGTGTCGGAGTGGGGCACGTCAAATGTGCCGCGCATCTCGCCATAGCTTGCGGCATTCCACAGCTTGGTTCCAAAATTCCGGTAGCCTGCGATGCGCTGCGTGTCGAGTTTGAGCGTGCCACCGAGAGAAGCCATGGCGGCCGACGCAAAGCGCAGCGCATCGGCACCGTATTCGTCGATCAGGTCAAGCGGATCGATCACATTGCCGGTCGATTTCGACATCTTCTTGCCCTTGGCGTCGCGCACAAGGCCGTGCAGATAGACGGTTTCGAAGGGTTTTTGTTCGACCACCGCATATTGCATCATCACCATGCGTGCCACCCAGAAGAAGAGGATGTCCTGACCTGTGATCAGGTCAGATGTGGGGAAGTATTTTGCCATTTCGGGCGTGGTATCGGGCCAGCCGAGCGTGCCGATAGGCCAGAGGCCAGAGGAGAACCAGGTGTCGAGCACGTCGGGGTCGCGTGAGAGGTCGACCCTAACGATTTTGTCATTGCCGTTGCCTGAAGTGATAACTCTTCCTGTCGGCATTGGTTCGCTTCTATCATCCAATTCATCTTGGATATTCTGAATTCCCACATCTATTTTGTACCCAAGTTCGTCCCTGTAATACTGCTTTGCTTTCGCAATCGCCTCCGCTTCGTTCGATGCACAAAATTGTGCACCCAACATATCTTTCAGTTTCCCATCGTTGTTGTAGCTTGGACCATGCCAAACCGGGATCTGATGTCCCCACCACAGCTGACGTGAGATGCACCAGGGCTCGATGTTTTCCAACCAGTGGAAATAAACCTTTTCGCCGCTTTCCGGCATGATCTTAACGTCGCCGTTCCGCACCGCGTCCAGCGCTGGGCCGACGATCTTGTCCGTGTCCACGAACCATTGGTCGGTCAGCATCGGCTCGATCACTACCTTGGAGCGGTCGCCAAAGGGCTGCATGATCGGTTTGTTTTCGACAAGGGCGCGCGTCTGGGGGCCATCTTCGGTCTCGATCGTTTCGGTCACCGCGTTGCCCTCGGCGGTGATGTCGGCGACGATGCGTTTGCGTGCCTCGAACCGGTCAAGGCCGCGGTAGTCTTCGGGCACAAGGTTCATCGCTGCGATCATCACCTCGTCGAAGTTTTGCGCGCCATTGGCGATGTCCTGGGCGATTTTGGCCTCTTGGGCATAGGCTTTGCCATCGGCGCGCATCTTTGCCCGTGTGTCCATCAGGTTGTACATTGGGATGCCGCCGCGCTTGGCGACCTGATAGTCGTTAAAGTCATGTGCGCCGGTGATTTTCACTGCGCCCGAGCCGAAATCAGGATCGGGGTATTCATCGGTGATAATCGGGATCAGGCGGCGATGCTCTTTTGGGCCGACCGGGATTTCACAGAATTTTCCCACAATTGGGGCGTAGCGTTCATCGGATGGGTGTACCGCGACGGCGCCATCGCCCAGCATGGTTTCCGGGCGCGTGGTTGCGATAGAAATATAATCGCGCTCTTCTTCAAGCGTGACGTTCCCGTCGGCATCCTTTTCGACATAAGCGTAGGTTTTGCCATCAGCCAGCTTGTATTTGAAGTGCCACATGTGCCCTGCGACTTCGACGTTTTCCACCTCAAGATCGGAGATGGCTGTTTCAAATTTTGGGTCCCAGTTTACGAGACGCTTGCCGCGATAGATCAGTCCCTTTTCGTACATCTCAACAAAGACTTTTATGACGGCGTCATGAAAATTTCCATCTTCGCCATCTGGTGCGCCGGGTGCACCGGACATCGTAAACGCCTCGCGCGACCAGTCACAGCTGGCACCCAACCGCTTGAGCTGGCTGACGATTGTGCCGCCGCTTTCGGCTTTCCATTCCCAGACTTTCGCGGTGAATTCCTCCCGCCCCAGTTCGGTGCGTGAAGGTTGCTGTTGTTCGGCAAGACGCCGTTCGACGACCATCTGCGTGGCGATGCCTGCGTGATCTGTGCCCGGCTGCCAAAGGGTGTCGAATCCGCGCATGCGGTGCCAGCGCACGAGAATGTCCTGCAAGGTGTTGTTAAAGGCATGCCCCATATGCAGAACGCCGGTGACATTGGGGGGCGGGATCATGATGGAATAGGTGTTGTCGCGCGACGCGTTTGCGCCGGCCGCGAAACAGTCATCTGCTTCCCATTTGGCATAAATGCGCGCTTCAACTTCGGCTGCGTTGAATTTTCCCAGTGCCATGGCCCACGGCCCCCTTGATTGCTTGGGCGGTGAAATAACCGGGCGATGCGATGAAGGAAAGGGGGTATGGGCACGGCTTGCCCCAACCAGGGGTGCTGGCACAGGCTGTATGTGACAAGCGTGCTGTTTCGTGACGTTGCGACTATACCGCGCGCTGCCAAACTGCTGGTCGTTCTTTCTCTGGACACTGGCCCTTTAGACGCTAGGTTTGCGATCAATTACAAATCCATTCAACCGCAGGATTTATACCATGGAAAAGTTCGGAAAAAGCCAACCCGTCACACGCCGCGAAGACCTGCGTTTTCTGACGGGCGAGGGGCGGTATGTCGATGACATTGCACCTGCCAACGCGCTGCAGTCCTTTGTGTTCCGTTCTCCAGTGGCACATGCTAAGATCACCGAACTTGACGTATCAGAGGCGCGCGCACAGGACGGTGTGCATGCCGTTTACACGGTGGCAGACCTTGAGGCCGGCGGCATCGGTATCGGGATGCGCGGAATGACGATGAAAAATAGTGATGGTACCGACGGTGCATCTCCGTTGCGTCCAATTCTGGCCAAAGATAACCTGCGTTTTGTTGGTGAGCCGATTGCGATGATCGTGGCCGAGACGCTGACACACGCCAAGGACGCGGCCGAATTGATCGTGCTGGACTATGATGAGCTGCCAGCCAAGATGGATATTGGCGCTGGCGGTGCATTGTTGCATGAAAACGCGCCGGACAACGTTGCTTATGATTGGCATATGGGCGATGAGGCGGCCACGGACGCGGCATTTGCAGCCGCGGCGCGTGTCGTAAGCCTCGATGTGGCTGACAACCGGGTCATCGTAAACTCGATGGAGCCGCGCGGTTGTTATGCCGAAATGGAGGGCGATCGTTTTCACGTTGCGATCAACGGTCAGGGCGTTTGGGGGCCAAAGGATCAACTGGCTGAGGTTTTCAAAGTGCCCGCTGACGATTTCCGGGTGACCAACCCCGATACGGGTGGCGGCTTTGGCATGAAGGGGATGATGTACCCCGAGTATTTCGTGATTGCTTTTGCAGCCCGGGATCTTGGTCGCCCTGTGCGTTGGATGTCCGAACGAACTGAAGCCATGTTGAGCGACAACGCCGGGCGCGATCTGACATCGCTGACCGAACTGGCCTTTGACGAGAACAATCGCATCACCGCGTACCGCGTGCTGAACAAGGCCAATATGGGAGCTTATAATTCGCAATTTGCCCAGGCCATCCAGACGCAGCTGTTTTCGAGGGTTTTGATGGGCGTTTACGACGTCCAGACGACGTATCTGCGCTCCATCGGCTATTATACTAACACGACCCAAGTGGATGCTTATCGTGGCGCTGGCCGCCCCGAGGCAATCTATATCCTTGAACGCGCCATGGATCGTGCAGCGCGAGAATTGGGTGTGGACCCGCTGGAGCTGCGTCGGATCAACTTCATCAAGCCGGATCAGTTTCCGTACAAGACGACCGTGGGCGAAACCTATGATGTTGGTGATTTTGACAAGGTGCTCAGCCGCGCCGAGGCCGAGTCAGATGTCCAGGGCTTTGCTGCGCGCAAGGCCGCCGATGCGGAAAACGGCCTACTGCGGGGCATCGGGCTGTGTTATTACATTGAAAGTATTCTAGGCGATCCGTCGGAGACGACCAAGGTCGAGTACACTGACGACGGGCGTGTGAACATCTATGTCGGCACGCAATCAAACGGGCAGGGGCATGAGACTGTTTATGCTCAGTTTCTGTCTGATCAAACCGGAATTCCGGTTGATATGATCGACGTGATCCAGGGCGACAGCGACCGGATCAAGACGGGTGGCGGCACTGGTGGTTCGCGATCGGTCACAGTGCAGAATAACGCCACAATCCACACCGTAGAGGCAATGACAGAGGCATTTGTCGACTTTTTGGCGGCTGATATGGGCGTCCCTGCAAGCCAGATCAGCTTTGACGATGAACGGTTCCGTGCCGATGGATCGAACCTGACGCCGACCATGATCGAAGTGGCCGAAATGGCGCGCGACAAGGGTCGAGATGATTTGCTGGTGCATGAACAACGGGTAACATTGCAAGCCCGCAGCTTCCCCAACGGATGCCATGTTTGCGAAACCGTGATCGACCCAGAAACAGGTGTGGCCCGCGTTGATCGCTATGCGGTTGTTGATGATTTTGGAAACTTGATTAATCCGATGCTGGCCGAAGGTCAGGTACATGGCGGTGTTGTTCAAGGCATTGGCCAAGCGCTGACCGAACATGTCGTGTTCGACGAAGATGGTCAGCTGCTCACCGCGACCTTCATGGATTACGCCGTGCCGCGCGCCGATGACGTGCCGATGATTGAATTTGCGTCTGAACCCGTTCCTTCGACAGCAAATGTCATGGGGATGAAGGGCTGTGGCGAAGCTGGAACCGTCGGCGCCTTGGCTGCAGTGGCCAACTCGGTGCAAGATGCGCTATGGGAGCGCGGCGTGCGTCAGGCGGATATGCCGTTCACCCCCTCCAAGGTTTGGGAATTGATCGGAGATGTTTCCATCGCAGCTGAATAGCAGGATCAGGCACTGGCTGCGGCACCGTTTTGGCCGGGCTGCCGCCCTAGTGGCCTCTCCTGTTCGCGGTGCTGCAATTCACGTGATCATTCTTGATGGCACGTTGTCATCGCTTGAGGTGGGGCGAGAAACAAACGCCGGTCTTACATTCAAACTATTAAAGGAAATGGGCCACGAGGTTTCGGTCTATTACGAGCCTGGCTTGCAGTGGTCACATTGGCGCCGGGTGGGTGATGTGCTGTTCGGGCGGGGGATCAACCAGCAAATCCGTCGGGCTTATGGCTATCTTTCGTCCCGTTACCGACCAGGTGATCAGATTTACCTGATGGGCTATTCGCGTGGTGCCTATGCAGTGCGCTCGCTGGCCGGGATGATCGATATGGTGGGCCTGCTCAAAGCCAATGACGCGACTGTGCGCAATGTGCGTGACGTCTATCGCCATTATGAACGAGCGCCTGACAGCGAAGCCGCGCGGGCCTTTGCGCGCGCCTATTGCCATGACACGGTCGAGATCGCGATGATTGGCGTGTGGGACACGGTCAAATCGCTGGGTTTGAACATGCCGGTGCTGTGGCGACTGAGCGCGCCGCGACACGCGTTTCACAATCATCGCATGGGGCGTTCTGTGAGGAATGGATTTCATGCATTGGCGCGCAATGAAACGCGCGTGGCTTACAAGCCTGTGATGTGGGAAACACGCCGCGATTGGCAAGGGCATTTGGTACAGATGTGGTTCCGTGGTGCGCATGGGGATGTGGGCGGGCAGCTTTCAGGCTTTGCGGCCGCGCGTCCGCTGTCCAATATTCCGCTGGTGTGGATGTTGGAACAAGCGGAAAGCTGTGGCTTGCCACTGCCTGCGGGGTGGCAAGGTCACTATCCACAAGACCCAGGCGCGCCTTCGGTGGGTACATTTTCTGGCTACGGGCGCGTGTTGATCACGCGGCGTGCTCGTACAGTGGGGATCGACCCGTCAGAGCGGGTGCATCCCAGCCTTGCCCATGCCCCAAAACACCTGAGTTGGCGGATGCGGTTTTCGAAATGACGAAATGGAAGACATCTGCATAAAAGCATAAAGGACAGCGCCTGACCTTCGGTGGGCACATCGCAATACCAAATCTGTTTTCAACACTCACCAAAAACACATAGGTTTAATTATCTTGATAGCTCACAAAAGCGCTCTCTAGTGGGGAGGGTCGCGCGCTGACCGGCAAGACACCGGGCGGAAAGCTGGTTATACAGCCGTTTTGGATGGGGCATTTTCCAGACTAATTGCGTGAATCGGCGGCATGCGCAGCGTCGGCCACGGGCTGGTACTAAACACGGGCTTCGTTCCGGTTTCAACGGATCTGCCAAGGTCACGCCATGTGTGTATTCGAGCAGGCTACGCCGGGTTAGATGCGGATTTTGCCCTGTTAAACCAGCTTCATAACGATGCAAGTTGTGGAACCGGTGGCATAGAGCCTGCCGTCATCCACCCCTCTGATCTCGCCAGTGGCGACACCAGTTGAACGGCCGACATGCGCCACCGCGCCGATGCAGTCGATGGTGGTTCCCAGTGGAACAGGCCGCAGAATGTTGATCTTGTATTCCAGCGTTGTGTATACCGATCCGGCAGGCACTTTGGTGCTTACTGCACAGGCCATTGCGCTGTCGAGAAGTGCGCCGTACCAGCCTCCGTGAACCGTGCCCATCGGGTTGGTTACGTTGAATTCAGGCGTGCCGCGGAATGTGACGTTTCCTTCGGAAACTGCATGCATTTTATAGCCAAGGCTCGTGCCAATGGGTGCACCGGGCAAGTCGCCCCTCAGAATGGCCTGCAGGAATTCCAATCCGCTAAGCGACAGCATCTCGGGTTTACTAAGCAAATCAGCGGGGGAATGGGCAAGTGTTGGCATGGCACGCTCCGATTACAATATGCCAAAACTTAGAGCGACCGGAGCAATTGGACCAGCCGCTTTGCCGCGCTAAAATTTCTTACGCTACGTTCAGTGCTGTTGCCGCTGGCATCATGCCAAGCGCCCGGCACACCTGAACCGTGAGGTCGGGACGGTTCAAGGTATAAAAGTGTAGTGCATCGACGCCTTCGGTGATCAGCGTATCGCATAGATCTGCGCAATGGGTCAGTGCAAATAAGTCAGCGCGGTCCTCGCGGTTTGCGCGGTCAAAGGCGGTTGCTATGGTAACCGGCACGGGCGTTCCGCACCGTTCAGCAAAAGATTTTGCCCGCTTCCAGTTGGTGACTGGCAGAATCCCGGGCGTAATGCGCGCCTTGATCCCTGCGTCGGCACAGGCATCTCGGAACCGTAAAAAGCTGTCTGCTTCAAAGAAGAACTGAGTAAGCGCCTCGCTGGCGCCGGCATCAATCTTGGCTTTGAGCCAATCGATATTCTGGGACATGGATGCAGCATCGGGGTGGCTGTCGGGATAGGCGCCCACGCAGATGTTGAATGTGCCCATCTGAGCCAGCGCGGCGATCAGTTCAACACTGTTGGCATAGCCATCGGGGTGGGGCTCAAATGCATCACCGTTCGGGGCGTCCCCGCGCAGAGCGACAATATGGTCAATGCCAGAGGCCGCAAAGCGTGACGCAGTCCGTAGCACCTCGGCTCGGGTTTGACCGGTGCATGTCAGGTGCGCGGCCACTGGTAGCCCTGAGCTTTTGCGCAGGGTTTGCGCTGCTTCTTGAGTGAGAGACTGAGTCGATCCTCCGGCGCCGTATGTGACTGAAATGAAGCGTGGATTCAGCGGAGCCAGGGCGTGCACCGTATCCCAAAGATGAAACGAAGCGTCCAGTGATTTTGGCGGAAAGGTTTCGAATGACAGGGCAGTCATGACAGCTCCTTTGTGGTTGTGCCGTGTATGCCCCATTGGTTATGATGAAGCAATTTCATAACTTTCAACATGAACATGAGTTTCATATGCATATCGAATTTCGTCACCTGCGTACCATTCGGGCCATCCATGAAGAGGGGGGATTGGCGCGTGCTGCTTTGCAGTTACACATTACCCAGTCGGCGCTTAGCCATCAGGTTAAAGGCTTGGAAGAGCAGGCGGGGGTTGAGCTGTTTGTGCGCCGGTCAAAGCCATTAAAACTGTCGGCGGCTGGAATGCGGTTGTTACGATTGGCCGAACAGATATTGCCGCAGATAGAGGCGATGCAAGCCGAATTCACTGCGTTGCGCGACGGATCAACGGGCCGGATGCATATCGCGATTGAGTGTCATGCCTGTTTCGAATGGTTATTTCCGGTGTTGGAATCGTTCCGCAAGACCTGGCCCGATGTAGATGTAGACATTCGTCCTGGCCTCGCTTTTGATGCTTTGCCGGCGCTGATTAAGGAGGAGGTGGATTTGGTTGTCTCCTCTGATCCTGAGGATCTGCAAGGCATAGAATTCATAGAGCTCTTTGATTATGCGCCAGTTTTTGTGGCTGGGCGTACGCATCCCTTGGCTCAAAAAGCGTATATAGAAGCGGAAGATTTTGCCGATCAAACGCTTATTACCTATCCGGTTGAGCGCAGCAGGCTGGATGTGTTCAGCCAATTGTTGATCCCGGCAGGAGTAGAGCCTTTGGCAGTGCGTCAGGCCGAGTTGACGGCTGTAATCTTGCTTTTGGTCGCCTCAAATCGTGGAGTGTCTGTATTGCCCGACTGGGTGGTGCGTGAGGTGAAGTACTCTAGCGATTATGTTGCGCGACCTTTGACTAAAAAAGGCATGAGCCGACGGCTATATGCGGCCGTCCGGTCCGAGGACCGAGGCAAGCCATATGTGGAAAAGCTAATTGCGCTGGCCCGGTCGGAGGCGCGCAAGTTGCAGGCAGCATAAGGTCGACCGGCGGCTCTGTTTCGCGTTCGCGAAATGCGCCCACCCGCCGACCCTTGGACGCGTCAAATCAATTTTACGATTTGTTTGCCGCGGT
>JABITU010000184.1 GCA_018668195.1 Tateyamaria sp. | reverse complement strand
GATAGTATCATCAGGTGGCCTATGGAATGGCAACGTTGTGGAATTATCAAAAAGGTCCACCATGCGCCCTAAATCGCCTCGCGTCGCCGTCCGCGCCATCATTGTCGAAGATGGCCGTTTGCTGATGGTAAATGCTTGGCCCGATGGGCGCAGCCCACTTATGTGTGCCCCGGGTGGTGGCGTCGAGGTGGGCAGCAGCCTGCCCGACAACCTCACCCGCGAGGTGTTTGAGGAAACCGGCCTGAGCATTGCCGTAGGTGCACCTTGCCTTGTGAACGAATTCCACGACCCAGACAGCGGTTACCACCAAATCGATCTGTTTTTTCGCTGCACCGTTCAGCAGCACAGCAATCGCCCCACCAGTTGGACCGACACCGAAAACATCGTTACCGACCGCCGCTGGCTGACGCGTGACGCATTGGCGACAACGCCGCACAAACCCGATAGCCTTGCGCAAGTGGCCTTTGGCGGGGACGGTATCACTTACGATCCGCTTGAGGTGTTGGTGAACTAACGGAAAGAGCGATCCCCCCCAGCACCAAGGTGGCCGCCAAAACGGTATCTCGCGTGATTGCCTCGTCCAACAAAAGCGCACCAGCAAGAATTGCGATGATCGGGACGCTTAGTTGCACCACTGCGGCCGTCTGCCCCTTGAGCTGCGGCAGAATATGATACCAGAGCGCGTAGCCAAGCCCCGATGTGACAGCGCCCGACAGGATAGCAAGCCCGGCCCCAATTGGGCTGACGACAAGCCCGGTCTCCACCAGAAAGACAAGTAAAATCGGCAGTGCCACAGCAAAATTCGCGGCTGTTTCGGACAGCGGATCGCGGGCGCCTTTTCCCGCAAGCGTGTATGCTGCCCACCCAAGACCCGCGCCTACCATTAGCAGCGCGCCAATTATATCAGCCGAAACACCCTCGCGCGGCCAGAGCACCAGCATCAACCCCCCAAAAGCGATACCAGCACCCATGATATGCCGAGGCAATGGGCGTTCGCCCCGCCACGCAGACCAGCCGAACATTGCTACCTGAACCGTTCCAAATAGAATAAGCGCACCAAGACCGGCCTCAAGCGTAGCATAGGCCAGAGAAAACCCGACCATATAGGCCACAAGGCTGAACGCGCCCATCAGCCGACGCGGTACCATCACAGGCAAACCGCGGCGTTGGACTATCACAATCAAGCACAACATAATTGCACCCGACAGCACTCGGATCACCGCAAAACTGAACGTATCTATAGCGCCACTTTCAACAGCCATTCGGTTCAAGAGCGAGTTGGCAGCAAAAGCTATCATCGTAATAGATGTCAGCAGGATCAGACGCATGCGCTTGAACTATGCTGAAAGGGACCAAAGGCCAAGAACCATTCAAAACGCGCTTTTTTAAATCATCTCGGCAGACTGATAGGAAAGTGGCTGCATTTTAACGACAAAGGGCCACCCGGCGGGCAGCCCTTTGCGCAATTTCGAATGGCGATGTGCCAGGTGACCACCCCGCAAGGGGCAGTCGTCCAATTACATCATGCCGCCCATGCCGCCCATGTCGGGCATTGCAGGCGCGCCGCCACCGCCGTCTTTGGACGGTTTGTCAGCAACCATCGCTTCGGTTGTGACCAGCAGGCCGGCAACGGATGCGGCATCCTGCAGCGCGGTCCGCACGACTTTGGCCGGGTCGATGACGCCAAACTTGAACATGTCGCCATATTCCTCAGTTTGAGCATTGAAGCCAAAGCTCTTGTCGTCGCTTTCACGGATCTTGCCTGCAACGACCGAACCGTCGACGCCCGAGTTTTCAGCGATCTGGCGCAGCGGAGCCTCGATGGCCTTGCGTACGATGTTGATGCCGACATCCTGATCGGAGTTGGCGCCTTTGACGTTATCCAGCGTCTTACCCGCTTGAACCAGAGCAACACCACCGCCCACGACAACACCTTCTTGAACAGCGGCACGTGTCGCGTTCAAGGCGTCATCTACGCGATCTTTGCGCTCTTTGACTTCAACTTCGGACATACCACCAACCCGGATCACGGCAACACCGCCAGCCAGTTTGGCCACACGCTCTTGCAGTTTTTCGCGGTCATAGTCGGATGTGGTTTCTTCGATCTGGCCACGGATCTGGGCAACGCGTGCTTCGATCTCGGCTTTCTCTCCGTTACCATCAATGACTGTGGTCTCATCCTTGGTGATCTGGATGCGCTTGGCTGTGCCCAGCATATCCATTGTGACCGACTCAAGTTTCATGCCGAGGTCTTCGGAAATCACTTGACCACCTGTCAGGATCGCAATGTCTTGCAACATGGCTTTGCGACGATCGCCGAAACCAGGCGCTTTTACCGCAGCGATTTTCAGACCGCCGCGCAGTTTGTTGACCACGAGGGTCGCCAGCGCTTCGCCTTCTACGTCTTCAGCAATGATCAGCAGAGGTTTCTGCGACTGAATCACCGATTCCAGCAAGGGAACCATGGGCTGCAGCGACGACAGTTTCTTTTCGTGCAGCAGGATCATGCAGTCTTCGAGTTCCGTCGTCATTTTGTCGGCATTTGTCACAAAGTAAGGCGACAGGTAGCCACGGTCGAATTGCATGCCTTCGACAACGTCAGTCTCGGTTTCAAGACCTTTGTTCTCTTCAACAGTAATCACGCCTTCATTACCGACTTTTTGCATCGCGTCGGCGATCTGACGACCGATTTCCGCTTCACCGTTGGCAGAGATCGTACCGACTTGTGCGACTTCATCGCTATCGGATACGGGGCGTGCAGCCGCTTTAATCGCTTCAACAACGGATGATGTCGCGAGGTCGATGCCGCGCTTAAGGTCCATTGGGTTCATGCCGGCCGCGACTGATTTCATGCCTTCTTTGACGATGGCCTGAGCCAAAACAGTCGCGGTTGTTGTACCGTCGCCCGCTTCGTCATTGGTGCGGCTGGCCACTTCTTTGACCATCTGAGCGCCCATGTTTTCGAACTTGTCTTCAAGTTCGATTTCCTTGGCGACCGAAACACCGTCTTTGGTGATGCGCGGGGCACCGAACGATTTGTCCAGAACCACGTTGCGGCCTTTGGGGCCCAGTGTCACTTTCACAGCATTGGCGAGAGTGTTTACGCCAGCCAGCATGCGATTGCGGGCATCTGTGTCGAATTTGACGTCCTTAGCAGCCATATTCTTTTTCCTTTGAAAATGTCGTTGAGAGGATCAGAGAAGCGTTAAACCGCTTACTCAATGAGCCCCATGATGTCGCTTTCCTTCATCATCAGCAGCTCTTCGCCGTCGATGGTGACTTCTGTGCCGGACCATTTGCCAAACAGCACCTTGTCGCCGGCTTTTACGCCCATTTCGATCAGCTCGCCGCTGTCTTTGCGGGCGCCGGGGCCTGCGGCCACGATTTCGCCTTCGCTGGGCTTTTCTTTTGCACTATCGGGGATAATCAATCCGCCGGAAGTTTTTTCTTCGCTTTCCGTGCGGCGTACCAGCACGCGGTCATGAAGCGGTTTTAATGCCATCTTTGCAGCTCCTTAAGGCTCAAAGTTTCTTCCCAGCCCCTTTTTTGCGGGGCATTAGCACTCGTCCACTTTGAGTGATAACGAGCTGGAGATAGGCAGACCATGCTGTTTAGTCAACGGTCTAGGCTCCGCAAAAGCGGAATTTTCAAAACAAACAGCAATTAATTTACTAATCTTAGATCCTAGGCGCGCTGAAGCTCAAAATTATCACGCAAGCACGGTTCGCAAGGCCCCCTGTACAGTACACAGCCGGACGGCAGAGACATCTAAGCGATGGCAATTCATTGTGCCTTGCTGTCCGAACTGACGTAAGCAACCTAAAGCCAACAGCCGAAAGCTGGGCCGATTGCATGTTGCATTCCCCTACCCCCCAAAGACAGTGCCAGCATCGACCACTGCTTTCGCCCCTTTTGGGGTTAAGCCATAGACTCCCTTTTCTACCTTCTCGAACCACCCATAGTGATCGTCGCGCATCATAGTCGTGGCGCGCACAACATCTGTTTCGCGCGCAACCACGGCACCTTTGCTCGCACCAACTTCGAAAAGATAGATCGCCAGTTTCATAGCATCCTGCCGATAAGCCGTAACCAACCCCGATCGGGTCTGGCCACCATCATTCGGATCGCCCTGACGCCGCGCGAATTCTCGCAGCAACTGCCCATGCCGCTTGGCGTTCTTGCGCGAAACGTACCTACCAGGATCGCAATGGACCTCAACCAATCCATCCAACAACCGCACCGTAATGAGCCCAAGACCGAGGCGGCGACACAGCCGCGTCATGTCTTTTGTCGCCTTCTGAAATCGTTTCCCGGCACCCCGCGCAATCGCCATGTAAACATCGTCACTGACCGCGAGCCTTGCCACGCATTGATGCACCAGCGCCAGCGAATACCCAAGTTTTAGCTCGACGATAACAG
>JABITU010000183.1 GCA_018668195.1 Tateyamaria sp. | reverse complement strand
TTGTTTTCGTGCGCGCAAGCTTTGAGGTTGTTTTTTTCAATTCGGAACGAAAAGACGTTAATTACTTAAGAATACTGCGGCCTGCGTATTCGGCTGTGGCGCCCAGCATTTCCTCAATACGGATCAGCTGGTTGTATTTGGCAAGCCTATCAGAGCGTGCAAGCGAACCGGTTTTGATCTGCCCGCAGTTGGTAGCGACGGCCAAATCAGCGATTGTGGCGTCTTCTGTTTCGCCCGAACGGTGGCTCATCACGTTGGTATATTTGGCACGATGCGCCATATTAACGGCTTGAAGTGTCTCTGTTAAAGTACCAATTTGATTGACTTTAACTAGCATTGAGTTGGCGCATCCACGTTCAATGCCCTTGGCTAGGCGAACGGGGTTGGTCACAAAAAGATCGTCACCGACAAGTTGTATTTTATCACCAAGTGCATCCGTCAGAGCCTTCCAGCCGTCCCAATCATCTTCGGACATACCGTCTTCGATAGAAATGATGGGGTAATCTTTGACCAGCGCCGCCAGATAAGCTGCGTTCTCCTCTGGGCTCAGTTTTTTGCCTTCTCCTGCAAGTACATAAGACCCTTCTTTAAAGTATTCGGTCGCAGCACAATCAAGAGCCAAATGAATATCTTCTCCGGGCTTATAGCCAGCTTTCTCGATAGATTTCAAAATGAAATCCAATGCGTCACGAGAAGAGCTGATGTCGGGGGCAAAGCCGCCCTCGTCGCCAATACCAGTGGACAGGCCCGCGTCAGACAGCTCTTTTTTGAGTGTGTGGAAAACTTCGGACCCCATGCGTACCGCATCGCGAATATTATCTGCGGCGACGGGCATGATCATGAATTCCTGAATGTCGATCGGGTTGTCGGCATGTTCGCCGCCATTAATGATATTCATCATTGGAACAGGCAAGACGCGTGCAGACGTGCCGCCAACGTACCGGTAAAGCGGTTGCTGGGTATAATCCGCAGCCGCTTTGGCGGTGGCAAGCGACACGCCAAGGATCGCATTTGCACCCAGTCTGCCTTTGTTGTCGGTGCCGTCCAGTTCGATCATTGCCTGATCGATTTCTACTTGCTCAGTCGCATCTATACCCACGAGCGTCTCGGCGATTTCACCGTTCACCGCAGCGATGGCTTCGAGCACGCCTTTGCCTTTGTAGCGGCTTTTGTCGCCGTCGCGCTTTTCCACTGCTTCATAAGCACCGGTAGAGGCGCCTGACGGCACTGCTGCGCGGCCCATTGTGCCATCGTCAAGGGTAACATCGACCTCGACCGTCGGGTTGCCGCGGCTGTCGAGGATTTCTCGGGCATGAATATCGATGATGGTGCTCATTGGGCAACTCCTTTGGCGTTAAGTCGTGCAGCGTTTAACGTCATGATG
This sequence comes from Tateyamaria sp., assembly GCA_018668195.1. The sequence continues at coordinate 7,409 of JABITU010000183.1, read as the reverse complement.
GCGCTAACAACAAGGGTCTTTACGCCGCAGCCACGTTTTTAACAATCTGTTCGCGCCAGAGAGTGTAAAGGCCTGACAGAATAATTACTCCGGCCCCTACGAGGGTCGCAGTGTCTGGTTTTTCGTCAAAGACAGCAATGCCGATCATAAGCGCAAAGATCATTCGGCTGTAGCGGAACGGCGTGACAAAGCTGATTTCACCAATGCGCATGGCGACGGTTATCCCAAAGTAGGCCAGCGCACCAATCAGCACGGACCCGCCAAGCAGGCCCCACTCCCAAGGGGTTGGCATGGCAGGGGCGGTGTCACTTGCAACCATCAGGATGGCAGCCGCGGGGACCATTGAAAAAAAGGCGAGCATGCTCAGCTGTAGGGAACTGACGTCAGCTTTGACCCGTCGGGTCGCTAAATCACGGAGCGCCAACCCGATCACGCCCAGCACCGCATAAAGTGCGAGCCAGTTGAAGTCTCCGGTGCCGGGCCGGATAATTAGCAAGACCCCCGCAAACCCCACTAGGATTGCACCCCAGCGCCGCCAGCCTACCGGTTCGCCCAGAAAAAGCGCGGCGCCAAGTGTTACTAAAAGTGGCCCGGCTTGTAGAATGGCCGATGCCGTCGAAAGGGGTATCAGTGAAAGCGCTGTGACAAAGCCGACCGCGCCAATGAGCTCAGAAAGATTGCGCAATACAATCGCAGGCGCAAGAAACGCACGGGTCCATAGCTGCTGCCCCTGTGCCCTGCAAATTCCTGCAAAAATAACTCCGCCACCCAAGCCAACAATGCCAATGATCTGCCCGACAGGCAGAGCCCCGGATAACAGTTTGATCACGGCATCCTCGATCGCAAAACCTAGCATTGCGAACACCATGATAACCCCACCATGAAGATTGCCAGAAATTTTCATTGGACGGCTCTTGCGCATCATTTTCCAGCGGCCCTATTTTCTGCAGACCAATATTCTTTTACATCCTGATATGTGACGAAATTTTTGATGCCAAAGGGTGCGTTTTCTTTGGTCATACTGGGTGTTTTGGCGCCGCAATTTTCATTAAACATCTGTGCTGGCCCTGTTGCTTGAGCTTCAAATACTGCGCAAACAGACAATTGCTGCTGTGTTTTTTTCTTCTCGCAGTGACTTTGGACAGAATGTGCCTGTCGATTTGGACAGGAGCAGACAAGGTCAAGCAAAGGGCGATTACATCTGCGCAAGTATAACGTCCTTTGGAATAACCATGCTGCGATGGTGGCTATCAGCGCTTGCGCGGAACGCCGTAAAGCTCCAGCCGGTGACCGCGCAGCTCGTAACCCAGTTTTTCGGCAATTTTTTCCTGAAGCGCCTCGATCTCGGCGTCGAAAAATTCGATAACCTTACCTGACTGCATATCGATCAAGTGGTCGTGATGTTCGCGCTCGGCATCTTCGTACCGGGCCCGGCCGTCGCCGAATTCAAGCTTGTCTAGAATGCCTGCCTCTTCGAACAATTTAACGGTGCGGTAGACCGTGGCGATCGAGATGCCCGCATCGATGGCGTTGGCGCGGTTATATAGTTCCTCGACATCAGGGTGGTCGTCGGACGCCTCGAGCACATCAGCGATTACGCGCCGAGGGTGCGTCATGCGTAGGCCCTTGGCTTCGCATCGGTCAGTAATGGTTTGTCGCGTGTTGTTCATACAGTGGGTTTAGCGAAGGAATCTTGATTGCACAATTCCGTAGCGCATTGGTTTCGGCAATTGCGGTTGACGTGATGGCACGATGGGTCCAATGGGAACCATGAGTGATTTTGACATGATGAACCTGCCCGAGGCGCTGTCCAAACGGGTCGCCGCAATGGGGCTAAGCACGCCAACGCCGATTCAGGCCCAGGCTATACCCCACGCGCTGAACGGCCGTGACGTAATGGGCCTGGCCCAAACAGGCACCGGCAAGACGGCAGCCTTTGGCATTCCGCTCATTGCCCGACTTATGGAAGAGGGCGGGCGTGCCGCGCCGAAAACCGCCCGCGGCCTAATTCTTGCTCCCACCCGCGAGCTTGCCGGACAAATCGCGCAGGTGCTGCGCGAAATGACGGAAATGAAGGTGCAGATCGTTGTTGGTGGCGTGTCGATTAACCCACAGATTCAGCGCTTGTCCAAAGGTGTCGATATTCTTGTTGCCACACCGGGCCGATTGCTTGACCTCGTCGATCGTCGCGCAGTGCGCTTGAACGAAACCGGGTTCCTGGTGCTGGATGAAGCAGATCAAATGCTCGACTTGGGTTTTGTCCACGATCTGCGCAAAATCGCCAAAATGATGGGGGATAACCGGCAGACTATGCTGTTCTCGGCGACCATGCCAAAACAGATGGCCGAAATTGCCGCCAGTTACCTGCATGAACCCTTACGGATCGAAGTGGCACCCCCCGGCAAGGCTGCGGACAAAGTCACCCAAGAGGTGCACTTTATTGCCAAGGCCGAAAAGTCGGCCCTTTTGATCGAATTGCTTGGGGCGCACCGCGAAGAACGCGCACTGGTCTTTACCCGCACCAAGCACGGTGCAGACAAGCTGACAAAGGCTCTGGATAAGGCTGGTTACAAAGTGGTCGCAATCCACGGTAACAAACGGCAAGGGCAGCGTGATCGTGCGCTTGCAGCCTTTAAGGCGCGGAATGTGCTGGTAATGGTGGCCACGGATGTGGCGGCGCGCGGCCTTGATATCCCGGATGTCAAACACGTCTACAATTTTGAGCTGCCAAATGTACCAGAAGCCTATGTGCATCGGATCGGGCGAACCGCTCGAGCCGGCAAGGATGGGGCTGCAATCGCATTTTGTGCGCCTGATGAGATGCCCTATCTCAAAGATATTCAAAAGATAATGAAGATCCGAATACCCGTCGCGTCTGGACGCGCATGGGAAGAAATCCCTGACCCCTCGGCAAAACCGACAGGTGGGCGTGGACGTGGACGGCCCGGAGGGGCACCGAACGGGCCGGGCGGTGCAAAACCGTCTAACAACCGGCGTCGTAAACCCAAACCAAAAGGCCCACGCGCATAACACAGCAGCTTTATAGTTGGCATTTGGTTAATCCAGTATTGTGCTCAAAAACAAAGTAGCGGCAGCCTGATTAGACGAGAGCTTTACCGAACATGCCTCGCGATGGGCCAGCGGATGGGACGTTAGGGAACCTATTCGGAGGCAAGGTGGTGGTTAAAGGTGACAGCCCGCACCAACATCGCATCGATTTATGCGCCGATGTTTTCGGACAGGCCGCCAAGGGAACCCTAGCCGTCGGTGTCTATGGATACAGCCAGCTGGGCACAGACACACGCAGGCCTATTAGCTCTGACATTGCCAGTCACTTTTCCGATTGATCAGTTTTTGCCTTGGCATAATGTGGCGTTTCACTGGTTTTGCCACTTTTGATCAAAACGCTCCCAACTTTGGTCAGCGTTACCGCCATTGCACGTGCCGAATTGTGTTCTTCGCGTGCAATGGTGCGTATTTGGCATGCACTGGGGCAATGGCCCATTAGAAGTTCATTCGGCAATTGACATTGGTGCGCTGCGGCCTGCAGTTGATGAGCATGGAACGTAAAACTCAAATGGATATGATTGGCGCAGTTGCGCTGATTGCGATTGCTCTTAACTTTGGATTGAACCAAGTGGTGGTCAAAGTTTCGACCGGGGGCTTTCAACCAGTATTCATGGCAGCTTTAAGGTCGGCTGGGGCGGCCGTTGTGCTTTTGATCTGGATGCGTGCGCGGGGGGTGTCAGTTAGGTTGCCGCGCGCCAGCATAGTGGGTGGGGTGATTGCCGGCGTTTTGTTTGCGATTGAATTTCAGTTCCTATTCATAGCGTTGGACATGACAACTGTATCGCGCGCTTCCATTATCTTTTATTCGATGCCGGTTTGGTTGGCTGTGGCGGTGCACATATTGCTGCCCTCAGAACGGCTGTCAGGAATACGGCTGGTTGGCCTTGGATTGGCCATGGGCGGCGTGGCGTTAGCGCTGGTGGACCGTGAAAGTGGGCAGTCAAGCTTGGCTGGCGACGTGCTCGCTCTGTTGGCAGCGTTTTGCTGGGCGGGCATTGCACTGTGCGTCCGAATTACCCCTTTAAGCGAGGTTCCGGCAGAACAGCAGCTGTTGTGGCAATTGCTAATCTCGGCGCCCGTTTTGCTGATGATGGCGCTTTTTTTCGGTGAATTGGTGCGGGATTTGACAGTATTGCACGTGGCCGGGCTGATATATCAGATTCTTGCTATCGCGACTTTCGGGTTCCTCGCATGGTTCTGGATGATGAAGATCTATCCTGCTGCCTCAGTCGCATCGTTCAGCTTTTTATCCCCTGTTTTTTCAGTGCTTTTGGGTTGGGTTTTGCTTGGTGAAGAAATTGGGATGACCATATGGTTGGCGCTTGCCATGGTGGCCGCAGGACTGCTGTTGATAAACCGAAGGTGATTGGTGCACACAACGCTGTCGAACATGTTCAGCACGGCAAGATTATGATGAAAAGTAGTATTAGCTCAAAAACATTATATATTAATCAAATACTTTTCGGCGTTACCTAATGTGAAATGTCTCAGGTAATTTTGGCAGACGCGATAAAGGTCAGGTGCCACAAAACGTTGCAGATACAATCTGGGACTGCAATGGGGGGCGGCGCAGATCGTCATATTCGGGGCTAAGGTCATAGGGGCTTGCCTGCGCAGTAATGAGGCGATCAAAGGGTTTCATGTCGCCTGCAACGGCTGCGTTGATCATCTCTTCGATCTGGTGATTGCGGGGGATAATTTGCGGGTTGGCACGGGCCATTATTGCATCTGCATCAGGGCCAGTGTGCGTCTGCCATTTCGTGACCCAGTCATCAAAAGCGTTGCGGTTGGTAAACTGATCGCGGGCTTTATCTGTACCGAGGGCTGCGAACGTATTGGTGAAATCTGCCCCATCTGCTTGCATGAGCGCCAGCAACTCTTCGATCAGGTCATGGTCACCTGCTGTAGGGGTATGATTTAGGCCGATCTTGGCACCAAAACGGCGCAGCCTGGCATCTTGCAATTGCTGTGGCATGGCGTGAACAATTGCTGTCGCGGTTTCGATAGCGGTCTCGGTGTCGTCGGACAGTTGAATTAAGGCGGTGGCAAGTTGGGCCATGTTCCAAACAGCGATGCGAGGCTGGTTGCCATAGGCATAACGCCCTGTTCGATCGATGGAAGAAAATACCTGCCCTTCGGCATAAGCATCCATAAAGGCGCAGGGGCCATAGTCGATGGTTTCGCCCGAGATGGCGCAGTTGTCGGTGTTCATTACGCCGTGGATAAAACCCACTGACATCCACGCAGCGACCAGTTCGGCCTGTGCGGCACAAACAGCGGCCAGCAAGCCCATTGGCCCATCAGCGTTGGGGTGATGGCGCGCGATAGCATAGTCGGTAAGGATTTGCAGAGCCTCGCGTTCTCCCTGGTGGGCAAAAATTTGGAACGTGCCGACGCGCAGATGACTATCTGCTACGCGGGTCAGAACGGCGCCAGGCAGTGCACCTTGTTCGCGGTACACCGATTCTCCGGTTGATGTCGCCGCCAGTGCGCGGGTGGTGGGAATTCCAAGCGCGTTCATCGCCTCGCTTACCACGTATTCTCGCAGCACCGGGCCAAGCCACGCACGCCCGTCCCCCATCCTTGAATAGGGAGTGGGGCCAGACCCCTTGAGCTGGATATCGCGGCGCTTGCCCTGTTTGTCGATAACTTCGCCCAGTAGGATGGCCCGTCCATCGCCAAGTTGCGGGTTGTAGTTGCCAAACTGGTGACCCGCGTATAGCTGGGCCAACGGCGCTGCGCCTGCCGGTACCGTGTTGCCTGCAAAAACCTCTGCGCTTTGGTTGCTGATCCCAAGGGTGTCCGCTAGCGCATCATTCCATGCGATCATGCGGGGCGACTTTACCGGGGTCGGATTTAACTTGGTGTAAAATATGCCCGGTAGAGTGGCGTACGTGTTATCGAAGGGGATTGATAAGTTCATAAGCAGCCAAATAGGCTCTCGAATGCCGTTTGGCTAGAGCCGTTGGGTCATAAGAGTATAATCCTCATGCAGTCTAAACCCGGCCCTAGCATAGACCCGAGCGGCACGTTCATTTGTTGCATGGACTTTGAGCTGCAGCACCTTGAGCCCAGCACCTGCAAGTGCGCGGGGAAGCGACAGCAAAACCTCTGACGCGATGCCAAGGTTGCGAACGCCTGATCGCACATAAAGTTCGTCTTTAAAGCCATCCATGTCGCCAATTCCAATTGACCAACCAAATGTTATGATAATGTATCCAATTGGCGCGCGTGGTCGACCGATCAGATATGCCGCTCCGCAGGGGATGCCGTCGAGAATAGGCGCGATGGCATTGGTGCGGTCGGTATCATTCAGGCGAATGCCCACCTCTGCGTGGAACGCCGCAATCAATGGTGCAATCTGGTCAAAATTATCACCTGTTGCCAAACTGAGCGCAGCGCTCACAGACGTGCGAGGCGGCGAGTCAGAAGCGTAAAGAACCCGTTGGCGTCCAAATCGCCAACAAAAAAGGCGTTCTTTGGCCGATCTGTTACACCCCACCAGTCGGTAACTGTCATCCCGAGGGTCAAGGGTGACTGAGTTTCGATTTCAACGTTGACATGTCTGCCGCTAAAAAGATCAGGTTCAATTAGATACGCTATTACGCAAGGGTCATGCAGTGGTGCGCCAGAGGAACCGTATTTTTCCTTGTCAAACCGCTCAAAGAAATCAGTCATCTCTGCAACCGCGATACCAACGTCTGTCCCAAGCGCGCGAAACGCTTCGTTTCGGGCTTGGGTGACCAGCGCCTTGTGCGTAACATCAAGTGGTAAAACAACAACTTCAACACCTGATTTAAAAACAATATCAGCTGCTTCTGGATCAACATAAATGTTAAATTCTGCGGTTGGAGTGATATTGCCCACCTCGAAATATGCGCCGCCCATCAGTACGATTTGTTGCACACGGTCAACGACATCAGGCGCTTTTTCAAATGCCGTCGCAATATTGGTCAACGGACCCAAAGGGCACAAAGTGACCGTTCCCGCAGGATGCGCGCGCAATGCTTCGATAATCGCATCTACCGCGTGCCCTTCCGTGAGGTTCATAGTTGGGTCTGGCAAGGTTGGACCATCAAGACCAGTTTTGCCGTGCACATGCTCGGCGGTGACCAGCGTACGCCGCAAGGGGCGATCACAGCCAGCATATACTTTGACATCAATATTATCGGACAACTCACAGATAATAAGTGCATTTTTTGATGTTAGATCAAGGGGAACATTCCCAGCAACAGTCGTTATGCACAGCACTTCAAGATCTTCGGGACTAGCCAGTGCCAGTAGAATCGCGACAGCGTCGTCCTGGCCGGGGTCGGTGTCGATGATGATTTTGCGCGGAG
>JABITU010000182.1 GCA_018668195.1 Tateyamaria sp. | reverse complement strand
CCTCATATCAATAAAGGGTTTTCGCTCTGGCTCGGGAAGGTACAGTCGATCGTGGCCCCAAAAACTGGGCCCGGCCGTTGTCTCATGCGGCTCCCACGATGCGGGATCAATCATCCGACCCCCCCAACCATTTTCGACAAAAAAACCGGACGGGGTGTTGGCGTAAAAACTGGTCATATGGTCATTGGTGTGGCGGCCCAAAGTATAGGCGATGCCATCTTTTTGCTGACCTGCTAGATCATACCCTTGCCCAACGTCATCGAGGTTTTGATACTCCACCATAAAATGATGGAACCCGGATTTCCCCGAGCCCACGATGGCAAAACTGTGGTGACGCCCGTTGACGTGAAAGAAATACAAAGGGACAGGTTTGAGACCATAATCACTCACCGCAAAACCCAAAACATCGCAGTAAAACGGCAACAAGGCCGTGGCGTCGGGGACATGCAGGACTGCGTGTCCCATTCCAAGAGCGCCAGTCTTAAACCCGTCAATAGGACGCCCAGGTGTGAAAGGCTCTTGCGACTTGTGCGGGTTCCAAACCAATTCGATCCTGTTTCCGGCAGGATCATGTGTCACAATCAATTCGTCGACAAAGCGACGGTCGGCCAGACCTTTGTCGCCAAACGTCACTTTGTGGCCCGCGTTGTCCAATCGGGCTGCAAAATCCTGCAAATCAGATTTTTTCGACACTTCCCAGCCAATGAAGGCCAATGTTTCTCCTGGCTCATCCGAGACAACCAATCGCTGAACAAGGTCATCCATGCGGAATGACAGCTGACGCCCGCCGAAATCGGCCAGTTGCATAGCAAGTACTTTACTCGCGAAGTGCTTCCATTCTTCGGTCCGGTCGGACCGCACGCCAAGATATCCAAGCGATTGTATTGGCATTCCAGATCCTTTCGTAATCTTACACAAAACTAGTAAGAGCCCACGAGAGGAGGAACCACTTACGCAAAGAGCGTCCGCCACGTGGACAATCTGATTTGCCAAACTTTACTGACCGTGCTGCCTAATGGATATCCGATCTTCTTGCGCGTCGATGTAGCGACAAATGTTCGCTGGGAGTGGTTTATACGACGGAGCAGAAAACTTCAGGTTCCAAGCGTGGCTTCAGGAATGGCCGCATTCTCTTCCGCGATGCAGCATTGATCTTACGGCGGCGCGGCGAGTTTTCACGCTGCGAGCGCGCGCGGCATAGTTTTGTGACTTCCGCAACGGGCTGATTGTGTTGAAAAACTCGTTGGTTTCAGCCTTTCGAAGTGGGTTATCGCATTGATTTTACTTGGACGTCTGTATGTCGACCACGATGTTAGCCTGTGGCGGGCACCAACGGCTTGAGTTTTGCGAGTTTCCGAAGGTTTTGGGCGATTGCTGCGAGGGTAAATTCATCTTGGACGCCGTATGGGCCGCGCAATCGGAGCCTGGCCAAGCCAAGGATGCGTTTGAGGTGGGCGAAGAGCATCTCGACTTTCTTTCGGCGGTTCTGTGCGGTTTGATTGAAGTCTGATGCTGTACATTGACGGGCAAATTCTCGGACGATCTCATATTTCTCGCGGTGGATCGCGCGCGCTTCTGTTTTTGGGCAGCATTTGGCTTTTAATGGGCAATCGGTGCAATCAGATTTAAGGGCCCGGTATTTGCGCGCTTTCCATTCTGGAGCGTTCCGGGCGGGATCGGAATAGGTGCGCCTCGTATGCTTCATCTCTTTGCCGCCAGGACAGATGTAGCGGTCGTTCTCATCATCCCAAGTGAAGTCTGATCTGGAGTATGTTCCATCAGTACGCTCGCCCTTATCAAAGACGGGAATGAAGGGCAGGATCTTACGTTTTGTGGTCAGCCAAACAAGGTTGTCAGAAGACCCATAGGGCGTATCTGCGGCGATCCAATCCGGCTTCAAGCCAAAGCACTCTTCGGTTCGGTCGATCATCTTGCGCATGGCACCAACCTCGGCGGTTCTGTTCGAGCGGCTGGCATCCACATCAACGATGATACTGTGATCTGTATCGATCAGATAGTTGGTAGAATAGGCAAAGAAAGCGGGACCTTTGCGTGCGGCTGTCCATTGGCTGGCCGGATCGGCATGAGCAGTGAACTTGGGCTTGGTTGTCGTAGCCGCACCAAAGGCCTCGTCGTCCAAGGTGTCGAGATATTCCCGTACAGCACGTGGTGCATCATCGGGGTCGGTCATACGGGCTGCCCAATCATCAGGGTTGCTGGAGTTCTGTTTCTGGACATCAGCGCTTATCAAACTGGCATCCACGGCAAATCCCTGACCGCCCACGAGCCCTTCCTCCATGCAACGCGCGACGGTCGTCTCAAATACGTGGCGCAGAAGATCACTCTCGCGGAAGCGACCGTGACGGTTCTTGGAAAAGCTGGAGTGATCAGGAATCCGGTCCGTCAGATCAAGGCGACAAAACCATCGATATGCCAGGTTCAGATGCACCTCCTCGCACAGGCGGCGTTCGGACCTGATGCCAGAGCAATACCCAACGAGCAGCATCCGGATCAGTAACTCAGGATCAATTGAAGGACGGCCTGTATGGCTATAGAAATCCGAAAGATGCGCGCGGATGCCGCTCAAATCCACAAACCGATCAATCGACCGCAGCAGGTGATCTTGTGGAACGTGATCCTCCAGAGAGAACTCATAGAACAGCGCCGCTTGCGCCTCCTGCTTTGGTCCCATCATCGCCAAATCCCCCAATCAATAAAGGAATTGAATCAGCGATTGACCATTCGATCAAGCAAGAGTTTTTCAACACAATCGGCGGGAAGTGACAAATGCTGCGGCAGGTACATTTCTACATGAAGGGCGCTTTGCGGTCGTTCGCTGCGCCATCCACCAAGGTCACCAATGCGGGACAAACCGGTCTTGTGCAAATGCAGCCTGTGCTGACGCAGCATTTACTCGCAGTCGCGGCGATGATTATTTGGCCCTGAGCACTTTTCACCGAACCGGTCCTTCGAGCAAGACAACATGTAAAATCCGTAAATTGGCTCTACATCCAACACATCATAAATTTTGGCCTTCGCCACGCAGACAAGCCGTCGAAATCCATTAAGAAACTGGCAGCCGTTCAACTAATTGCTCGAATAGGCCCCACTCTTGGAAGTGCTAAGCTTGTTATTCACCAACGCCTCAGCAAATGTGACACCGGCAGTCACGCCATCGATAACAGGCAGGCCAAATTCTTCGCTGAGCTGGGCCATTAGGTCCGCCATTCCTGCGCATCCAAGAACGATCGCCTCCGCGTTGTCTTCTTTTATGGCCGAACGAATTTCTGCGCGGATTTTTTCGAGCGTGTCTGGGTCGCCCTCTTCAAGCTTAAGTACGGGGATTTCTGTTGCTCGAACTCGTGCGCATTTTTGAGCCAATCCATAGCGCATCAAGTTGTTTTCCAGCCCTGGGACAGAGCGTGAGAGTGTTGTTATGACGCTAAACTTGCTGGCGACCATGCTGGCTGCGTGATAGGCCGCCTCGCCGATGCCCAAGACTGGCACACTAACCAGCGTCCGCACCGCATCGACACCAGTGTCATCGAAACAGGCAATAACGATCGCATCAACATCAGGATGCAGCGAAACCTCTGCAAGCAGGCCCGGTATGCAAGTGGCGACATCCAAAAAGCCCTGAATACTGGCTGGACCATCTTGCGAACTGGCGGCCATTATCTCCGTGTCCGAGCGGGCAATAGCGCGCGCCGCAGTCGCGATCTTGTGAGTCATAGAGACGGTTGTGTTGGGATTGATAACCAGGATTTTCATGTCAAATTACACCTCACCACCAAGATAAGCGGCCTTGATCCGGTCATCGTGCAGCAGCTCTTTCGAGTTACCCTCGATCACGACATTCCCTGTCGCCATCGCGTAAGCGCGGTGTGAAATGCTCAGCGCCATGCGTGAATTTTGCTCAACCAGCAGCACCGAGACACCTTCGTCGCGGTTGATCGCAACGATAGAGCGGGCAATGTCCTGCACCAGTTTGGGGGCAATGCCGAGACTGGGCTCGTCCAGCAGCAACAGCTTGGGCTTGGCCATCAGCGCGCGGCCGATGACCATCATCTGTTGCT
>JABITU010000181.1 GCA_018668195.1 Tateyamaria sp. | reverse complement strand
TTTTTAATCATGACCGGCTGGCTTTTTCAGCTGTTTTGACATCGTCCCAAAGTGTATCCATTTCTTCGAGAGTGCTGGTTTCGGGGTGTTTTCCCCGCGCTGCCAAAGCGGATTCGACAGCGGTAAATCGGCGAGTAAATTTTGCGTTTGTCCGCCGCAAGGCTTCTTCGGGATCTATATCGAGATGGCGGGCCAGATTGGCCATGACGAACAGCAGATCGCCCATTTCGTCAATCATATCCTCGTGATCCATTGTGTCGCGGGCCTCGACCAATTCGGCGGCCTCTTCTTTGATCTTATCGATGACGTGACTTGTATCGGGCCAATCAAATCCTACGCGCGCCGCACGTTTTTGCAGTTTCAGCGCACGCACAAGGGCGGGCAGGTTCATAGCAACACCATCCAGTGCACCACCCTGCGCCTTGTTTGCGCGCTCGGCAGCCTTTATCGCTTCCCAGTCTTGGGTCTGTTGCTCGGCGGATTTGTTGCGGCTTTCCTTGCCAAAGACATGCGGATGCCGCGCCACCATTTTGTCAGAAATCGCGGTTAACACGGATTGAAAAGTGAAATGCCCAGCCTCTTCGCCGATGGCTGTGTGATAAACAGATTGCAGTAAAAGATCGCCCAACTCGCCTTCTAGCTCGGGCCAGTCTTGCCGTTCGATAGCGTCCGCAACCTCATAGGCCTCTTCGATGGTGTAGGGTGCGATGGTTTCAAAGGTTTGTTCTATGTCCCAGGGACAGCCTGTTTCGGGGTCCCGTAGACGGCGCATGATCTCGAGCAGACGCTCAATCCCTGCGTTTTGGTCGTGGATCAGATCGTGGTTTTGTGGTGCGCCCATTGCAGCCTCGTCTGGTTTGGGGTTTGGTGATATGTGACGCATCCCGCAAGCAGGAGTCCAGCCATGGCAATCATCAATCGTATCGGCGACCTCGGGCCAAAAATGGCCGAATGGCGACAACATTTGCACACAATCCCGGAACTGTCTTTCGATTGCCCCAAGACTTCGGCATTTATTCGTGAACGACTGGAAGAAATCGGAGTGGACGCCATCCATGACGGAATTGCGCAGACGGGCATCGTTGCGATCATTGAGGGGCAGGGGCAGGGGCCAACGATTGGCTTGCGCGCTGATTTTGACGGGTTGCCAATAACCGAGGAAACTGGCGTTGCTTATGCGTCTACGCATCCGGGAAAGATGCATGCTTGTGGGCATGACGGGCACACCGCCATGTTGCTAGGTGCGGCACAATACCTGACAGAGACACGCAATTTCACTGGCAGGGTCGCACTGATTTTTCAGCCCGCAGAAGAAGATGGCGGAGGTGGAGAGGTCATGGTGAAGGAAGGCATCATGGACCGGTTCAAGATTAGTGAAGTTTATGCCATTCATAACTCTCCCGGAAAGGAATTTGGCCGTTTTCTCACTACTAAGGGCCCAATTATGGCTGCAGCTGATACGTTCCATATTCATCTAACGGGCAAGGGTGGACACGCTGCGCGACCTTATGATTGCGTTGATCCAGTGGTGGCGGCATGTGGTATCGTTACGGCGCTGCAGACAGTCGTGAGCCGAAATCACAACACCAAGGATTCGCTGGTCATTTCGACGACACAGATCCACACGGGTACCACTGATAACGTGATCCCCGAGACGGCTTATATTAATGGCACCGTGCGCACATTTGATAAGCAAGTGCAGGCTCTTGTAGTGCGCCGTATGGAAGAAGTGGTCGCGGGTCAGGCCGCAGCCTACGGATGTGACGCAAAGCTGGAGTTCGAATTTGGATATCCACCAACTGTTAATGACGCTGATAAAGCCAGCTTTGCCGCTCAGGTCGCGGCAGATGTTGCGGGCGATGCCGGGGTAGAGGAGGATATGATCCCGGTTATGGGTGCTGAGGATTTTTCTTATATGCTTGAAGCGCGACCGGGCGCGTACCTGATGCTGGGGCAGGGTGAGGGCGCAAACGTGCATCATCCGCTTTACAATTTTAATGACGAGATCGCGCCGATTGGGGCATCATTCTTCGCACGATTGGTCGAGACGGCCCAACCGCTGCGATAATGGCTTTCCAAGGGGCGCTGCCCCTCGGCCCATGCGGGCCTCACCCCAGAGTTTATTGGGCAAGATGAAGAAGGATTATGTGCTGAGATGGCCTTAGAAGATGCAAAGACACAAATGGATCATGCCTTTACCCGCGAAGACCTGCGTGGGCCGTCGTTTGAGTTAACATTTGCGGGGGCCACATCGTTTTTGCGGCGGCGTTACACCAAGGACCTGAGCGGGGTGGACATTGCTGTGACGGGTGTGCCGTTTGATCAAGCGGTCACGAACAGGCCCGGCACGCGTTTGGGGCCGCGGGCGATACGCGAGGCGTCAAGTTTGCAGGCGCCGGATGCACCCTATGGGTGGCCTTTTGACGTCGTGAGCGAACAGGTGATCGTAGACTATGGGGACGTCGCCTTTGATTACGCGAATATTTCTGCCTTTCCAGAGGCGGTCACCTCACATATCCGAGGCATTCTGGCGGCAGGTGCGGCAAGTGTGGTGCTGGGGGGCGACCACTATATTTCTTTTCCGATTCTCAAAGCCTATGCTGAAATTTATGGGCCGATGTCATTGATACAGGTGGATGCGCACACCGATACATGGGTAGATGACGATATGGATCGAGTTGACCATGGTACAATGTTTTACAAGGCAGTTAAGTTGGGGGTCGTGGACCCTGAGACTTCGGTGCAGATCGGAATTCGGACGACGAATGAGAACACTCTTGGTGTCAACGTAATCGATGCACCTGAATTTCATCGGATCGGGCCGGAAGCAGCGGCGGCGCGTGCGCGCGATATCGTGGGGGATCGGCCTTGTTACCTGAGCTTTGACATTGATGGGCTGGATCCGGCCTTTGCACCTGGTACCGGAACCCCGGTCTGGGGGGGATTGTCTTCGGCGCAGGCGGCTGTACTTTTGCGAGGGTTGGCAGGTGTGAACATTCGGGGCGGCGACGTTGTTGAGGTCTCTCCGCCCTTTGACACAAGTGGAGCTACTGCGGTGGCGGGCGCGCATGTTGCCGTCGAGATTTGTCAGTTGCTGGGTTGGAGGATGCGAGGCGGTGCCTAAAAACCAACCGCTTAGTGGCAATGACTTGGCCCGATTTTCGGGGCCAAATACGTTTATGCGGCTGCCCTTTGCCAATGACCTGACTGGCTTGAATGTTGCTGTACTGGGCATCCCGATGGATATAGGCACTTCGTGGCGCTCCGGCACCCGGTTTGGCCCCAAACAAGTTCGTAGCGAAAGCGCGATGATACGGCCCTATAACCTACAAACAGGAGCGGCGCCATTTGACAGCTTGCAGGTGGCGGACATTGGTGATCTGGCAATCAATACCTTTTCGTTAGCGGATAGTTTGCGCATTATTTCCGAGAGTTACGAAGCGATCCTTCAATATGATTTGGTGCCTATGGCCATCGGTGGAGACCATTCGATCACTTTGCCGATTTTGAGGGCGGTGGCAAAGCGGCACGGGCCGGTGGCACTGGTTCATGTGGACGCTCATGCCGATGTGAATGACGAGATGTTCGGTGAGCGCGAGACTCACGGTACTGTGTTTCGTCGAGCACATGAGGAAGGTCTTATATCTGCCTCTAAAACATATCAGATTGGATTGCGTGGTACGGGGTATGCATCGGAAGATTTTAGCGAAGCGCGCGGCTGGGGATTTCAACAGTTTCTAGCGTCAGAGCTGTGGGGGCAGGACCTTAGCGCGTTGGGGGCTGAAATTCGGCGCGATCTTGGGGCAGCGCCCGCCTATGTTACCTATGATATTGACAGCTTGGATCCAGCGTTTGCACCGGGCACCGGTACGCCCGAAATCGGTGGCCTTACCACACCGCAAGCTTTACAGCTCATCCGCGCCCTGAAGGGGGTGAATGTGGTTGGATGCGATCTGGTTGAGGTGTCCCCACCCTATGACACATCGGGAAATACTGCTTTGACAGGTGCGAATATTTTGTACGAGCTCTTGTGCATTGTGCCCGGCGTAGCCTATCGCTGAACGCGAGGGGCTGGGCGATCATAGATTATTTAAAGAAAAGGCATTGTAAAAGAAATGTATATATATGTAATTATTGCAATTTTTTTATGCTCAGCACTTTTTTACATTCGTTTGGCACCGACAGATGTGGCGCACTGGCATCAGCCGGTGCGAGGATCTGAAGACGCCAGTATGATGGGGGGAGCGGTGCGTGTTTTGACAGCCGATGCAACAGCTCTGGCACGGGTGGATTCCGCTGCGATTGCCTTGCCGCGGACGGTTCGCATCGCTGGGTCTGTGGATCAAGGCAGGATCACTTATCTGACGCGCTCCAAGCTCATTGGATTTCCAGATTTTACAACGGTTGAGTATAGCGAAGGTCAGTTGAAGATGTTTGCGCGCCTTCGATTTGGTCGGTCGGATTTTGGGGTCAATGCTGCGCGACTAAAGCGGTTGCAGAGTGCCGCTGTTGGACAATAACAGCGTTTAGGTCATGCAGCCTTGTTGCACCTCCCGCCACATGGGTAAATTCAGAGACATCTGACACTGCGCCATGAACATTCGCCCATCTACTTGTAAACAAATCGTTTGGCCAAGTTCGACACGACTGCCGGATGTGTCGGTGCAGTAGCATTCAACCGTTTTGCCCGATGGGCTGGTGACATCGGCAAATGCGGGGCCAGCGATCAGGCACATCAAAAGGAATGATCGTCTCATTGCGCAATCATAGCACCGCTGGGCCCTTGACCCAAGCGCTGCTGTATCGCACACCCTGCTCATGATCCCTGAAGACCGCCTTTTAAAGATCACACTCCGCTTTCAGTACCTTGAAGCGGCCATGGCGGGTGGATCAACGGATATTGCAACATTGGCCAAGGAATATTCTGATCTGCGTCCCGTGGTGGCACAGATCGAGGCTTACAAACGTATAGTTGTCGAAATTGCCGAGGCTGAGACGATGTTGGCCGACCCAGATATGGCAGAGTTGGCGCGCGAGGAATTGCCCCAGCTAAAAATCGCGTTGCCAGAGGCCGAGGCCGCGTTGCAACTGGCGTTGCTGCCAAAAGACGCAGCTGATGCCCGCCCCGCAATGCTCGAGATTCGCCCCGGAACTGGTGGCGACGAAGCAGCCCTATTTGCGGGTGATCTGTTTCGCATGTATCAGCGCTACGCCGAGGCGCAGGGGTGGCGGGTTGAGGTTATCGAAGAGCAGGCTACCGAGCTTGGCGGCCTCAAGGAGGTCGTTGCCCATA
>JABITU010000180.1 GCA_018668195.1 Tateyamaria sp. | reverse complement strand
CGGTGTTTTCGCGGATGCCGTTCCACATGCGGCGCGGCAGGGTATAGACGCTGAATTTTGAGATGAACAGCGTCACAACAATCTCGTCCCAGCTTAGGATGAAGGCGAAAAGCGCGCCCGCAAAGACGCCCGGTTTGATTGACGGCAGGATCACCCAGCGCATGGTTGTCCAGTTCGACGCGCCAAGGTTTTTGCTTGCCTGTTCCAGCTTGGGATCAAAGGTGGCAAGGGAGGCGCTGACAGTGATCAGGACCATAGGCGCGGCGAGAATTGTGTGTGCAAGGATGAGCCCCGCATAACTGTCCAGCAGACCAAGCGGTATCCAAAGGCGGTAGAACGCCATCGCCGAAATGATCTGTGGAATGATGAGCGGCAAGAGTAAGAAGGCGCGAACAAGTTCGCTGTATTTTGATGACACACGCCATAAGCCGATAGCGCATAGGGTGCCCAGAATGGTTGCAAACGCAGATGTTGAGACGGCGATCACACCACTTTGGAAGAAGCTCGACAGCCATTCTTCGCTGCTGAACAGCTTTTGAAAGTGGCGCAGCGAAAGCTCTCCCGATGGCATTGACAGAAACCGTTTTGGCGTCATTGAAACAGGGATCGCAATCAACGCAGGCGTCACCAGAAACAACAGCAAAATCCATGCGCCGACCCGGTTAAACAGGTTAAACAGGCCCACCTTCATCGCGTGGTGCCCCCAAATACTGTGCTAAGCTTCATAAACCGCGACATGATCCACAGCATTGCCAGCACTCCAAACAACATCAGTGCGGCCAGCATTGCCGCCGTGCCCCATTTCAAGGTTACAAGAAGCTGCACGGAGATATACTCGGCTACCATCAAAACTTTGCCGCCACCCAGCACCGCAGGCGTGACGTAAAAACCAAGGCTGAGGATAAACACCAACAAGGTCGAAGCCACGAGCCCCGGTGTGGTCAGCGGCAGATAAATCCGCCAGAATGTCTGCGCGCCCGTGGCCCCTAGATTGCGTGAGGCATCCATGACGCGCTTGTCTAGCGCCTGCATCGAGACCAGAAGCGGCAACACTGCATAGGGGATCATATAGTGGATCATCCCGATCAGCACACCGAGTTCGTTGCGCATAAACGCAATCGGTTCGGCGATCAGCCCGATGTCCTCAAGCGCGACATTTACCAGCCCCTTGCGCCCCAACAGCATCAGCCATGAAAAGGTCCGCACAAGGATGGAAATCCAAAAGGACACAAGCAGCAGCGTTAGCATGTAATTTTTCTGACGCTGGTGGCAATGCACCATGGCGAAGGCGATGGAATAGCCCAGCGTGACACTGAACATGGTGGTGATGATGCAGATGCGTACGGTGGTCCAGATGATGCGGACCAAGGCATCACTTTCGCCCAGCTTTGCGTAGTTGCCAAATCCCGGTTCGGGGTCTGTGACACTCAGCCAGAGGATATTCAGTATGGGACCCAGATAGAGTGCCAACACCAACACCAACAAAGGCGCGATGATCAACCAGCCGGGATGTATGTGCTTGCGCAGTGCGTGCATCAGGGATCCGTTTCGAAAAAGGCCGCCCAGCGGTCTTACGTTGGGCGGCAGGTCAGGAAGTTAGCTAATTGCCTCAAGGAATGCGTTCACCGCATCACCACCATTTTTACCCCACCACTCGGGATCGTTATAGACGATCTTATCGATGTTCTTGGCCGAGGTGATGGCATAATCCTGCTGATCCTCGGGGATTTCACCGAATGCAGCAGGGTTGGAAGGCGTCATGCCAAGGCAGTCAAGAAGCGCAAGTTGCGCAGGTACTTCTTGCGCGGTTGCGATAAACTGCATCACGGCGGCACCGGCTGGATTTCCCTTGGGCACGATATAGGCACCGGGCATCGCAATCGCCTGATTGTTGACCAGTTTGAAGCGCCCATCGGTGTCATTTTCGATGTTGCGGCCCCGGTTTTGCCATATCATGCCCATGGTGACTTCGCCATTAACGCACATCGAATGCGCTTCAGATCCTGAGCCCCAATAGAGGCTGTCGTCTTTGATAGATTTAATCTTGGCCAGCGCTCGGTCCATATCGAGCGGGTAGAGCGCATCACCTGCCACACCGTCTGCCATCAGCGATGCTTCAAGTGATCCATTGGCCCATTTATAAAGCGAACGCATGCCGGGAAACTTGACCGTGTCAAAGAAATCAGCCCAGTTTTGTGGTGGGTTATCGCCGTAGGCTTCGGTATCGTAGACAAAGGCGTAGCCATACAGGATAACCGAAACCCCATATTCAAGCGCATAGCCAGGCAAGG
The DNA here is from genome assembly GCA_018668195.1 of Tateyamaria sp. Next base: position 389 of record JABITU010000180.1, on the reverse strand, counting down.
TTTTGTCCTTGGAGACAACGGAATAATCAATCGGCTCAAGATGACCCGTCGGCCCAAGCGAAACGGCGTTGAACAAGTCCGCATCCGCCACGTCAGCAGTGACATTGCCGCTGTCGACCATCTCTTTGATCTTGCCTTCCAGCGGGCCGGAGGTGTCGAACTTCAGCCCCTTGCCGGTGGATGCCGTAAAGGCGTCACCAATGGCCGAACCGTGGCATTCCTCGGACTGACCACCCCAGTTCCACATAACCACGTGGTCTGCCGCGGCTTCGGCATCACCCGCCATCACAGCACTCAGTGCTACGCCTGACGCCCCGCAAAGGGCGAGGAATGTACGGCGATCCATGCGCCCTTCTTTGTAAGCATGCGCACCGTCGGTAAGCATTTCT
>JABITU010000179.1 GCA_018668195.1 Tateyamaria sp. | reverse complement strand
AACTACCACCCTGCGGATGATCGCGGGGCTGGAACTGCCGACCTCCGGTGAGATCTATCTGGATGGAAAGGAGATCAGCCAGCTGCCGCCCTCAAAGCGCGACATTGCGTTCGTATTCCAGATGTTCGCGCTCTATCCGCATATGAATGTGCGGAAGAACCTGAGCTACCCGCTTGTCTCCCAAGGCATGCCCCGTGCGCAGGTGAAAGCCAAGGTCGAGGAGGTCGCGGGCATTCTTGGCATTTTGGACATTCTCAATCGCCCGGTTGGTGGGCTTTCCGGGGGCGACCGTCAGCGCGTTGCTTTGGGACGTGCCATCGTGCGTGACCCAAAGGCTTTTATGATGGACGAACCGTTGGGCGCGCTAGATGCGGAATTTCGCGAACATATGTCCCAAGAACTGAGGGCGCTGCATGACCGCATGGGTGCGACGACCGTTTATGTGACCCATGATCAGCTAGAGGCCATGCAGATGGGCGACAAGATTGTGGTAATGAACAACGCTGTTGTGGAGCAATTCGGCACCCCGCAGCAGATCTATGACAAACCCGCCACCATGTTCGTAGCTGATTTTATTGGCTCTCCTTCGATGAACTTTCTGCGCTTTGACGGGGCCTTGGACGAAGGCGCGACAAGTGTTGATCTGAACGGTCAAACGCTGGCCGTGCCCAAGCAGTTGCAGGGCGCGTCAGGGAAACTTGTCTTTGGCGTGCGGCCTGAACATGTGATGCTCAGCGACAGTGGTAATTATCGTGGAGAGGTCTTGGCTACTGAATACCTTGGTACAACACAGATCATAACACTCGACACGCCCAACGGTGAGCTAAAGGCGCGCATCGACAGTGCGCAACTTGCGGCGATTGGTGAAAAGGTGGCTCTCAATTTTCAGGCCCCTAAAATCACACTCTTTGACGAGACAACCGGCCTTGCGCTGCGCTCCAGTTTAAATCACGAGGTGCTTGCACATGGCTGAAGTGACACTGAAAAACCTGTCCAAGAAATTTGGCAAAGACATTGGGGTGGAAGACATCTCAATGACCATACCAGATGGGGCCTTTGTTGTACTCTTGGGGCCAACAGGCGCGGGTAAAACCACGACACTGCGTCTGATCTCAGGGTTGGAAAAAGCCGACAGTGGCGAAATTTGGGTGGACGGACGCAATGTAGGAAAGGAGACACCTGCACAGCGAGATATGGCAATGGTCTTCCAGCAATATTCGCTTTATCCGCATCTCACGGTAAGGGATAATTTGGCGTTTCCACTCAAATCCCCGATCCTCAGAGCCCCCGATGATGAGATTGAACGCAAAGTGAGCGAAGTCGCCGAAGTCCTTCAGATTAGTCATAAGCTAGACAACAAAGCTACAGCGTTATCGGGTGGTGAGATGCAAAGGGTATCCATTGGCCGCGCGCTGGTGCGCGATCCTACAATTTATTTGATGGATGAACCGCTCAGTTCTCTGGATGCCAAATTGCGCACCGACTTGCGCGTTGAACTTAAGCGAATCCATGCCAGCCTTGGTGCAACGCTACTTTATGTGACGCACGACCAGATCGAAGCAATGACAATGGCGACCCATGTGGGCGTATTGAATGAAGGCCGATTGGTGCAGTTCGGCTCCCCACGTGACATCTATGAGAACCCAAATTCAATTTACGTTGCAGGTCGGCTGGGACTGCCGCGGATCAATATCCTGCCGGTAGACGTCTTCGGGAATGCGCCAAGCGGGACGACCCACATTGGCATGCGTCCAGAGCATGTCAGCCAAGGGGATGGTCTGGCGGCCGACGTGCAACGGATCGAACATTTGGGGGATCAGACCCGCCTGCATTTGATCGTAAAAGGCCATGCGATTACCACCATCGCAAACCCTACGGTGATCTATGAGCCGGGCACTCCCATCAAGATCATGCCCAAAGATCCGCTTTTTTTTGACGTCAATGGCAACCGCATCCGCTAAGGAGATATTTTCATGAACCAGTTTATCAATGCCAAAGAAACCCTTGTCACCGATGCGATCGATGGTTTGCTTGAAACCTCAGGTGGTACGCTGACGCGGTTGGACGGTTATCCGCATATCAAGGTTGTGTTACGCAGTGATTGGGATAGGTCCAAAGTGGCGCTGATCTCTGGTGGTGGATCTGGGCATGAGCCTGCCCATGCGGGATTTGTTGGCGCGGGTATGCTGACGGCTGCTGTGTGTGGTGAGGTTTTTGCGTCTCCTTCTGTTGATGCGGTTTTTGCTGCGATCCTTGCAGTGACGGGCCAGATGGGGTGCCTCCTGATCGTTAAAAATTACACCGGTGATCGACTGAATTATGGCTTAGCGGCCGAGCGGGCGCGGGCATTTGGCTTGAAAGTTTCCATGTTGGTTGTGGATGATGACATCGCACTGCCGCACTTGCCGCAGCCGCGTGGTGTGGCAGGCACACTATTTGTGCATAAAATAGCGGGCGCCTTGGCTGAAGATGGGGCCGATCTGGATTCGGTGACAGACGCGGCAAAGGCTGCCATCAAAGATATGGCATCGATCGGAATGTCGCTTGATACTTGCACCGTGCCGGGGTCTGTCAAAGAAGATCGGATAGCTCCCGGAATGGCCGAACTTGGCTTGGGTATTCATGGCGAAGCAGGTGTCGAACAGGTTGCTTTTGAGGGTGCCAAAAAAGCCATGGATCAGGTATTGGAAAAACTCAGTTCTCGCCTTGAGGAATGCTCTTATGTTGCCATTCTGAACAATCTGGGATCGACCACGCCGCTTGAAATGTCTGTCCTTGCCCATGAACTAGTGACCTCCAAATGGGCCACAAATATCAGCCACATCATTGGCCCTGCACCGATGATGACCTCGCTGAATATGCATGGCTTTTCCGTTTCGGTATTGCCGCTCACAGAAGGAAACATGGCGCATCTGGAACTGCCCGTGGCGCTTGCTGCTTGGCCGGGAATGCGCAAGATCGCCGCTGCACGCCTTCAGCCACTGCCCGATGGCTTATCACCGATCAAACCAATCCCGTCGGACAACGCAAAAACGCGTGCGCTTTTGGATCAATGTTGCGATCTGTTGATTGCAGCGGAGAGCGACCTGAACGCGCTGGATGCCAAATCTGGCGATGGTGATACTGGCAGTACCTTGTCAGGTGCTGCACAGGCCATGAAAGGATCTTTTGACGGGCTTCCACTTGCTGATCCCACCCAGCTTTTTCGCGCGATAGGGGATGAATTAAGCCAGACTATGGGCGGCTCCTCCGGTGTGCTCCTTGCCATCTTTTTTGGCGCGGCGGGTGATGCCTGCGCCAGCGGTAAGCCTATTCCCAAGGCACTGCTTGCAGGGTTGGAGCGGATCAGTCAGGTTGGCGGTGCTGTCAGAGGGGACCGCACTATGATCGACGCGCTTGAGCCTGCGTTGCAGGCTTTGCCTGATGGCATTGCAAGTGCAGCGACGCAGGCCCGCGAAGGTGCAACGCAAACCGCGTCTATGGGCCGTGCAAAGGCGGGTCGCGCCTCATACGTCCCGGAAGAGAATCTAATAGGTCACAACGATCCCGGAGCAGAGGCTGTCGCGCGTCTATTTGAGGGTTTGGCCAAATCCATCTGACCCCACAGGCGAGGACCCGATGACTCAAGACCAAGCTTCACGTCTTTCTCCTACAATCAACGACATTGCCCGTGTCGCGCAAGTTAGCTTAGCGACTGTAGACCGGGTTCTGAACGCGCGCCCCGGTGTCCGAGAATCAACGGTTAAAAAGGTCCATCAGGCGATTGCTGATCTAGGCTATGTTCGTGACACGGCGGCAGCAAATTTGGCGCGTGGTCGTGTTTACAATTTTGTGTTCATCCTGCCGTCAAATAGCAATGAATTCATCACGTCGCTGGAATGGCAAATCCAGCAGCTTGGAATTGCCCTTCGCCGTGAACGTACTCGCCTGTCCTTTGTGCGCGTGGCGGCATTTGATCCCGTTGCGTTGGCCGAAGCAATTACTCAGATTGATGCGTCAAAGGTGGATGGGGTCGCGATCTTTGGCCCTGAAACGCCGTCTGTCCGGGACTCTATCACCTATCTGAAAGCCACTGGCGTGACGGTTGTGTCACTTGTAGCCGATATACCAAGCTCCGAGCGGGACCAATATGTCGGCGTTGATAACGTGGCTGCGGGGCGCACGGCGGCGCAATTATTAGGACGGTTTGTTGGACCCCAAGAGGGCAGCATTCTTGTACTTACAGGGTCTATGCTGGCCCGCGACCATCTGGAACGGCGGCTTGGCTTTGATGAGGTGATGACGCGCGACTTTCCCAATTTGAAAGCGCTCGCTTCTTTGGAGGGGCGCGATGATCCTGAACTGATTGAACGTTTGCTGCTGGAGATATTTAGCGAAAACTCAGCCATCATTGGTATCTACTCGTCCGCTGCCGGTAACGAAGGATTATTGACTTTTCTCGATCTCAAAACACTACCCGTCCGGCCCGTGGTCGTTGCGCATGAATTGACACAATTGTCGAGCGACGCCCTTAGTGGCGGGTTATTTGATGCCATCATCAGTCAAGATTCAGGCCATCTAGTGCGCAGCGCCGTACGCATAATGCGCGCCAACTGCGACAGCCTGCCCATCAATAAAGCACAGGAACGCATCCGCATTGACATCTACCTAAAGGAAAACATGCCCCTCTCACATGAGGGAAATAGAGAGGATTACACATGAAAACCATAAAAGGCCCCGCGCTATTTCTGGCGCAATTTGCAGGTGACGAAACCCCTTTTAATTCATGGGACGCGATTACCAAGTGGGCGGCCGATTGCGGCTATAATGGCGTGCAGGTGCCAAGCTGGGACGTGCGCCTGTTTGATCTGGCCAAGGCGGCAACAAGCAAAGATTATTGCGATGAATTCAAAGGTCAAGCGGTCGCCAACGGAGTGGAGGTGACGGAACTATCTACGCACCTGCAAGGTCAGCTTGTCGCTGTACACCCGGCCTATGACGCTGCCTTTGATGGATTTGCGGATCCTTCCGTGCACGGCAATCCAGCGGCACGGCAAGAATGGGCCGTGGATCAAGTGATGAAGGCGATCTCAGCCTCTGCTAATTTAGGCATCAAAAACCACGCGTCATTCTCTGGCGCATTGGCCTGGCCCTATGTCTATCCATGGCCGCAACGCCCGGCCGGATTGATAGAGACCGCCTTTGATGAGCTGGCGAAACGCTGGCGTCCCATTCTGGATCACGCTGACGAGAACGACGTCAACATCTGCTATGAAATCCACCCTGGAGAAGACCTGCACGATGGGGTAACATTTGAGATGTTCCTTGAGCGTGTCGACAATCACACGCGGTGCAACATGTTATACGACCCGTCGCACTACGTCTTACAGTGTCTGGATTATCTCGACAATATCGATATCTATAAAGATCGCATCAAGATGTTCCACGTCAAAGATGCAGAGTTCAATCCGACCGGTCGTCAAGGCGTCTATTCCGGGTATCAGCCCTGGGTGGACCGTGCAGGACGGTTTCGGTCGCTGGGCGATGGACAGGTTGATTTCAAGGCAATCTTTTCTAAATTCTCAGCCATGGATTTCGATGGGTGGGCCGTGGTGGAATGGGAATGTTGCATCAAGCACCCCGAAGACGGCGCGCGCGAGGGCGCGCAATTTGTCAAAGACCACATAATTCGCGTGACCGAACGCGCATTCGATGATTTTGCCGATGGTGGCACGGATGAGGCTGCGAACCGGACCATGCTGGGGATATCATAATGACACGGATAAGTTTGGGTATGGTGGGAGGCGGCAACGACGCCTTTATCGGTGGGGTACATCGGATTGCAAGCCGCATAGATGACCGGTACGAACTGGTTGCGGGAGCGCTGTCCTCTACCCCGGAAAAAGCGCAAGCCTCTGGGCAGGCATTGGGGATCGCGCGGATCTATGACGATTTCAAACAGATGGCTATACGCGAGGCACAACTGGAGAATGGGATCGAGGCAGTCTCTATCGTGACGCCGAACCATATGCACTACGCTGCCGCACGCGAGTTTCTCAAACGCGGCATCCATGTGATCTGTGACAAACCTTTGACATCAACACTAGCAGATGCCCGAAAACTGGCCAAAGCGGTCGAGCGCACTGATGCGCTGTTTATTCTGACACACAATTATACCGGCTATCCGATGGTGCGCCAGGCGCGTGAAATGGTGGCACGTGGAGAGATTGGAAAAATCCGCGTGGTACAGGTTGAATACCCGCAAGATTGGTTGACCCAGCACGAAGACTTCAAACAGGCCGAATGGCGTACGGACCCTGCACGCTCCGGTGCAGGCGGATCGACGGGGGATATTGGAACCCACGCACATAACCTAGCGCGGTTTGTAACAGGATTAGAAGTTGAAAGCCTTGCGGCTGATCTGGATGCCTTTGTCCCCGGCCGACAGGTTGATGACAACGGTCATGTAATGTTGCGTTTTGAAGGCGGGGCCAAAGGGATGTTGTGGTGCTCTCAGGTTGCCCCTGGCAATGAAAATGCCTTGCGCATTCGGGTCTATGGCGAAACTGGTGGTCTAGAGTGGGCACAGGAAGATCCTAACTATCTGTGGCACACGCCCTTTGGTGAACCCAAACGATTGATCACGCGCAATGGGTCTGGCGCCGGGGACGCTGCCGCAAGACTCAGCCGTGTCCCGCCAGGCCATCCAGAAGGGTATCTTGAGGGTTTTGCGAATATCTACAGCGAGGCCGCAGATGCGATTGTTGCGCGCCGTGAGGGCCGCGAACTGGCCGATGAGGTCATTTATCCAACGATTTTGGATGGGTTAAAAGGTGTCGAGTTTATTGACGCTTGTATTCGATCGTCGGCGCGAAATGCAGCGTGGGTAAGGGTTTGATTGTGATGCTCAAGCCACTCTGCCGCTACGGTCCGTAATTCGCAATTACACCATATCTGCCATCGTTGACAGTGAAGCACATGATGCACGTAAGGTCAGGTAAAATTCTGGCATTCGCAGCGTCTCCAACGTCCGCTTCGGGGAGGATGCTCAGCAACGCCGATCATTGTAACAAATGTCGGCTTAGAATCGGTATTAGCAGACGGAATTTTCTGCTCATGCGGAATGCTGCAGGACGGCATTTGGTAAAGAAGGCTCCCTGACTCCGTTTCTGGCAAAGGTCATCGAGGTATAAGTTGAGCAGTTAGCACATCTTCTAGCACTCGTGGACCATATGGTGGCCTCCTGCATCAGACAACAATGAATATCGCTTGATTTCGGTGTGTTGACTGATGCCGTACTAGGGAACCAACCTCCGTGTGGGGGCACCACTATCCTAAGTCAGCTGCAGTTACACACCTGATATCAAACGATATTCATTGTTGTCTGATGCAGGAGGCCACCATATGGTCCACGAGCGCTATAAGATGTGCTAACTGCTCAAACTGGACCTAGTGATCTTCGGAGCGAACGGCTGCATCGAGCCCACTTT
>JABITU010000178.1 GCA_018668195.1 Tateyamaria sp. | reverse complement strand
CTGGTGGGTGCGTCAATGGGTTTCAAAACAGTGATCGTGATTCCCGAAACGCAAAGCCAAGAAAAAAAAGACATGCTGCGCCTTGCGGGTGCCGAATTGATTCAGGTGCCTGCTGCGCCTTATCGCAACCCGAACAACTTTGTGCGCTACTCTGGTCGCCTGGCAGCAGAGCTTGCAAAAACCGAACCAAACGGGGCGATATGGGCCAATCAGTTTGACAATATCGCCAACCGGCGTGCCCACGTGGAAACCACTGGCCCAGAGATTTGGGAGCAGACCGATGGCAAGATCGATGGCTTTGTCTGCGCCGTGGGGTCTGGTGGCACGCTGGCCGGCGTCGCCGAGGCGCTGCAACCCAAGGGCGTCAAGATCGGTCTGGCTGATCCTGACGGAGCGGGGCTGTATAGCTATTACACCACCGGTGAAATCGCGATGGAGGGTGGATCCATCGCAGAAGGCATCGGGCAGGTGCGCATCACAGCGAACCTCGAGGGGTTCACGCCCGATTTCAGCTACAATATCTCTGATCGCGAAGCTTTGCCGATTGTGTTTGATTTGTTGCAAAATGAGGGCCTGTGTCTGGGTGCATCGTCTGGTGTGAACGTTGCTGGCGCAATCCATCTGGCGCGAGACCTTGGGCCCGGGCATACTATTGTTACCATTTTGTGCGACTTTGGCACCCGCTATCAGTCTAAGTTGTTCAACCCGGACTTCCTGCGCGAAAAAGGCCTGCCGATGCCTGATTGGCTGACACTGGGCCCGTCCAGCATTCCCGGTGTATTCGAGGAGGTGTAATGTACATGGTACTTCCCATTATGCGTCGCGTTGTTGCCACGCTGTTGCTTGTGCTCTGGGCGTTTTCTGGCTGGGCACAGGGGCAGGGGCCTGACTATGAAGCGTGGCATTCGGTCGCCAATCGAGCCGAAGATGCGGTGAGCGCCGCGCGCGCCTCTGATGCTGCCTTTTCCAGTTTGCGCGCCGAAGTGGTTCAATGGCGCACAGAGCTGCAAGCGCAGTTAAGCGCGAATGACAACCGCTTGCAAACCCTGCGCGATCAAATCGCATCGCTTGGCCCTGTCCCCCAAGAGGGCGCTACAGAAGCCACCGCAATTACTGCACGCCGCGCCGAATTGAACGCACAGCTTGAACGCCTCAACACCCCACGCCGCACCGCCGAAGAGGCATTTAGTCGGGCCAATGGCATCATCGTCGAAATTGACGGCATTCTGAACCAACGTCAGGCAGAGCGGCTTTTGAATATGGGGCCTTGGCCGATCAACCCGTCCTATTGGGTGCCTGCGCTGCGTGACGTACAGATGACTTTGGTTGCCAGCAGAACGGATTTTCAGAACGCACTCGCCAACCCGATACGCCGCGCAACGGTGCAGGATCGCCTGCCCTTGGTCGTCGTTTTGGCAGTTGTTGGCTTGGTTTTGCTGGCACGTTCGCGGCATTGGTCAGAAATTTTGGTGCGACGCATTCAGTCAGACAAGGCCCATTCGCGGGCAGGAGCCGCCGGGTTTGTCATCTCATTGGGCCAAATTGCCTTGCCAATGCTGGGCTTATGGGCACTGATCAGCGCATTAGGTGCAACTGATCTATTCGGAGCACGCGGCGAGCTTTTCCTCGTGTTCGTTGAGCAGATGGGCCTGGCGATCTTTTTTGCACTGTGGCTCACAAGCCGTATTTTCTCCAAGGATCCGGGTTTGCCAACTCCTTTGATCTTGCCACCCGAACGCCGGGCCGAGGGGCGGATTAATGCCGTGCTGCTTGCTTTTGTGTTGGCGTTGGCAAGTCTGCTGGAACGCATTTCGGAGGCTGACCATTACAGTATCGAAACGCAATCAGTCTTAAACTTCCCTCTGATCGTGCTGGCAGGGGTTTTGCTTATTCGCATCGGTTGGATTTTGCGCGGCAACAAGATCGCAGATTCCGCAGACACAGCCCCCGAGCGCGCTTACAGCGATCAGATTGTTGCCGCACTTGGACGTGCAGTGAGCTTTGCAGGCGTCGTGGGTCCAGCGCTTGCAGCTCTGGGCTACGGGGCTGCAGCTGAGGCGCTGATTTATCCAACCATTCTGACATTGGCCCTGTTGGGAGCATTGGCGCTGTTACAACGTTTTGTTCGTGATCTGTATGCGGTGGCGCGCCCGAGCGAAGGGGCATCAGAAAGTTTAATCGCCACATTGCTCAGCTTTGCGATGACGCTTTTAGCGCTTCCATTTCTGGCGCTGATCTGGGGGATGCGGCCGACCGCGCTGGCCGAGATGTGGAACCGTTTACGCGACGGGATTAGCTTTGGCGGCATCAATATATCGCCGACTAGTTTTCTTACTCTGGTTATCGTGTTCATGGCGGGCTACCTGATCACGCGCGCGGTTCAGGGGGCGATGAAAACCTCTGTTCTTCCCAAGACTCAGATTGATCCTGGCGGGCAGGTCGCGATCGTGTCCGGGCTTGGTTACGTGGGTATCTTTCTGGCGGCAGTGGTATCGATCACGGCCGCAGGGATTGACCTGTCGAACCTCGCAATTGTCGCCGGTGCCTTGTCTGTTGGTATCGGTTTCGGGCTGCAAACCATCGTGTCGAACTTCGTGTCGGGCATTATCTTGTTGATAGAACGTCCCATCGCCGAAGGCGACTGGATCGAGGTTGGCGGCCAGATGGGCTATGTCCGATCTATTTCCGTACGCTCAACCCGGATTGAAACATTTGACCGGGCGGATGTGATCGTTCCCAATGCGGATCTGATCAGTGGCACGGTTACTAATTACACGCGCGGCAATACGATTGGCCGACTGATCGTGCCGGTGGGCGTCGCATATGGCACTGACACCCGCCGGGTAGAGGAAATTCTGAAAGAAATCGCAGACGCCCATCCCATGGCGTTGGTTACGCCTCCGCCGTCTATCAATTTTGCTGGCTTTGGGGCGGATTCGCTAGACTTTGAGATCCGGATGATCTTGCGTGATGTAAATTGGATGCTCAGCGTCAAAAACGACCTCAACCACGCTATTGCCGCTCGATTTGTCGAAGAAGGTATCGAGATACCTTTTGCACAGCGCGATCTGTGGCTTCGTAACCCCGACGCTCTGCGCGGGAAGGAGGATCCGGTATGACCGAAAAGCTATTTCTTACAGACGCGTATGCGCGTGATGTCACGGCCGATGTTGTGGCACATACTGCAGAGGGCGGCATCGTGCTAGATCGATCCGTATTCTATCCCACTGGTGGTGGACAGCCCGGCGATAGCGGCTCTATTGCATGGGCTGGAGGAGCGATGTCCATTGCTACCACGATCAAAGGTGAGGGGGATCAGATTGTACTTATCCCCGCAGAACCAAACGCATTGCCGCCTGTTGGCGTCGCGGTGGACGTCAGCCTTGACTGGGACCGTCGCTATGCGCACATGCGCATGCACACCGCCTTGCACTTATTGTCCGTCGTGATTCCATACGGAGTTACAGGCGGATCCATCGGTGCTCAACGCGGCAGGCTGGATTTTAACATGGAAGACGCGCCTGATGATCGCGAGGCGATAGAGGATACTCTAAATACTTATGTTTCGGCGGATATGCGGGTGAGCGAGGAATGGATCACTGAAGCCGAACTCCATGCGAATCCTGGTATTGTCAAGACCCTGTCGGTTAAGCCTCCGCGGGGGGCTGGGCGTATTCGCCTCGTTCGGGTTGGCGAAGGTTCGGGCACTGTTGATTTGCAGCCCTGCGGTGGGACCCACGTAGCCCGGACGGGTGAAATTGGTGCGCTGCGGCTGGGGAAGATCGAGAAAAAGGGCCGTATGAACCGCCGTGTTTACTTGCATTTCGACAGCTAACAACAAGAATTGCAAAAGCGTTACAGGTTTCTGATCTACTCGCTTGCCTTTTGGTCTCCAGATTCGATAAAGACGTCGTCGGAGCGGTGGCCGAGTGGTCGAAGGCGCACGCCTGGAAAGTGTGTAGGCGGGGAACCGTCTCGAGGGTTCGAATCCCTTCCGCTCCGCCACAAACCATTCGCGAACCCGAGACGAGGTCCCAGTGTGGGCCTTTTTTCTTTTTGGTTCAAAGGGGTTTAACGAGGCCATCCGACTTTCGGAGACTGGCATTTTGGCCCAAATCTGTCTCTGAACGCCCCGCGTCTCTTTTCACCCGCCCTTCACCCAAATCGAGACGCATTCAAAAAGGCGCGCCTTTTCAGGTGCTTGCCAAAAATTGATTGCGCCGCAGTTGAGGCCGGTTCGACCGCTATCGAAACGGTCAGAGACACCCGAAGGCGGCGTGATTGAGCGGGGTAGTGAGAAAGCCTTAGCAGGTTGGGCCTCAACCAGGTCGGGCGACAATTCTCCCGCGACAGCGGTCACCGGATTCCAGACCCGTCATTCGCTGCAGCTTGCAGCAACGACCGAGATGCGGACAAACCCGCCTTTTGCTGATGCGGCTATTGCTGACGCAGCATCCTTTCGTGGGCGCAGCATATTTTCCGCAGCGTCGCAGCAAAGGTCGTTATAGCGGTCATTCAACGCGGCTTGATGATGTCAATTCAAAACTACACTTTCGCTGCACGGTGTAAGAACTATCCAAACGCGGACTAGTTCGCACCGATGTTGGCCTTTCGGTCGGCAGTGCGCTGTTCGACTACGTGGAAAACTCTGAGATCATTGCGATGATTTGGAACTGGTCAGACGTTTCAGCTTTTCAGGTATATGCCGGGTCCATAGTAAAAATCGCCAAATCCGCCCTCACAACCTTGACTGTACGGCCAACACTTTACATTGGGCTTATCTGGTTGCGCCAACCCAAACCCAAATGGGATAGACCTGCGGTTTCACGCCAACAAAAGACTGACATCACGAATTGTGATCTCTTTTCGACTGACTGTCAGCACTCCCT
>JABITU010000177.1 GCA_018668195.1 Tateyamaria sp. | reverse complement strand
TTGCAACCGCGCAAAGATGGGCTCAAACCCGGAACGGTTTTTTAAACACACCGCCCTATACCCGCAAAGCAGCCAGATTCCCTTGCGACTACGTTTATTCTCCTTTTCGAAGCCCTCATGCGAACCCGACATAAGATCGTCATGTTGATGTTGCTGAACCCATTTGTTCAAAGTCGAGCGACCTACGCCCAAATCTGATGAATTTTGAGGTCGTGTTACGCCATTGGTGGTCGCCATACAAACAGCATCACGCTTGAACTCGTTTGCGTATCTTAGGGCTATTCTTAATCTCTTTCATAGCAAACATTGCTCGAAAAATACCGAAACGAAACTGGGGCAAGACCAGACTTAAACTTGTCTGAAAAGCTCCGTCAATTTGTCAGTTACGTATCCGTTCGTTTGTTTTGGATACAACCTAGCACGCTGTCCAATTTTGTTGGAACACTTCAAATAAGTAAGCATTATCATACTTATAAAGTCCAATTCGATCCACGAGGACTGACATCAGACAGTTGAAACCTCACAACGTGAACTGGCGCCGTAAGAGTGTTTCGATTTCATTTCGGTCGGGCATGGATGGCGCTGTCCCTGATCGAATCACTGATATAGCGGCAGTCGCTGTTCCAAACCGGATTGCATCAAGCGGCAGTTTCCCTTCGGCAAGGGCGGCAGCAAGTCCGCCGTTGAATGCGTCGCCCGCGCCAGTCGTTTCAACGACCGGCCCAGCCGTGATCGCTGGTACGTGAACTGGGCTGGTTCCATCATGATAGAGACATCCATTTTCACCTAGCGTTATTATGGCTGCCCCCGCTCCTAAGTTGAGCAATACTTCAGCAGCCTTGACTGCCTCTGCGACCGAAGAAACCAGGACGCCGGTGATGGTCTCCGCTTCAGTTTCATTTGGGGTCACATAGTCGCAAAGAGCGATCAGGGAGGCTGGCAAGTCAGCCGCTGGTGCTGGGTTGAGGATGGTGGTCGCGCCCGCTTCTTTTGCACAGGCCAAAGCGAATTCAGCCGCATCCAAAGGCTGTTCGAGTTGGGTCAGGAACACCTTACACTGTGCAATGGTCTGTTTGTGATTATCTATGTCCGAACGGTTGATTGACGTTGCCACGCCAGGGCAGACAATAATTGCATTGTCTCCGGTCTTTTCATCAACAAAAATATAGGCCGCACCGGTATAGCTGTCGGCATGTTGGGTCGCGAGCGATGTCACCCCCGCCGTATCCCAAGTCGTCAGCGCCATGTCGGCAAAGGGATCCTTACCTAGTTTCGTGATGAACCCGACAGATGCCCCGGCCTTGCCAGCGGCCACCGCCTGATTGGATCCTTTGCCACCCGGACCCAGCGTAAAAGACTGCCCAAGAATAGTTTCGCCCATATTAGGCTGGCGTTCAGCCCGGTAGGCCGTGTCAGCCACGAATACACCTAGAATGACAACATCAAGGCTCATTCATCTGGCCCAAGCACGCCTTTACGCAGGACAAAGCAGCCATAGAAGCGCCGCTCGCCCGTTTGAATGACCGCATAGCTTTTGCGCGCTAGGTCATAAAAGGAAAATCGTTCGACGCTCAGCATCGGGCGGGGTTCGCCTTCTGCCAGATCAATCTGCGCCTGCACTTCATTCTGCACTTCCGGTATCTGGTTGGGGTCATCAACGACCTCCATGCGTATGGCGAAATCATCTACGAATGTATCAAGCGGAAGAACTGAAAGAATTGACTTAATCGCCTCAGCGCAGGTTAGATTTTCCATACGCAAAAGTTCACCAAGGACAGTTTCGCGTGCTACGCTGTCTGCGGGAAAATTGGTATCCGTAATCACCAAGGCATCCCCGTGCCCCATTGCGCGCAGGCAATGCAGCACGTCGGCATTTAACCGCGGATCAATACCTTTTAACATTTTTTACACCTCTCCATTCAAAGCTGAAAATGACGCAAATCTGTCAGATCCAAAACGGGACGAACGCCTTAAGTCAACCAATTCGTTCGCCTGTTTCTTCGTCAAATAAATGCACTTGATCCGTTTCGACCCCAAGGAACACTTCTTCACCCGGTGCCAGAGTATGGCGCTCGCGAAAGACTGCGGTGATTTCCTGATCCTGAAATTGGAACACCACGTGAATTTCAGACCCAGTCGGCTCCACCACTCGGACCTTTGAACGCAATCCGGAACTTGCCAACTCAAGGTGCTCTGGTCGAACACCAACACTGATCTTGCGACCTGCCACGAGGCCTTTTGGCGCAGGAATTATTAGTGTCGCGCCAGCCAAAGATAATTTGGCCTCACCCTTATCGACGGAGACAACATCACCCGTCATTAGGTTCATCGAAGGTGACCCGATAAAACTGGCTACAAACTTGTTTTTGGGACGATCATATAGGTCGAGTGGGCTGCCAATTTGTTCAACATGGCCCTCGTTCAAAACAACAATCTTGTCCGCCATTGTCATAGCTTCAATCTGGTCATGTGTTACATAAACAGTTGTTGTTTGCAGGCGCTGATGTAGCTCTCGTATTTCGGTTCGCATCTGAACGCGCAATTTTGCATCAAGGTTCGACAAAGGTTCGTCGAAAAGGAACACTTGAGGATTTCTGACGATCGCCCGACCCATAGCCACCCGTTGACGCTGCCCCCCCGACAGCGCTCTTGGATATCGCCTGAGATAGGGCGTCAAGCCTAGGGTTTCGGCGGCGTCAGCCACCTGCCGTTTGACCTCAGCTTTGTCCAACTTCCGCAATTTCAGTGCAAAGCCCATGTTGGCTTCGACCGTTTTGTGCGGGTAAAGCGCATAAGACTGGAAGACCATCGCGATATCGCGCTCGCTTGGAGAGAGGTTGTTTACCCGGCGGTCACCAATTGTAACGTCCCCTGATGTGATTTCTTCCAATCCTGCGATCATCCGTAAAAGGGTGGATTTGCCGCAACCAGATGGGCCAACAAGAACCACAAATTCACCGTCTGCAATGTCTACATCAATGCAATGTATTACGGCTGCGTCACCATAATTCTTGCTTACTTGCTTGACGGAAACTTCGGCCATTGCACCCCCCTTTGTCCCAGGAACCCCTGTGCAATCTGGGTAGCCTATGGCCTGACCTTTGTCCAGTTCTGACCTGACTAGCATGTTAGTAGCTTGACAGGCACGAGTTTTAGAAGGACCTTGAACTCAGTTAAACCGTTTCTTGAGTCTGCTATCGGTCGTTTTTGACGCTCATTGACTGAGCGACTGAAACTCAAACGATTAATGGCTGCTCGTACAGAGGCGCAGGTTTGCTGAAAGGGAGAAATTGAAATGAAAGTCGAACATTATAAGACCATTATGCAACGGCAACTGAACCGTCGCAAAATGCTTCAAGGGGCGGCCAGCGTTGGAGCCCTCGCTGCCATGGGAGGGTTTGCGCCCAAACAAGCTGTCGCAGGCGGCCATGCGGCGTTGCGTGCAGAAATTTTGAAAATTCCTGGGGTTGGCGCAGGCTCACCTACAGATGCTGATTGGCAAAAGGTTGGTGGTTTGTGTCTTGGCCCCACCAAAGAGCGGGTAGCTGAAGGCGAATTTGAAGGCGTTGAGCTTACTTTTATGGGCCTCAACAACCAGAACCTGCACAACTTTTTATTCCGTGGATTCCTGAAACCTTGGGAGGCCTACACAGGAGCTAAAATTAACTGGGTCGACCTTGCGCAGGCGGATTATAATCCACGTTTGCAACAGGCGATTGCCACCGGCACCGTCGACTTCGACATCATCGAAATGGGCGCACCTTTTGAAGGTGACACAGCCGGTAAGGGCCTATTGGACGAGATGCCTGCGTGGGTCGAAGAACAAATCGAAGCCGACGATCTCGTGAGTTATTTGCAGCCACCTGTAGGAACGTGGGACGGCAAGAAATACCGCGTTACCATCGACGGCGATTGCCATACCTTCTGTTATCGGACCGATTATTTCGGTGAAGGTGCAATTGGCGGCGCGTCCGTTCCGAAGACATGGCAAGAGGTCAATGCAGCCTCCAAGGCGCTAATCGGGAAAGAGGACCCTCTGACGGGTCTGCCGGCTCACGGCTATCTCGATCCGCTCAAAGGATGGGGTGGCTTTGGCTTCTACTTCCTTGAAAACCGCGCGGCAGCCTATGCCAAGCACCCATCAGACCCCGCTTGGCTGTTTGATCCTGACACAATGAAGCCGCGGGTCAATAACCCCGCTTGGGTTCAGGCGATTCAGGACGTTCTCGATCTGATCGAGGCAGGCGCGTATCCAGCGGACCAGATTAACGCTGATCCAGGAACAACTGGCTTTCAACAGTTCCTTGCGGGTACCGGTTCGATGTTGATGTGGTGGGGCGACATCGGTTCCAACGCACGTACGTCGGACACCTCTGTCGTTGGTGATGTCGTGGGCTTTGGGATCAACCCCGGCTCTGATCGTGTCTACAATAGCCAGTCTGGCGCTTGGGAAGATACCTACAACGAGGCTCCAAACATGGCCTACCTCGGCTGGGGCGTCTATGTGACCAAGAACGTTCAAGGCGACGACAAGAAGCGCAAAGCGGCATGGAGTGCAGCGGCACATTTGGGTGGCAAGGACTTGTCGCTTTGGATGTCAGCCTATCCATCCGGCTTCCAACCCTATAGAAACTCGCACTTCCAATACGACGAATGGGAAGCGGCCGGGTATGATCGCGCCTACATCGAGGATTATCTCGGTTCAAACGCAGACAGCTACAATCACGAAAACGCAGCGATTGAGCCTCGTATCCCTGGCATCTTCCAGTATTATTCAGTTGCCGAAGACGAGCTGGCGAAAGGGTATGCAGGTCAGTATGCATCTGCACAGGAAATCGGCGATGCAATCGCTGCGGCTTGGGAAAAAATCACAGATCAGATTGGTCGCGACAAGCAGGTTGCGCTCTACAAAGCTTCGCTTGGTCTCTGAGCATGACATACAGACCGCCGGCACACCCGGCGGTCTGACCCCAAAACCCCAACCCGAGGCCGAATTGCCATGAATACAGAAGGTGATCTGCTTCACGTTGTGACTGCTGACAATATTTCTGATCAGCGTCGACGGTTTGGCCAAAGCATAGTTTGGGGCTCGGCCGTACTGATGCTTTTCGTTGCCGCGTTGCAAGCTGCAGATCAGAATGGTTTGGTCGGCATCGGGTTCGAAACCTGGCGTCCAACACTTTATGCATACATTCTATGGGCCATCTGTCTGTGTGCAGGTCAAGTAATCGCACGGGGCGAACATGGCAAACGCACACTGTTTGTTTTACCAGCCACTCTATTTGTTGTGTCGATGGTGGTCTTTCCGCTGCTTTTTGGTTTGGTCATCGCATTCTCGGACTGGAACCTTGCCTCGCCCAATGGCAGGCAATTCAACGGTTGGGACAACGTCCGCCAGATGTGGACAGATCCGTTCTACTGGAACGCCATGCGCAACATGATTTGGTATTCACTAGCCATCATTGTGGAATACGCAATTGCCTTTGGTTTGGCGCTTTTGCTGAATGCCCAAATCAAAGGGCGCAAATTTTTTCGGGTCGCTTTTCTGTTGCCTTTGATGCTTTCTCCGGTTGCCGTATCGTGGATGATTGGCAAGTCGATGCTAGAAAACCGCTTTGGTCCAATCGCGCGCATGCTACGTGAAATGGGTGTGGACAATCCGTCATTCTTTTCTTCGCCTGAAATTGCCCGCTTGATGATCATGTTGATGGATGCTTGGACCTATATTCCTTTCATGATGATCATGATTCTCGCAGGACTTCAGGCCATTCCCAAAGAGTTGCACGAGGCTGCTGAAGTAGACGGAGCCAGCGCCTGGACACGTTTCTGGGAGGTGACCTTCCCATTGATGCTACCGGTATCGATAACCGCGATCCTAATCCGCATCATTTTCAAGCTCAAACTGGCGGATATCATTATAAACGTCACCTCCGGCGGGCCAGGAGGTGCGACTGACAGCGTGACGTCGTTTATCTTCCGAGAATACCGCGATCGTTCTAACGTGGGGTACGGCACTATGTTGGCCATGTTCTATTTGGTGGTAATCGTGATTGCGATGACAATCCTGATTAAGGCGGCAGACCGCTGGATGCGGCCGAGGTATTAGCATGACAAATCAGATATTCCACGACAGTGATGCGGATCGTATCTTTCGGGCCAAGCGCTTTTCAGGACGTTTCTTTGTCTACGGAATTCTGATTCTGTGGGCGATCATCGCGCTTTTCCCGATTTATTGGACCATAACAACAAGCTTCAAAATGGCGCCCGACGTGATGAAGGGGAATATCATTCCCTATTGGGATTACACCCCCAAATGGCTAGGCTGGCGTTCCTTGGGACTGTCACCTGACACCATCGGAAATGAAAGTACCGTGCGCGCAGAATTCCTTAAGCGCTTTTGGAATTCTGCCATTATTGCGGTATCAGCCTCAGTTCTTGCCGTTGGGTTAGGCAGTTGTGCAGCTTACGGGTTATCCCGCTTCAATTACAAATTCGGATTTATGCGCAACTCGGACATCTCGTTTTTTTTCCTTAGTCAATTAATCCTACCCCCCGTGGTCTTGGCCCTTCCCTTCTTGGTCCTTTACAAGGCGCTGGGCATGCTGGACACCCGCGTCGGGCTGATCTTACTTTATGCGCTTACGGTCCTGCCAATTGTGATCTGGATCATGCGTGACCAATTCGGATCGATTCCGTCTGAGTTGGAGGAAGCTGCCCTTGTCGATGGCTTATCAATTTGGGGCGCCTTCCTAACCATCATCCTTCCCATTGCCCTTCCCGGTATGGTCGCGGCGTTTATCCTGTCTTTGGTGTTGACGTGGAATGAATACTTCTTTGCGGCACTACTGACCTCAAGCCATGCAAAGACTTTGCCCGTGATGGTGGCCAGCCAGACAGGCAGTCAAGGTATCAGTTGGTGGTCTATGGCGGCCCTCAGTTTTGCCGCAATTCTACCGCTCGTCATTATCGGTATCGCACTCGAGCGTTATATTATCAAAGGTATGGCAGCGGGGGCAGTAAAGTAGGCTACCACGTCCTGTCATAGACAATATTGAGCGTTACGAATGACCAAAGACTATTCACTCAAAGGCGATGCAGCCAGACGTGCGCTAGAATCTGAAGCTGCCAATCCTGCTTGGTTTCGGCCAGAGGTTGATCCAGCAGAAATTCGCGTGCTCATGGCAAAATCTGATGCGATTGCGCTGCGTGATACGTTCATTTGGTTGGGCGCTATGCTGGTCTTTGCAGGCATAGCCATCGCCCTTTCGCCTACCTGGTGGTCAGCGCCATTCTGGTTGGCATATGGGGTGCTTTATGGCTCAGCCTCGGATTCCAGATGGCACGAATGTGGGCATAAAACAGCATTCGCGACCGCTTGGATGAACAATGTCGTCTATCACATCGCCAGTTTCATGATCATGCGTAATCCGATCGTCTGGCGCGCAAGCCACATACGGCATCACACAGACACAATAATCGTGGGGCGAGATCCCGAAATCGTCGCGATGCGCCCCCCCGATCTTGTCCGGATCGCGATGATGTTCATTGGCGTTCTTGATGTCGCTGGTGCAATTCGCCGTATGATCTTACACGCAAGCGGGCGCATTCACCCCGAAGAAGCCGTCTATCTGCGTGAATCTGATCATTATCTGGTATTTAGGACCGCGCGCATTTGGATCGTGATTTATGTTGGCACTATTGCTTTAGCACTGTGGAATTGGTCGCTTATTCCTGTGATGCTGATCGGACTGCCACGGATCTATGGTGCCTGGCACCATGTGATGACGGGTATTTTGCAACATCTCGGTCTAGCCGAGAACGTTACAGATCATCGCCTTAACACTAGAACTGTGATGATGAATCCGATTAGCCGGTTCATATATCTGAACATGAATTACCACGTGGAGCATCATATGTTCACAATGGTACCCTACTACAATTTGCCCAGGCTGCACGACATGATCAAACACGATTTGCCAGCGGCTGAACCCTCGATCTTTGGGGCATTTCGCAAATTGCTTCCGGTTCTCGTTCGGCAACTAAAGTATGAGGACGCAGTCCTTGTACCTGACCTGCCCGCCGGAGCAGCGCCCTATCGGCCAGAGGTCGAAAAACTGCGCCCCCATGCCGTGTGACTTTAGAAAAGCGCGCTCTTGGTGCGCTTCGTGTCTTTCAACATTACCATGTCGCCTGTGGTGTTTTACCTGATTGCTGACTGCAGATTACTATCAGAACCGTGACCTCGAAAAAGATAAAATTCGATCCCTCATAAAGCGCTTCACTGACAAGGCTAAGTGGCTACCCGTCTGATCATCGGCTATTTTTTGGCCAGGATAAGGATTGCACGGTTGGCACTCTTTGCCGATATTGCTGCGTACTCATTCAGAAAGCAGAGTTGCAATGTCTTTTGTCTGCTCATACAGCCGACGAAATAAAGGGTAGTTCCGAGTATAGCTCGGGATTACGGTTGCTTTGATTTGTGTTTCCAGCGGATTCCATCTTGCGATATCGCCGATATCAGCTTCGCCAATGGCGACTCTGGCCAAAAACGCATCGCCATAGCTTGCACCGACTGTTTTTTCACACACAATCTGATCAACCTGCGACACGTCCGATGTAGCCTGCAGCCAAAGCGCGTTTTTCGTGCCACCCCCGACTGCCAGAATGCGGGTTAAATTCACGCCTGCATCGCGATAGGTCTCGAGCACATGGGCAGTTCCGAATGCGATGCCCTCGATCAGTGCGCGGTACATATGCCCCCGCTCATGGGTCAGGTTCAGACCGAAAAATGCCCCCTTGGCCAGCGGATCATAAATCGGGGTTCGCTCGCCAGAAAAATAGGGCAGAAAAAGTAATCCATCTGCGCCGGGTGCGACGGCTTCTGCCTCTTGTGCCAACGTCACAAAGGCAGTTTCAGGCGGAAGTTCCCGAGAGAACTGATTGCGAAACCAATGTGTCAAAGTGCCAGACGTGGCAAGCCCCGCCATTGAGGCATGTTGCCCAGGGTAAAGCCATGGCGCATACCAGAGGCGCGCATCGCGCACGCGTTCCTGCGTTAGGGTAATGATAAAGATGGTGGAGCCGTACATCACCATCATGTCGCCCGGGGCTCCTACGCCAACGCTCAACGCTTCGGCAGCGGCATCAATCGTGCCTGTTGTCACGGGTGTACCAATGGCTAATCCTGTGGCAGCAGCAGCTGTAGCGGTCACATGACCTGCAATTTGAGTAGACCACAGAAGACGCGGCAGCATCTCAGGTGTTGCGATATCTGCAGCCAGTTCAAAACACCAATCCTGTGCATCCACATCATACAGCGGAGAAAAATTTGCGGCGGTATAGTGGTCGATAACGTATTCACCGGTCAACCGATGCACTAGGAAACTGGTTGAGGTCAGGATCTTGGCCGTTTTGGCATAGATCTTCGGTTGTTCTTCTTTCAACCATAGAATTTTCGGGCCCACGGATTGCGAGGTCAGCGCGTTCCCGCAGCGCTCAAGGATAACGTCTTTCCCGATCCGTGCTGTCAATGCATCGACCTGCGTCATCGCCCGCGTATCGACCCCGTAGAGGACGCCATTCATCAATGCCGCACCGTCTGCATCCACAGGCAGCATACACGGGCCAATTGCCGAACAAGCGACTGCCTTGATCTCGTTCGGTTTGCAGCCAGACGTCGCGATCAGTTCATTGGTAACTTTGACAAAATCGCCCCACCAGTCCTCTTCTGGCCTGTGTTCAGCCCAGCCCGGTTGCGGGACGACCATCTTGTGCCCATGACGCGCCGTTGCGATAACAACACCGGCAGCATCAACCAAAACGCCCTTTGTTTCAAAGGTTCCGATGTCGACTCCAAGCGTATAGCTCATCACCATCGCTCCAATGCGAAACTTGGCCCAATACCTTGTATGCCCGCGATCAGTAGCTCTGACAGAGCCTCCAGATCGCTCAGCTGACAAACCTCAAGCGACGAATGGCTGTACCGCATAGCAAAGCCCAAATCGATAGAGGCAACGCCAGCGCCAACATGCTGGACATAGCTGAGGTCGGTCAAGACGCCGACCTGTGCGGATCGCTGCAAGCTAATGCGCCTGTCCTGCGCCACACCTTCAAAGAGAGAGACAAGTCCGGGATGCGGCATAACACCGTTTAGTGTTCCACGACCATGAAAGCTATAAAGGCTCATGCCTGGCCCGCCACCCAATACCATCTCACCAAGATCGGATGTATCCGGTGTATCGCTGGCAAGCATCAGATCAATCTGTATAGCGATGTCGGGCTTTAGGCCCTGAGCGGCAGGCAGCGCACCGCGCAAATTGAACTCTTCTTGAGTGGAAAACACGACATGCACAGTTGGTCCGCCTGTCCGGTTGGCTAAGCTTCTGGCGACATCCAATAGAACGGCACACCCTGCGCGATCATCAACTGACGTGCCTGCAATCCGCCCCTGCGCCAGTTCGATCACGTTTGGCGCATATGTGACAGGCGTTCCAATCGCTATGCCCGCCGCCTCGACCGCCAGCTTGGATCCGTGACCTGTGTCGACATAAAGTTCTGCAGCACGCAGAACTTTGTATTTTTCATCGGGCTGGGTTGCATGGTGACTTTTGTTGGCCAGAACGCCGGGGATATCGCGCCCGTCGCGCGTGCTCAGCACTACCGCCTGAGAGGGTAAGGCGCGTTCCGGCACGCCGCCCATCCGGTGCACACGGATCAAACCGTCCTCTTCAATCTTGCGCACAATGAACCCAAGCTGATCCATATGCGTGAACAACATGACTGATGGGTCGGTGCCGGGGAACGTAGCAATCAGATTGCCAAGCCGATCTGTCGTGCAAGAAATTGGCATTCGCTCTGCGATCGCTTCCGCCACTCGGGCTTCGTGCCCCGAAAGGCCCGGTATTTGCATCAGCATTTTAAAGTCATCAGCTATCATCTGGCGGTTCTGGCCTTGTCCATAAAATCGCGGGCGCGCTCCGGGTCCACTGCGTTCCAAGTATCGCCATCGACCTTCAGCGAAGACCCGACGATGCAACCGTCGGCGACACGCATCACATCAGCAACGGTTTCATGTTTGACGCCAGTGTTCGCTAGAACTGGAATATCGGGCAGCACCGTTTTTACAGCTTCCAGATCTTCCATTTTGGCGGCTTCCCCAGTGATCTGACCTGACACCAAAACCGCGTCAGGCACCGAAGAAAACACGGCTGAACGCGCCCGATCTGGCAATGGGCGACGGTCAAGGCTATCTGCAAATTCAGCACTGACATTGTAGAGCATCAGTAAATCATCACGTCCCAGCCGATTGCGATAGCGCATTGCGCTGCCTGCGTTTGGTGCCCAATGCCCCATGTCACTAGCGTAGGTACCAGTAAAAATTTCACGGCAGAAAGCAGCGCCTGTCGCTGCCGCAAGAGCGACCGTGCTGTGAGGATCCCACAGAACATTAACACCAAAAGGCACTTTAATTTGATCGCGGATTCGGCCAATCACATAGGCCATCGTGGCGGTGCTAGCGGTGTCGACATCAAATTCATAGGGACGGTCATTTTCATTACCAAACATGACCGCATCTACACCGGCCTCTTGAAGTGCCGACAGGTCGGCCTGCGCGGCCTTGACCAGACCATCCAACCCCTTTTCACTGTCATGCAAAGGCGTGCCTGGCAACGCACCCAAATGGACCATTGCGATTACCGGTTTGGCTGTGCCAAAGGCTGCTTCAAAACGCTGCATATATATCCCCCTATGTTCCCATGCTGCAAAAGTTTGGGGATGCAGTCCAGTAGTATTCATACTAGCATGTCAGATAGGGGGACTCATATGACCTTGCAGACCAATCACTGGGACCGACTGGGAAACGGCGGTTTGACATTCACCGAACTTGGTTTGGGAATGGCCCCGCTTGGAAATCTCTATCGTGCTATCAGAGATGAAGACGCTCAGGCGGTTTTGACCCGCGCCTGGGACGCAGGTGTTCGGTATTTCGACACAGCCCCGCTTTATGGTCTTGGCCTGTCAGAGACCCGGCTGAATCCGTTGTTGCGGGGTAAGGACCGTGACAGTTACGTCTTGTCGACCAAGGTTGGACGGCTGCTGAAAGCAAGCACTCCTGACAAGCGTGATGGGCTTGATAAATGGTTCGATGTGCCCGCAAGAAAAGAGATCTACGACTACACCTATGATGGCGTTATGCGTTCTGTAGAATTCAGCCTTGAGAGGCTTGGCGTCGATCGGATCGATATCCTTTTTGCGCATGACATTGATCGGGCTAACCATGGCACTCAGGAGGCCCTCGATGCCAAGTTGGCCGAATTGATGGATGGCGGCTATGGCGCGCTGGTCTCTTTGCGGGATCAGGGCGTTATCAAAGCCTTTGGCGCCGGAGTGAATGAATGGCAACCATGCCAGTGGATGGCAGAGCGCGGCGATTTTGATATGTTCCTGCTTGCCGGGCGTTACACACTGCTTGAGCAGGGAGCACTCGAAAGTTTCTTGCCGCTTTGTGAGGCACAGGGCACAGGCGTTGTTATTGGTGGACCTTATAACTCTGGCATTCTGGCAACAGGCCCAAAACAGGGCGCGCATTACAACTATGAACCCGCACCCCAAGACGTTTTGGCGCGCGTCGGCGAGATTGAGAAGATTTGCACGAGGCATGGCATACGTCTTGTTGATGCCGCATTCCAGTTCCCTTTGCGACATCCTGCCGTTGTATCAGTTGTTCCTGGTGGACAGGGGTTGGCCGAAATGAACAGCAATATCGAGGCGGAAAGCGCCGATATTCCTGAAGCTCTTTGGTCAGACCTCAAGTCCGCCGGACTGATGCGCGAGGATGCAGCTTGAGCCCTAAAATAGACAGTCATCAGCATTTCTGGAATCCCGCCCGCGGAGACTACAACTGGATGCCGATGGACAATGCGACCCTCGCCCGGACCTATGCTCCTGCAGATCTAGAGCCGTATTTAGTCGAAAATAGAATTGAACAAACCGTGCTTGTGCAAGCAGCGGCGACGCTGGAAGAAACTGAATATCTGCTGGGCATAGCGGACGCGTCCCCTCGCGTGGCCGGCGTGGTCGGCTGGATCGATTTCGAGGATTACTCTCATGCGCAGCACCTGCGCAGGCTGGCAAAACACCCAAAGTTTTTGGGGGTGCGCCCAATGATCCAAGATATTCCAGACAATGACTGGATGCTGCGGGCTGATATTGCGTGGGCCTATGAGTTGATCGTCGAATGTGATCTGACCTTTGATGCACTCGGATTTCCAAGGCATCTGGATAACTTCCTGAAGCTGCTGACCCGCTACCCGG
>JABITU010000176.1 GCA_018668195.1 Tateyamaria sp. | reverse complement strand
AGCCGATGCTGGGATAGCCCAGTGCCACCAGCGGATGGCGGGGCAAGCGGTTTTCGTCCATGTATTCTGTCACATCATCGCGCGACCAGCGCGCCAGTGGGTTCACCTTGATGCGCCCGGTGCTTTCTTCGAGTTCAAAGAAGTCCAGCGAAGCCCGGCTATCCGATTGATATCCTTTGCGTCCGCTGATCCAGCCATGAAAGGGGCGCAGCGCCTTGGTTAACGGCGCCGTTTTGCGAAGCGTGCAACAGGCATCAGGGTCGTGTCGATGCAGTGTCTTGTCAGGATCACGATGATCTCTGTCGCTGGACTTGATTACCGTGATGTTGCGCAGACGCAGTCGTTCTGCAACATCCTGCTGGTAGATCATGGTTTCAACGAAAAGCATATCTGTATCGATGAAAATGATCGGAATGTCCCGGTCAACCATGGCGGTAAGATGCAAAAGCACGATCGATTCGGCCCCAAAGCTGGAAATCAGAGCAAGGTGGGGCAACGCTGCCCGTGCCGCGCGCAAGACATCCGTTGCGCCGTGGTGCTTGAGGCCGGCGTTGAGCGTTGCCACCTGATTTGCGGACATATGGCGCGCCGGCCCTTCGGGGAGAGTTTTTTTGGCAAGATGAAGCATGGGATCTATTCCGCCGCGACGGCCTTGGCCCGTGGGTAAAGGGCTGCTTTGAACGGGGCCAGCCCGGTGCGTTGGTAGGTCTCGAGAAACGTCTCGTCATTAGCGCTGCGCAGTTCGAGATAGGCCTCAACGATCCGTTCGATGGCCGGAATGATCTCGTCGGCGGAAAATCCCGGACCAGCGCGCTCTCCGACGGCGGCGGTTTCTGTATGGTCGCCACCAAGTGTGATTTGGTAGCTTTCAACGCCTGCGCGATCGAGGCCGAGGATGCCGATATGACCCACATGATGATGACCGCAAGCGTTGATGCAGCCCGATATCTTAATTTTGAGCTGACCGATGTCCTGTTCGCGTTTGAGATCATCAAATTGGTTGGCAATCTGCTGCGCGATCGGAATGGACCGCGCCGTTGCAAGGGCGCAATAATCCATTCCGGGGCAGGCAATGATATCACTTATCAATCCGATATTTGCTGTTGCCAGATTTGCTGACCTAAGCCTTGCATGCAAGGCGGGCAGGTCAGACATGTGTACATGCGGCAGGATCACGTTCTGCTCGTGACTGATGCGCAACTCGTCATGGCCGTAGTCGCGGGCAAGATCTGCAAGCACCCGCATTTGCGCCGCGCTTGCGTCTCCTGGAGTTTCGCCATGTTTTTTCAGCGAGACCGATACGATTTTGTATCTGGGCGCCTGATGCGCAGTCAGGTTTGTATCAGCCCACGAGCGAAACATCGGATCGTTATGGTAAGCTTCGTTGAAGGGTGCGTCGGAGGCTGTCTTGAAAGACGGTGGCGTAAACTGGGTCTCAATCTCGCGCAGCATGTTTTGATCGACGCCCGAAAAGGTGGCGCGAGTTTGTTCAAAGCGTGCATTAACAAAGCTGCGAATTTCGTCGATACCGTGCTCATGCACTGTGATCTTGATCCGGGCTTTGTACTTATTGTCACGTCGCCCGATCTGGTTCCAGACTGAAACAATTGCCTCGAGGTAAGGTAGTAGGTCGGCTTCGGGCAGAAAATCATGGATCACTTTGCCAATCATTGGCGTCCTGCCTAGGCCACCACCAACGATAACCTCGAAGCCTCGCGTCCCGTCACGCTCGAGCATGCGAAGGCCGATGTCATGGGCGCGCGTCACAGCGCGATCGTTTGGGCTGCCGGTGATCGCGATCTTGAACTTGCGAGGCATGAATTGGAATTCGGGGTGGTCGGTTGACCACTGGCGCAACAGTTCTGCCACTGGGCGCGGATCGGCAATTTCATCTGCTGCTGCACCGGCAAAGTGGTCTGCGGTGACGTTTCGGATCGTGTTGCCTGACGTTTGGATCGCGTGCATGCCGACCTCGGCCAGAGCGTCCAGCATGTCTGGCACATCACCCAGTTTGGGCCAATTGAATTGAATGTTCTGACGCGTGGTAAAGTGGCCGTAGCCTTTGTCCCATTTATCCGCAATATCCGCCAGTTTGTTCATCTTTGCGCTATTGAGCGTGCCATAAGGGATGGCGACGCGCAGCATATAAGCGTGCAATTGCAGATAAAGGCCATTCATTAGGCGCAGCGGCTTAAACTCGTCTTCGGTCAGGGCGCCAGAGATACGCCGTTCGACTTGGCTGCGAAACTGGGTGTTGCGCTGCGCGAGAAAGGCTTTGTCAAAGCCGGAATAGGTATACATCAGTGCAGCTCCACTTGTTTGCCGTGAGCATAATTGCTGGGGCCGGTCGTGCGAAATTCTTCCCGAAAATGAGTGGGTTCAAGGGCGTTGTTCACCAGCTTGACGTCGGCCAGATATGCGCCAACCACAGCGTCGGCCTGTTGCAGTGCATCAATTAGTCGTAAATCTGCATCTGCCTCATCGGCCAGCAGTTCTGCCTCGCTTAATCGCCGCGTCCATCCGGTGGCAGTTTGATAGATAACGTCACCTTCTAACAGGTGGTTGGCCGTCACGACTTTGGGTGTGAATTGCTTGGGCATCAGAGTACCTTTCGGACTGTTTCGGTTTGAGCGCTGCGCGTGGGGCGCGCGGGCGCGAGGCCTGCATGCGCCGGGGCGTCAAGCTCTGCATTGAGGGCAGCGCGGGGCGTCAGGCCGACAAACGTCAACGCTGGCGCGCCCAATTTCGCTGAGGAAATCGTTGGCTCCATTTCGGACAGGGTGGTGGCCAATATACGCTGATCTGCACGCGAAGCATTTTCGATCACAGTGACTGGTGTGTCGGGATCAGCGCCATGCATCAGCAGGCGGCCCTGAATAAATCGCGCGGATTTTTTGCCCATGTAGATCGCAGCGACCGCGCCGGTTTGAGCAAGGTCCTTCCAATCGTGATCCGCGAAACCTTTCATGTCGTGGCCGGTTAGAAAACGGATCGATGTGTTGCGCCCGCGTCTGGTCAGTGATTGTCCGATAGATGCGACAGCGGCCGATGCGGACGTGATCCCAGGGACAATGTGCCATTCGAGGCCAGCGGTTGTGACCGCGTCAATTTCTTCGTCGAGACGTCCAAATACTGTCGCGTCGCCTGACTTGAGGCGCACAACCTGCGCGCCCTTTAATCCATGTTCCACGATCAGTGCATTGATGTCCTCTTGTGGGGTGGAAGGGCCGAACGCCTCTTTGCCGACATCTAGCATCGTCGCCTCGCGGCGGGCCAATTCGAGGATTTCGGGGCTGATCAACCGGTCGTAGATCACGACGTCTGCCTCATCCAGCGCCTTACGGGCCTTGAGGGTCAACAGTTCTGGGTCACCCGGGCCAGCGCCGACAAAAGCGATGTGACCGGCGCGGCTGTCTTTGGCCAAGTGGTCGCGAAGCAATGCGTCCAAAGCGGGTTGCACTGCTTGCGCGCCTTCGGCTACGGCCTTTGGGCCCTTGTCGAAATAATAGGCACGCCAAAAATCACGGCGCGGCCTGCCAAAGGGCAGTGCGTTTGCGGCTGTGCGGAACGTTTTGCCGATGGCAGCGAGGATTCCGAGGCCGGTGGGCAGGCGTTCCTCAATATCTGCCTTTATTGCGCGGGCAAGCACAGGTGCTGCCCCTTCGGTGCCGATGGCAACAATCACCGGATCGCGGTCAACGATGGCCGGTGTTATGAATTGGCTGTCTGCGAGATTGTCTACGATATTGACAAGTGCACCATCGGCACGGGCAATAGCTGCTGTGCGGCGATCTTCGGTAGGGTCTTCGTCGGCGGCGTAAAATAGCGCAGCGCAGAGTGTATCTCCGGGCTCAAGAGGGCGGTGGATCAATGTGAGCTTGCCGGCGTTAAACCAGGCCGAAATTTGAGCATCAGGTGTGGGCGTAAAAACCGTTAACTTCGCTGTTGTCTTGAGCAACAAGCGCAGTTTGGCCAATGCGGCATCGCCTCCGCCTGACAAAACGATCCGACGACCGGCGGTGTTCAGGAAGATTGGGAAATGGTTCATGGATTACCTCATCGCGCATAGCCTTGAGTTGCAATATAGAAAAAAGTTCTGTAATAATGCTAGTTATAACATTATATAAGGACGATCGTTCTATATTTCGGTTCAATTGGAACATGTGTCCGGAAATTAGGGAGCAATTGGAATGGCTGTTCGCGTCGATACGGTGGATCGTAAAATACTGGCCGAATTGCAGCGTGATGCAAGTCAGTCGCTGGATGATATCGCGCGTGCTGTGGGATCTTCTAAGACACCCGTTTGGAACCGAATTCGAAAGCTGCGAGACGCGGGTATTATAGGGCAACAGACGGTATTTCTGGACGCTGAGGCGTTGGGATTCGAGGCCTGTTTTTTTGTGCTTATCCGAACGTCGCAACATGATGCTGATTGGCAGGCGCGTTTCCTGGAAGCGTTGCGCAATCGGGCAGAGGTTCAGGAGGCGCACCGCCTGGCGGGGGACATCGACTATATATTAAAGGTACGGGTTAGAAATGCGCGTGCCTATGATGCGTTCTATCAGGCTTTGATATCGGAAGTGAGGGTGCACAATGTGACTGCGCTGTTGTCTATGGAAGAAATCAAGTCGACCACAATGCTGCCCCTAGAAGAACAACTGACGTGATCCAAAAGTGCGCTACTGCGCACTCTATATTCTGAAATCTTCGCCGTGCTACTTTGCTGTCGGCCTTTGCCTAAGTACGGCGGATCATCAGTTGATCAAGTTTGTGGAAATGGTAGCTGTCTGCGTACCGCGCTTGTTCGGTCAGGCAAAGACTGGGTGCATGTTGAAACAGCGCGGGCAGGGCGATTTGCATTTCGAGCCGGGCCAGCGGTGCGCCCACACAAAAATGCACGCCGCCACCAAATGCAAGGTGCGCAGCGGCCGTGCGTGACGGATCGAAGGTATCGGGATCATCGTAGACCGCAGGATCACGGCCCGCTGCCCCCAGCATGAGCGCAATTTCTTCGCCTGCTTGCAGGGTGTGACCACCGATTTTAATGGTTTCATATGCGTAACGCGTGAACATATGCAGCGGCGGATCAAGGCGCATCAGCTCTTCGACGGTTGCGGCCACCTTAGCAGGTGCAAGTGCTTTTATGCTGTTGTTTTCCACAAGGCATTTTACCGCGTTGCCTAGGCTGTGAACGGTCGCTTCGTGGCCTGCATTTAGCAACAGGATGCAGGTTCCGATCATTTCGTCGCGGGTAAGGCGCGTGCCGTCCTCTTCGGCGCGGATCAATTCAGTGATCAGATCATCGCGTGGGTCTGTCCGGCGCTCTTCGATGTAGGCTTGCAAGAAGTCAGAAAATTCAATGGCGGCTGTGTTTGCAGCGTCTTCGATCTTGCGGTTGCGACCGGCCTGGTACATCGCCACCATAGCGGACGACCAGCGCAATAGATCCGGGGATATGGCTTCGGGCACACCGAGCAGGCGGGCAATAACCCTGACTGGGACCATTTGACAGTAAGCGGGGATCAGATCGAACGGGCCGCTCGGAAGCTTGCGCAACAGATCTGCGCAGATGGAGTGAATATCTGCCTCAAGAGTGGCAATTCGGCGTGAAGTGAAAGCATGGAGTATCAAGCGCCGCAGCCGCGTATGCTCGGGGGCTTCGAGTTCTAGCAGGGAATGTCGTTCAACGGCGTTAAAGGCCTGCAAATGGGGCGGCACCGGGCGCCTTTTGCTATCAGGTATCGCGCGGCCCAACCGTCGGTCGCGCAAAAGCGCATGAACGGTCGCGTGATCAAAGGCGGCCAGCATGCCGTAGTCTTTCCAGAATACCACGGGGCCATTGCGGCGTGCGGCGTGATAGACAGGATACGGATTCTGGACAAAGTCGGGCGCGTGGGGCGATTGATGCAACATGCATGAGGTGTCTCAGGACCGGGCGCGATTGGCAAGTCTAGTCAAGGCCTTCGCGCTCGGGTTAAGTTACTGTTATGAAAAATGGTGTGTTTAGGCGTGTGCTGATCGTGCTGGGCTTTTTGGCTTTGGTCCTAGCCGTATCGGGTGGTGTCTGGCGCTATGGGTACTTTCAGGCGTTGGATCAATTGGCGCGGCAGGGCGCAGCTGACCTCACACTGGCCAGTGACCGGCTCAAGGGACAATTGCAGCGCTATCGCGAATTGGCGGTTCTGGTAGCGGATCATCCACAGGTGCATGCAGTGCTTGCGGGCCGGGATGTGACCGCAGCCGAAGCCCTATTCTTGAACATCGCTGATAAAACCGCAGCCCAAAACATAGTGCTGACAAACGACACAGGCCACGCTCTGGCAAGGGCGCGTACCACGCCTGGTGGCGTTCAAATTGCACCGTTGGTAAGTCGCGCGGTTCAAGGGGCGCTTGGCTGGGGAAATGGCCAAACTGCAAGTGGCATCAGGGTTTTTGCTTATGCGGCGCCCGTGTTTGGTGATGGTGCGCGGGTGTTGGGGGCCGTCGTTGTATCTGCGGATCTTTCGAGCATTGAATGGGATTGGGTCGGGTCAAACCCGGCGGTTTTCTTTACGGATGCGGCTGACCGGGTGTTTATCACCAATCGGTCAGAGATCGTGTTTTGGAAAAGCCCGGCAGATCATGCTGGACTGGTGCCAGACAGGGGCCCTGCGCTGCCTTTTAACACCTATCGTGTGGGTCGGCATGAGATTTGGCAAATGGGATGGGGTCCATATCTGCCAGAGAATGCACTGCATCTTGCTATCTCTTTGCCGGTCATTGGCATGAAGGGAGAGGCGCTCATTGACGTGGCCCCGGCACGCCGCTTGGCGACCTTACAGGCGGCGGCTGTGGCGGGTTTGTGTCTTGCCTTTGGTGCGCTGCTGTTTCTCGCCACGGAACGGCGTCGCACGCTGGCTCACGCCAACATGCTGCTCGAGGCGCGGGTAGCCGAGCGTACAGCGGCATTGAGAGAAACCAACAGCCGTCTAAGGCGAGAGGCCGAAGAGCTCGAAGAAGCACAAACGGCACTGGCTCGTGCACAGGCTGATCTTGTGCAAGCGGGCAAACTGAGCGCCTTGGGCCAAATGAGCGCGGGCCTGAGCCACGAGTTGAACCAGCCTTTGATGGCACTTCAGAACTATGCCGAAAACGCCACGAAATTTTTGGATCGGGACAAACCTGATCGGGTCACTGAAAATCTGGCGCGGATTTCTGATATGGCGCGACGCATGGGGCGAATCATAAAAAATCTGCGGGCCTTTTCAAAGCAAGAAAGCGAACCCGCAGTGCGGGTCGACATTGTTGAGGTTTTAAGCCGCGCGCTGGAACTGACCGCACCGCGATTGCGCAACGAAGAGATCAGCATAAATTTTGATGCCCCTGCCAGACCGGTTTGGGTATCAGGTGGCGAAGTGCGATTGGGCCAGGTTTTTGTCAATCTCATCACCAACGCGGTCGATGCGATGGCCGGCCGCGCCTTGCGGGTCCTTACGGTCAAGATTGACGGGCATGCTGTCAGCATCCGGGATACGGGACCCGGGATTGAGCGGCCCGAGCGTGTGTTTGACCCGTTCTATTCCACTAAAGAGGTCGGCGCATCCGAGGGGATGGGGCTGGGCCTTTCGATTTCTTATGGAATCGTTCAGAGCTTTGGCGGTGAAATCCGCAGTGGGAATGGCCCGGATGGTGCAGAATTCGTCGTCGAACTGGTGTCATGGTCCGAGAAGGGTGCGACATGACGGTCAAAGTATTGGTTGTGGATGATGATGCGGCGGTGCGGGATGCGCTTTGTCAGACGTTGGAATTGGCGGATCTTGAACCGATTCCAGCGGGGTCTTTTGTCGTGGCCAAGGACAGCATCACCGAGAGTTTTGCCGGAGTCATCTTATCAGATATCCGTATGCCAGGACGCGACGGGTTCCACCTTTTGGCGCATGCGCACAAGGTTGATGCGGATTTACCCGTAATCTTGCTGACTGGCGAGGGCGACATCCCAATGGCGGTGCATGCGATGCATGAAGGGGCATTTGGTTTTTTAGAAAAGCCGTGTAGTCCCAATGACTTGTTGGCCGTTCTTCAGCGCGCCCTAAAGACGCGCGCACTGGTGCTGGAAAATCGCCGATTAAGGGCATTGGTGGAAAGCGGTGACCCTGCTGCTCGGATGCTTTTTGGTGTGTCCGAGCTGGCAAATGGTTTGCGCGCAAGGGTGCGTAGGGTTGCTGCACTTGAGGCTGAGGTTCTCGTCACAGGTGCGCCGGGCACGGGGATTTCCAAGGTGGCCGAAGTTATCCACCTGTCTTCGCTGCGCTCGAATGCCCCCTTCGTGAAACGCGCTGCGGCTGATCTGGGGGCAGCGGCTTTGGAGGAGGCTCTGACAGCTGCCAAAGGCGGTAGCTTGTTTCTGGACGAAATCGCGGGCTTGCCTGCCGCCAGCCAGCTTGCACTGCTCGAGGCGTTGGAAACGGAATGCGACGCGCGGCTTTTGGCAGGCAGTACGCGCGATCTGGTCGCTGCGGTCGAGCAGGGCGCGCTGAATGCCGATCTTTACTACCGGCTGGAAGTTATGCCAGTGCGCGTTCCCAGTCTGGGTGAACGACCCGAAGACATTCCGGTTCTGTTTCGCCATTACGTCGAACAAGCGGCAGAACAGGCCGGGTTGGCCGTGCCGGAGCTGTCACCCGATCACATGGCCACTTTGATGGCGCAGGACTGGCCGGGCAATGCCAGATCGTTGATGAGTGCTGCAATGCGCTTTGTGCTTGGAATGCCAGAAGACTCGGTCCGTGAGGCTGATTTGGGCTTGGTGGAACAGATGGCGCGCGTGGAACGCTCTCTATTGATTGCGGCTTTGGGTCGTCAGAATGGCAACGCGAGCGCTGCAGCTCATGCGTTGAAACTGCCGCGCAAGACGTTTTATGACAAATTGGCTCGCTACGGGATTCGGGCGGAAAGCTATCGGCGCTAACACTGTGCGATATTCCGCACATTAGCAGCACCGCGTGTGTGAAATCTCGCACTTTGCCGCTGT
>JABITU010000003.1 GCA_018668195.1 Tateyamaria sp. | reverse complement strand
TTCCAATGCCGCGCGGTCGGCGTCGGACAGGTCGTCATAGGTGTCTTGGTTCATGATGATTGCGAATGACCCGCGATAAAAACCACCCGGCACCACAAAGGTGTTTTTGGCCACTTCGAACAATTTAAAGCTCTTTTTGGCCTCCATCGGCATCATCACACCATCTGCTGCGCTGGAATCCAGCGTCTCGTAGACTTTGGGCGCCGGAACGCGAATGCCGGTTGCCCCAAGGGCTGCCCCCACATCACCAGAAACCCCACCGCCAAGGCGCAGTTTCATGCCAGAAATATCGTCAAGCGATGTGACTGCGGCATCTGAATGCAGCACGCCGGGCCCATGGGTCATCATCGCCAGGACTTTGACGCCCTTGTGCTCGCCCAGATCAGCAAAGAACTTTTCATAGGCACGCCAACTCGCAACTGATGCGGCCTCAGCATTCCCTTCATAGCCGGGAAGTTCGATCATTTTGGTCGATACAAATCTGCCCGGTGAATAGCCGTGGAAAATCCAGGTAATATCCGCCGCACCATCAAGCACCAAATCGAATTGTGCAGGCGGTGATCCCAAACCATATTTCACCTCAGCGCTCACGCGGCCATCTGTTGCCTCTTCCATTCGCTTGGTCAGTTCAGGCCAGATGATGGCGTTAACGCCATGGGTTGGTGGTGCCCAAGATGAGATGGTCAGCGTTGTATCTGCAGCCATTGCGGCCATTGACGTGACGGAAAATGCGACGGCGGCAATTCCTGTGATCAGTGCGTGTTTCATAGTACGATTTCCTCCCTTAATTTTCATAATGCTTAACTTTCCAGCACGCTGCCGGAAGCGTGATGTGGGAAGTTGTCCGCCTAGTGGACATCACCGTCAGGACAAAGCGGCGGCATTGAGGTGGCTGAACCCGGCTGCGATCTCTGCTGAGGTTTCTTGCAAGGCAATGGCGTATCTTGCGATGGCTTGATCCATGGTCATGGCTTTGGTGACCCAGATTATCGACAAGCAACCAATTGCACGGTCATCTGCAAGAACCGGCACCGCAAGACTGGAGGTCTTTGGCCGAAACGAACGCGGGCCGCGTGTGGCGTAGCCCTGTTTGAAGTAAGCTGTCAGGTTTTTGTCCAGCCAGTCAGATTGCAAGAATGGCAAGTCTTCGACAGCGGCCTCCGCGCGCAGCAATTCGATGATCATCTCACGCTCTCGCGCACTGCAAACCGACAGATAAGCCCGCCCCGCCGAAGAACGCAGAATTGGCAACGAAAACCCGACCATCCCGGGATCTACAGACAGCGGGCTGCGGCTATGGGTCGTTTCCTGAATAACCATATGCGCGTCTTCGTAGGTGGACAGATCGAGAGGCCAAGCATGGGTATCCGTGAATTTTGCCAGAATGGGCACCGCCGTCTGACAGAGCCGTGACCGCATCGGGGCGTTGTCCCCTAATGAGGCCGCCAATGGGGACAAGCGCACACGGGAATCGCTGCCGGAATAGAGAACATATCCCTCTTCCTCCAACGTATGCAGCAAGCGATAGACCGTGGGACGCGGCAGATCGAGTTCTGTGGCGATTTCAGCCGCGCGTGCAGCTCCGGTCTTGTTAAGGAACCTGAGTATCTTCAGCCCCCGAGAGAGGGCCCGCACGTTTTCAGAGTTTGGTGCCATTCATGCCTCATACTATGACTGCCCCAAAGTGCAATCTCAACCAGCAACCACAGTCTGATCAATAGCGCCAAAGATGCTTTGGCTATCTTCACCCAACATTTCGAACCGGATAGTGTCGCCTGGTTCCATAAAGCGCGTGGTGGCTTCGCCGGTGCGAATGGTCTCAATCATGCGTTTTTCTGCGAGGCAGTTGGAGCCAACTTCATCGTGGTTTTCATTGCTGACTGTGCCAGAGCCAATGATCGTTCCTGCTGACAAATCCCGCGTACGGGCAGCATGCGCGATCAGATCGGGGAATTCAAAAGTAAGGTCTTTGCCTGCGTGGACCCTGCCATATTCTTCGCCATTATACACTGTGAGCAACGGCAGATTAACGCGTCCGCCGGTCCAGGCATCGCCCAATTCGTCTGGTGTGACACATACCGGAGAGAACGCGCTGGCGGGCTTGGACTGGAAGAAGCCAAAACCCTTGACCAGCTCAGGGCGCATGACGTGGCGTAGGCTGATGTCGTTGCAGAGCATGATCAGTTTGATATGCGATTTGGCCTGCTCGGGCGTGCACCCCATCGGTACGTCATCGGTGACCACAGCGATTTCGCCCTCAAAATCTAACCCCCAATCTGTATCCAGACAAGGGATCGGATCAACAGGGCCAATAAAGCCGTCACTGCCGCCCTGATACAACATCGGATCGGTTTCCGAGTTCGCAGGCATCTCAACGCCGCGCGCCTTGCGCACCAAACGCATGTGGCTAAGATAAGCGCTGCCATCGGCCCATTGAAACGCACGGGGCAAGGGAGAGGCCAGCTTTGCCGGGCTATAAGGCATGGTTTGTACGTCACCGGTTTCGATCTTGTTCGCAAGTTCCTGCAATGTGGGCGCAACCTGCTGCCAGTTCTCAATCGCGTCACGTAAGGTTGGCGTAATGCCGGTGGCGTCGGCCACACATGACAGGTCGCGCGACACAACAACTAGCGCGCCATCGCGGCCGCCGGATTTCAAGGAGGCAAGTTTCATAGTGCAGATTCTCTCTCTTCATGTCTCAACAAGGGGGAAGGCAAGGTCATTGCAGCAAGCGTCGCAATGTCGACGTCAGTCTCAGCGCTCGCAGCGATGTATTTGTCCGGGCGTATCAAGGCGGCGTTTGCGCCAATGGCGTCAAGCACGCGTCCAATATTTGGATGCTCATCGGCATCAATCACCGGGAAATGAGTGGCGATATGGTCTGGCAAAGGATGCCGCAGGATCAGCACCGGCGCATAACGCGCAACATCATCCAAACGTTGCCCATTCGAAAGCGTCGGTTGATCGAATAATTGTCCGACATGTGGCGCGTTGCGGCGTATCAGCCCTGCCAGATCACTCTCCCCAAGAGGGGGGGCGATAGAGGTCATGCGCGTCGTGCCGGATTGATCAGTCTGGGCCTGCGTCAAGGCCGTCTTGGGATCAGCATTGTTAATCAAACCGCCCAAGCGCATCGCCGTTTCGATGAATTGACGCACATTTGGGCCGCGTTCCTCCTGATAACTGTCCAAGAGGCGCTCATGGGCGCTACCTTTCACACATAGCGCAAGTTTCCATGCCAGATTGGCCGCGTCACGAATACCTGCGCACATGCCTTGCCCCATAAACGGCGGCGTCAGATGCGCCGCGTCGCCTGCAATCATCAGCCGTCCCTTGCGCCATTTCTGTGCCACTGCCGACTTGAAAGTATAGACGGCACTGCGCTCCAACACGGCGTCGTCAGGGCCAATCCAATGTGCCAGAAATTCCCAGATGCGCTTTTCTTGGGTAACCTCTGTATCCGTTTCACCATCCAACACCGTGATTTCCCAGCGCCGCCGAACACCCGGACTACGGCAATAGGTCATTGGCCGGATGGGGTCGCAGAATTGCACGGAATGATCCCCCAAATCAGGGCGGTCCCGCTTCAACAAGACGTCAATCACCAGCCAGCGCTCTTCAAAGCCCAGATCGTCCATTCCCGATCCGATCATTTTGCGTACAATGGAACGCGCACCATCACAACCGACCACAAACTGTGCCTTGATCTGTGTCTGATGGCGATCTTCTGTGTTGCGGGTGAGTAGCGTTACCCCTTTACCGTTTTCTTCGACACTTATAACTTCACTGTTGTTCAGCACTACAGCGCTAGAATTGCCTGCAAGTCTTTCGCGTAGCAGATGTTCCAGATCAGGTTGGTGCAATCGATAGCTGGCGTGCCACCCTTGCGGTCCGATGTCCTGCGGGCGCGGCCAATCCAAAAGCGAGTTCCTGTCGGGGTCGACAAATCGCATCCCCGGATTGACCCGCACTTTTTTACTTAGCTGATCGGCAATGCCGACGGTCTGAAAAACCCGCATCGTCTCACCATCAAAATGCACAGCACGCGGCAGATGATACATCGCGGCTTCGCGCTCAACCACTGCAACGCGCACCCCGCACTTGGCCAGCAAATTGGCCAGCGTCGCGCCCGTCGGGCCATAGCCCACGATGGCGACATCAACGTCAAATGTGTCCACCGTCATCTCTCCTGTCCGCGCAACTCATAAAGCCACGGGCAATCAACAACTGGCGGCGCGCGCAGCCCGTCCGCCGCCGCCTTGAGACGCATATCGACAAAAGGTTTTCGATCTTCCGCAGGCAGGTATAGCCGGTCATGGCCCCAAAAGCTGGGTCCGGCCGTCGTCTCATGCGGCTCCCACGTTGCGGGATCAATCATCCGCCCGCCCCAGCCATTTTCGACAAAAAATCCGGATGGGGTGTTTGCGTAAAAACTTGTCATATGATCATTGGTGTGGCGACCCAAAGTATAGGCGATGCCATCTTTTTGCTGCCCCGCCAGATCATATCCTTGCCCCACGTCATCAAGATTTTGGTACTCCACCATAAAGTGATGGAACCCCGACTTTCCCGAACCCACGATGGCAAAGCTGTGGTGACGCCCGTTGACATGGAAAAAGTACAACGGGACGGGTTTCAGACCATAATCGCTGACCGCAAAGCCAAGTACATCACAGTAAAATGGCAAGAGCGCAGTCGCATCGGGCACGTGCAGAACCGCATGTCCCATGCCAAGAGCACCGGTCTTAAACCCATCAATGGGGCGTCCCGGTATGAATGGGTCTTTTGACTTATGTGAATTCCAGACCAATTCAATTCTGTTTCCGGCGGGATCATGGGTCACAATCAGATCTTCGACAAAGCGACGGTCGGCCAGACCTTGGTCGCCAAACATCACTTTGTGCCCTGCGTTATCCAATCGGGCTGCAAAATCCTGCAGATCGGATTTGTCCGACACTTCCCAGCCGATGAAGGCTAATGTTTCTCCCGGTTCGTCCGAGACAACCAAGCGCTGTACAAGATCATCCATCCGGAAAGACAACTGACGCCCGCCGCAATCGTCCAATTGCATGGCAAGCACTTTGCCCGCGAAGTGCTTCCATTCTTCCGTCCGGTCGGACCGCACACCAAGATATCCAAGCGATTGTATCGGCATTTCAGCTCCTCCGTATCCATGCCGCAAACTAGTAAGAGGCCACGAGTGTAGGAACCATTTGCACTCAGAGTGTCCGCCACGTGGACAACTTGATCTGCCAAAACATATTTGGCGTGCTGCCTAAAAGATGCACCCAAGACGCTTGCGGGTCGCCGGAGCAAAAAATGCCCGGAATGGATGAATTTCTACCGCGGCTCAGAGAGCTTCAGGTTGCAAACGAGACCTCTGAATGGCCGCTTCGGCTCTTCCATGCAACAGCGATTTTGCTGCGGCGCAGCAGGTTCCTGCGCTACGATCACACGCAGCAAGATTTGTCACTTCTGCTGTGGGCTCTAAGCCGCCATTCGCTGCACCTTGCGCGAAGGTCCGCTAAGGCCTGAT
>JABITU010000175.1 GCA_018668195.1 Tateyamaria sp. | reverse complement strand
TTTGCCGATCTGGTGGGCGATCAAAGCCTGTTTCAGGCCTCTGCCCAGCGGTTCACTGGGCCCGGTTTTGGCGATCCGCTCATCGTAACAGGCAATGATTTCCGCTTTATCGTGACAGAGCAGCTGGGCGATGTGGGCATGGATCATGCGGGCATCATGATCGAACCCGAAGGGCGCAACACCGCCCCCGCCGCCGTGGCCGCTGCGCTGTTTGCCCTGCGGGTGGATGCGCAGGCGATGGTTTTGCTGGTGCCCTCTGATCACGCGGTGGCAGATCCGGTCGCCTTTTGCGCCGCCGTATCGCAGGCGCAGGTTGCCGCCCAAGAGGGGCAGATCGTGACCTTTGGCATCAAACCCACCCGCGCCGAAACTGGTTATGGTTGGCTTGAGGCTGGTGCCCAGACCCATACTGGTGTGCACACGTTGACGCGGTTTATTGAAAAACCAAACCTTGTCAAGGCACAGACCTTGTTTGAAAACCCCGCAAACCTCTGGAATGCTGGCGTGTTTCTGGCCCGCGCCGATGTGCTGATTGCCGCTTTCCGTACGCATGCCCCAACTATTCTGGATAGGGTTAGTGTGGCCTTGGACACAGCGACTACCGATCTGGGGTTTATCCGCATCGACACAGAAGCCTGGGCCGATGTGCCGGAAGATTCCATCGATTATGCGGTGATGGAGAAAGCCACTAACGTTAGTGTTGTGCGTTTTGACGGGCAATGGTCCGATCTGGGCAGCTGGGAGTCTGTGTGGCAGGAATCTTCTCATGATGATAACGGCAATGCGTTTTCGGGTAATACCACAGGGTTTGATTGTCAGAACACGCTGCTGCGCTCAGAAACAAGCGAGATTGAGTTGGTGGGCATCGGCCTCAAGAACACTGTGGCTGTGGCGATGCGGGATGCAGTGATGGTGGCCAACATCTCTGAAAGCCAGCACGTTAAAAGGGCGGTCAGCGTGCTTAAGGCGCGAGGTGCCAAACAAGCCCAACATTTCCCTGTCGATCACCGCCCATGGGGGTGGTTCGAAACACTGGTTCTGGCGGATCGTTTACAAGTCAAACGCATTCATGTTCACCCCGGCGCTGCCCTCAGTCTGCAACGCCATCATCACCGCTCTGAGCATTGGATAGTTGTGGCCGGTACCGCCAAGGTTACAGTAGATGATGCCGTCAAGTTGGTGAGTGAGAACCAATCCGTCTACATCCCACTGGGAGCCGTGCACCGCATGGAAAATCCTGGCAAGGTACCCATGATCCTGATTGAAGTGCAAACAGGTGCCTATCTGGGTGAAGATGATATCACGCGCTATGAAGATATCTATGCGCGCGGCCAAGGGGCAAAAGGTTGAGTTTGCTCTGAGGGAATAGGCTGTTCGTGACCTCGGTGAGAGCACCCTTTTGCGTAACGGCACATTTTAGAAAGATGAGAAGTTTCCAATGAGAATAGCGATGATCGGTACTGGATACGTAGGTCTTGTCTCAGGGGTGTGTTTTTCTGATTTTGGCCATGATGTGGTCTGTGTTGACAAGGACCAGCGCAAGATAGACATGCTTGAGCAGGGAGAAACACCAATTTTTGAACCTGGCCTCAAGCGGCTAATGAGTAATAATGTAAACGCCGGTCGTCTTACTTTTAAGCTGGATCTAAAGCAGGCCATTAAGGGTGCTGATGCAGTTTTCATTGCCGTTGGCACACCTACGCGACGAGGGGATGGCCATGCCGACCTTACATATGTAATGGCAGCTGCCGAAGAAATCGCGCGCGCAGCTCAAAACTATGTCGTTGTTGTTATTAAATCGACAGTGCCGGTAGGCACCAACCGCAAAGTAGCTGAAGTGATTTCTGCTGCGAATCCAAGTCTGGATTTTGATGTTGCCTCTAACCCTGAATTTCTGCGCGAAGGGGCTGCGATTGAAGATTTCATGAAGCCCGACCGTGTCGTTGTCGGGATGCAGACTGAGCGTGCTGCAAAGGTCGTGGAAGATATTTATCGTCCGCTTTATTTGCGTGATTGCCCTATTGT
>JABITU010000174.1 GCA_018668195.1 Tateyamaria sp. | reverse complement strand
CTGTTGCTTTGCCAATTGCTGGGCTTGCACGCCGCTGCCTACGGCTCCAAGCCCAAGGATGAATGCAAGGATCAGGGTGATGGAATATCCGATTTTGACCATGTTGCGTGATCTCCTTGAGGGTGCACTTTGCGCAAAAGGTAAAGACCAATGACAAACAACACGATGACCGGAATGTAGCCCAGTTGTGCATTGCCGGTTATGGTAGAAAACAGCCCGATCAGGAAAGGGGCGAGGAAAGCCGTAGCCTTACCCGAAAGAGCAAACAGGCCAAAGGCCTCGGTCGGGCGTTCGGGATGGGTGTGACGCACCATCATCGATCGCGAGGCTGCATAGAGTGCACCGCCCGCGCCACCGATGGCCGCCCCGCAGATATAAAAGACGATGTCCGGCGTCGAAGAACCTTCGGCTATGGCGACAAGGCCAAAGAAGCTTTCGCGGTTCATACCAACAATAATAATGCAGACAAGGATCAGGATATAGCAACAGACGTGGATCACCGGTTTGGGTCCCAGCCGTTTGTCAAAATAACCGCCGATTTGTGTAGCTACCGCCGCCGTGATCGCACCGACGATGCCAAAGACGAGGATCTGCATAATCTCCCATCCTAGAACCAGTCGGGCATAAACACCGCCCCCCGCATAAAGCGCATTAAGCGCATCACGGTAAAACATTGATCCGATTAGGAAATTCAAAAGCGACTTGCGGTGCCACGCGCCGTGCAAGGATTTTTTGAGGTCTGCCATCGCTTGACTTACCCCACCCTGTCGGTTGGCAGTCCGGGGTTCGCGCACCCAAGCAAAGAATGGAATCATGAAAACTGCAAACCATATTGCGATGAACGGACCTACTGCGCGAAAATCCTCGCCTTTTTCGGGGTCGAGACCAAAGGCAGGGGCGAGCCCTGCTATGGTGGTGCCGTCCCCCTTGTTCACGAACAGGATAAGCATGATGAAGAGACCAAGAACACCGCCCCAATACCCGATGGCCGCCCCGTCGCCGGATATTTTGCCAACTTCTTTTGTCGATCCAAGGCTTGGCAAAATCGCATTTACAAAGATCAACATGAATTCTGCCGCGATAAAGGCCAGATTGAAACAGAGCAGAATAAAATAGATGTTGCCACCCGATGGGTCGGTATACCAAAGCGCCCAGGTGAACGGCAGGTAGAGCATGGCAAACAGCCAGATCCACGGCATCCGTCGCCCGGTGCTGTCGGCATAGGCCCCGATCAGCGGCGCGGTCAGGGCGATCAGCAACCCAGCGATCGTCTGGCCCCAGAACCAAGTGGCCTGAGAGGTTGCTTTGGCTGTTTCCTCATCAGCATAGATGGTCGAGAAATACTCAAACGAAACGCCAGCAAAATATGGTCCAAAAATAAACGTAAGGCCCAAGGTATAAAAGGGCTGTGTTGCCCAGTCGAATGCCATCCAGCCACGAATGCGCTTCTTTAGACTGATCTCTTCCAATGCCTGCGTCCTCTCTGCCTTTTTATTTGGGACAATCAAAGCAGGCCAACACATAAGAGGCAAGGAAAGGTTTACGCGGCTGTATGTAACCGCTTGTCAACTGGGTGTTGCATCGGTGGCCAAGGTCGTATTGCTTCGGTTTTAATACGAGCGGCTGCCCGATCCGGTGCAGATGTTGATTAGGGTTGAGTCCCATGGTCTGACAGGCCTGTGCTCAGGGACAATCCCATCGCGGCTGGTTGCCGCGGCCCGGTACAAAGCATAGCTTATTTTTGTCTCATCAGGTTTCCACATCGATTTTTCGATATAGAAAAATCT
The DNA here is from genome assembly GCA_018668195.1 of Tateyamaria sp. The sequence continues at coordinate 31,715 of JABITU010000174.1, read as the reverse complement.
ATCGTCCCAGCAGATCGTCCGGCTGTGTATATCGAAACGCTGGAAAGCATGCAGGCGTCGCCGTTGCGGTACCGAAACCTGCCATTGTCAGGCCTCATTTTCCCTCAGCGTTGCGATTAATTCGGTGTGAACGCCCATGCCAAGCCGACCCAGATCATACAGTGTTGGTGCGCGGCTACTGTTCAACGCGGCAAATGCATCCAGATCCCAAGGCCATATGACATGGTGCGACACGTGGGTATCCAGTGAATCGATCGACATCTGCTGTGGGGCTATGAACAGATCTTTGATAAGGTGAACGAAAGGAAACATATCATACTCTAGCCGTTCGAAAAGCGCGACGGCATGCTGACAGGTCAAGGGGTGCGTCACAGTATCCTTGCACCGAAGTCCCTTACAACTTACCTGTCACTGAACAAACAAAGGAACCTGCCCATGCTGGCCATCTATGGACCCCTGCAACTGATCCTGAGCGTCGTCTATTTCGTGATGATCGTACACATTATCATGAGTTGGCTGATTAATTTTCAGGTTTTGAACCTGCACCAGCAGTTGGTCGGCCAAATTTGGGATGGGTTGAATCGCCTGCTTGATCCGATCTATGGTCCGATCCGCCGAGTGTTGCCCGACACGCGGCCGCTTGATCTTGCGCCGCTTGCGGCGTTACTGATCGTGATCTCTTTGCGTGCTTATATTTTGCCTGTGGTCTTTGGTTTCGCCTGATCGGCACTTGTTCAGGTCCTGTTAAAATGTGACTCTGCTGACCACGAGCATATGAACATAAATTGACAGGTTTTTGAAACATGGCAAGCGCTGCCACGCTGCTGCGGGACGTATTTGGCTTTGACGGTTTTCGCCCGGGTCAGCAACAGATCGTTGCTGCAGTGGCCGCGGGCGAGAACACGCTGGCCATCATGCCCACGGGCGGCGGCAAGTCACTTTGCTTTCAGTTGCCTGCTCTGATTCGTGACGGTGTGACGGTCGTCATTTCGCCCTTGATTGCCTTGATGCGTGACCAAGTACGCGCTTTGCAAGCGGCGGGTGTGTCAGCAGGTGCGTTGACCTCTGGCAATACCCCAGAAGAAACTGAAGACGTTTGGAGCGCACTTGAGCGGGGCGAACTAAAGCTGTTGTACATCGCGCCAGAACGGTTGGCGGCTGGGTCATCGATTGGTATGCTGCGCCGCATCGGTGTCAGCCTGATTGCTGTGGACGAAGCGCATTGCGTGAGCCAGTGGGGACATGACTTTCGCCCAGACTATCTGAAAATCGGAGAATTGCGCCGCGCGCTCGATGTGCCGCTGGCAGCCTTTACGGCCACAGCAGATGCGGAAACGCAGGCCGAAATCGTACAAAAACTGTTTGATGGTGCGCAGCCCCGCACCTTTTTGCAGGGGTTTGACCGGCCCAATATCCATCTCGCCTTTGCTGCCAAGAATGGGCCACGCGCGCAAATCCTGAACTTTGCTGCAGCACGCAAGGGCCAATCGGGCATCGTTTATTGCGGGACGCGAGCCAAGACGCAGACGCTGGCCCAAGCCCTGCGCGAGGATGGCCATGCCGCAATTCATTATCATGGCGGTATGGAGGCGGATGACCGGCGCATCGCTGAACGCCGGTTTCAGCAGGAAGACGGGTTGATTGTCGTGGCCACCGTTGCCTTTGGCATGGGGATCGACAAACCGGATATACGATGGGTGGCCCATGCTGATCTGCCCAAATCGATTGAAGCCTATTATCAAGAAATTGGACGCGCGGGCCGTGATGGCGCTCCGGCTGAAACTCTGACGCTGTTTGGGCCTGAAGATATCAAACTGCGCCGAACCCAAATTGACGAAGGCCTAGCCCCGCCGGAACGCCGCATGGCGGATCACGCGCGACTTAATGCGCTGCTGGGTCTGGCCGAGGCGCTGGAATGCCGCCGCAAGACCTTGCTAGGCTATTTCGGTGAGTTTGATGTAACCTGTGGCCATTGTGATCTGTGCCAGAACCCCGTTGAAGTCTTTGATGGCACCACGGCGGTGCGCAAGGCGCTGTCCGCAATGCTACGTACGGACGAATGGTTCGGCGCAGGCCATCTGATCGATATCCTGCTTGGCAATGAAACTGACAAGGTGCGCCAGCGCGGTCATGATGGGCTGCCAACGTTCGGTGTTGGCACTGAATACACGCGTCCACAATGGCAGGCGGTGTTTCGGCAGATGATGGGCCACGATCTGGTGCGCCCAGATTCCGAACGGCACGGTGCGCTGCGGATGACTGACGCCGCCCTGCCAATCTTGCGTAATAGGGACAAAATCGCTCTGCGCCGTGACACCATTAAGGCTGCAACCCGCAGACCTGCAGTCAAGTCTATGGTTTCTGAAGAAGATGCGCCGTTGCTTTCGGCACTCAAGGCGAAACGGCGCGGGCTGTCCGAGGCGGCCAAAGTGCCTGCCTATGTCATCTTTCCAGACCGTACGCTGATCGAAATGGCGGAACGGCGGCCAGCGAACCTTGATGAAATGGCGCACATTAGCGGCATTGGGGCCAAAAAGTTGCAGAATTTTGGCAAAGCATTTTTGGCCGTCATCAATGGCGAGGCTGAGGCTATGCACCCGACACGCCGCAAGCTGGCCGGGCACAAATCTGGCAATGTTTATGATCGTTTGCTGGAAGTACAGGCTGATCTTGCACGCGGTCGCGATGGTACTGAAAAACCAATGAGCTGCTCGGCGTCGCAACTGGCTAGGGTTGCTCAGATGCAACCTGACGACGACGCGGCACTTGAGCGGCTGCTAGGTGATCGTAAGGCCCAGCGTTTTGGGCCCGCGTTTCTGGACGTCTTGCGCGAGGCGGGCTAAGCTTCCCGGAATAACGAAAGGGTGACAGAATGCTGGTTGTGATTTCCCCGGCCAAACGGCTGGACTGGGCAGAGCGCGATGTCGAAATGACAACGCCCAAGATGCAAGATGACGCGGTACGGCTGGCCCGGACGGCGCGCAATCTGACGCTGGGTAATCTGAAATCCCTGATGAGCCTGAGCGATGATCTGGCGCGCTTGAACCGCGATCGGTTTCAGGCGTTTGCCGATGCGCCAGATGCCAACGTGACCCGTCCGGCCATGCTCGCCTTTGCAGGTGATACATATCAGGGTTTGGATGCTACGACATTGTCTACCGACGACGTCTCATATGCTCAGGATCACCTGCGCATTCTTTCGGGCCTGTATGGCGTTTTGCGTCCTCTCGATGCGATCCAGCCCTACAGGCTTGAGATGGGCAGCCGTCTGAGAACGCGGCGCGGCGGATCTCTTTACGACTATTGGCGCAGCGACTTATCCAAAGCGCTGAATGCGCAGGCCGAGGCAACTGGCACCAATATGCTGATCAATTGCGCAAGCCAGGAATATTTTGGCGCAGTCGCTGAAAAGGCGCTCAGGCTCAATGTGGTCACCCCAGTTTTCATGGAAGACAAAGGGCAGGGCCCTAAAATTGTAAGTTTTTTTGCAAAGCGGGCACGCGGCGCGATGGCGCGACACATCATCAAGAACCGGGTTACAAATCTTGACGATGTGCGGGCCTTTGATGCTGGTGGCTATATCTTTCAGTCGGATCAGTCGGATGACGCGCGCCTTGTTTTTATTCGACCCTATCCTGGCACCTAACTGGCAGTTTCCATTTCTTGAACGGCAAAGGGTGGCATGGCATCGTGCGGACAGGCGTCTGCGATCTGGCCGTAGATCTCGGCTTTGCGTAGTGGCTTGGTCAAATAGTGATCAACGCCCGCTGCTAAGATGCCTCTGTCGTCACCGTCCAATGCGTGGGCAGTCACCGCTACGATTGGTACGTGGCTGCCTGTTTTCTTTTCGATTTTGCGAATTTCTTGGGTCGCTTCCTTGCCATCCATCTCGGGCATGGAAATATCCATGAAAATCAGGTCGGGCGCAAATTTTGAAAATTGCTCAATCGCCTCAACCCCATTTTTGGCGAATTTAAGATCAATTTCGATCTCTTTTACCATTTTGCGAAAGACAAGTTGGTTTGTCTTGTTATCCTCTGCTGCCAATATCCGCATTTTACGCTCTGTCTTAACGGGCTTGGGTGACCCATCATGTGGCAGGTTAATCTCGGAAATAATTGGGCCAACGCTTTGCAACCGGGCAAATAGATCGGCACGGTGCAAGGGTTTTTGTAGCACTGCATGCAGATGTTTCGCCCCCGGATCCGCGGCGGCAACGCTCGGATTAGAGCTAAGCAGCAGAATGGGTGTGTCATGGCCTGCCGCCCTTACGGCTGTGGCCAGCTCCAGTCCATCCATTTCAGGCATGTTATGGTCAGTCAGGATCAGGTCAACTTCGTCAATATGGTCAAGCGCCTTTGCCCCCGACGCGCAGCAGATCACGCCAAGGCCCAGTTGTTCCAGTTGACGCTGCAAAATAATGCGGTTGGCAAAGATGTCGTCTATGACGAGCACTTTGCGAAGTCCATCGGGAACCGGCTGCGCCTCAGGCAAGATACGATCGGTTGTCTCAAGCGGAATTTGGAAGCCAAAGCATGAGCCTATACCTTCTTCGCTGCTGGCCCAAATCTCGCCGTTCATGAGTGTGACCAAACGTTGCGAAATCGCAAGGCCGAGGCCAGTACCGTCAAAGTGTCTATTGCGTTCGTTTTCAACCTGATTGAATTCGCCGAATATGTGGTCCTGTTTGTCCTCTGGAATTCCGATGCCGGTGTCTTCGATCACGATTGTCACGTCGGCAGTGCTTGTTGCCGGGTCGGACACGCCCGTGACCCGCACCAGGACATGACCCTGAGCGGTGAACTTGACCGCATTGCCTATCAGGTTTGTCAAAACCTGCCGGATGCGACCACGATCGCCGACATATGTCGTTGGCAGGAACATGTCATAATCCAAAAGAAGGGTAATCTCTTTTTCACGAGCTGAAGGCTGAAGCAGCATGATCACCTCGTGAATGCAGTGCTCCAAATCAAAGGACTCTGCGTACAATTCCAGCTTTTGCGACTCGATCTTGGAATAGTCGAGAACGTCATTGATGATCGCCAGCAGCGCATCGCCCGAATTCTTAATTGTGTCGACATACAGCTGCTGTTCCTCGTTCAGGCTGGTATCGCCAAGTACATCGGCCATGCCAACAACGCCGTTCATCGGCGTCCTTATTTCGTGGCTCATATTTGCTAGGAATGACGATTTGGCATGGTTGGCGGCTTCGGCTTCTGCCCGTGCGGCTGTGAGTTCTTTTTCGTATTCTACGGTTTCGGTGATGTTAAGACCAAGCGAAACCATATCACCGCTCGCGCCACGCTGGTCGATCAGCTTGATATATTGGTCGTTCCACAACCGGACCGTAATTGGTTCTGGGTTTGGTTGCATCCATCGATCCAGCATCATTTGCCGCCAATCACTTGCTGAGAGTGTACACGTATTCACAATCCCCTCGTCTGTAAGAACTTGAAGCAAGGTGACATAGTGCACGCCCGGCGCAATGATCTTTATATCATCAAAGACAGTGAGGTAGCTGGCATTCGCTGCTAACAGGCGGTTTTCAGAGTTGAAGATCGCAAAGCCGTCGCTGATGGTCTGTACTGAATGCCACAGCCGTTGCTCTGCCAGTTCCACCTTTTGGTTGGCTTGCCCCAGCTGGGATCTGACGCGCGCGTTTTCGGATGTAACCGTGGCTACCTTGGCCCGGGTTTCGACGATTTCGCCTTGCAGTTCAGCGGCGTGTTTGCCCAATTTGCGATTTGCCGCCGACAGCTCTGCCTGCTTGAGCTCAAGCAGGCGTTCAGCTGCGAGGCGGCGGCGCCTTTCCTCTGTTAGCTTGTTTGCAAGGCTCATTGACCCGCTTCGCGACCGTGGTGTCCGCTTAGGTTTGCCACAGCCCCAGTGAAGATCGCCTTAATTGCTGTCCGACGATATTTTTCTTATTCGAGGTACATTTACGGGTGTGCACGGCTGTTTCGATGTCGCTGCTTCCTTGAATGTAAAATTCGTGCCACGCAGCGTTTAACTCACGCCAGTGTCGTACTTTTCTAGCCGCGACCCTCGCGCAGCCAAGCGCATATTGTGAAACTGGCAGCCAGTAACAGCACCAGCCACGCCGGAAGTAGCGCTGTCTGACGCACGTCAACTGTTTCATAGCCACCGCGTGGGGTGATCCCGATCCAGCCGCGGCCCGCAGCGGGCCGTCCTTCGCGCACTGTCCGGATGCGCGGCGTGCCGTTTTCCAAGCGTAAAACGCCACCTCGAGCTGCAGTCACGGCGTCAAACATTATGGCTGCACTTGAAATCGTTGCCTCAAATTCGCGTGGGGCTGCCGGGCCAAGTCCGATCACTGTTTTCTGATTGCCATTTTCCAACCTGTAAAGGCCGATTTGCGGGCCATCAAATCGGGTGCCGAACTGGCCCGGCTCTTTTGGCGTCATCTCAAGTTTGGTGATCGTGCCGTCTGGGCCATTGATTGTGACCGGCGGAACTGCTTCTGACAAGGTGCGGCGGATAATCTGCATGCTTTGGCCGTTGGCGGTGGCTGTTAGCGCCTCTTCCTCCAACTCGGGTTCTTTCATCATCCAGTGAGCAAGACGGCGCAGCAGCTCTAATTGTGGCCCGCCGCCCTCATAGCCCCGGTTCCACAACCATGCATGGTCTGACGCCAGCAGCGCGACCCGACCCGCGCCGACCCGGTCAAGGATCAGCAGTGGCCGCGCGTCGACGCCTTCCATTACAACGGTCCCTGACGTTGTTTCTAGATCGATTTGGCGCAACCAGCGCCCCCAATCGCCTGCACTGGGCAAGCCGGACGTCACAGGGTGGCGTTGGCCGATATCAGACACGGTCGGCTGAAACGGATCTTCGATCACGCGGGCCGAAGGCTGGGCTGGCATGATGCTGCCCAAAGGCGAGCGATAGATGCTGTTGGCGCCTGCGAAATCTGGCCCCGCCGCCACCAGCACCGCGCCGCCGTCCCGGACATAGCGCGCGACGTTGTCTAGATAGAGGGACGGCAGGATACCACGCCTTTTGTAGCGATCAAAGATGATCAGGTCGAAATCGTCGATTTTTTCTAGGAACAGTTCGCGTGTTGGGAAGGCGATCAGCGATAGCTCGCCTACGGGTACGCCGTCTTGCTTTTCGGGTGGGCGCAGAATGGTGAAATGTACCAGATCAACAGAACTGTCCGACTTTAAAAGGTTCCGCCACGTGCGTCCACCTGCGTGCGGTTCGCCCGAAACAAGCAAGACGCGCAGCCGATCGCGGATACCGTTCATTTGGATCAGTGCGGTGTTGTTGCGATCTGTTAACTCTCCATCTGCAGTAGGCACGGTGAATTGGATCACATTCCGCCCGCTATGGGGCAGGGTGATTGGCACGGTTACATCCTGCCCGATCCGCAGGTTGAAACGTTGCGGAGGTGCCCCATCCAACGAAATATCGATTGGGGCAAGACCAACATCCGTTGGCGCCGCGCCGCTGTCTTCGATTCTTAGTGTCAACGTGACCGGTTCGCCAATGATGGCAAAGGCTGGGACATTTTTCACCAGCAGGCGGCGATCCCAGTCCGTCTTGCGTCCGGTGAGCAGAACATGCAGGGGTGCGGGCAGATCGACAGGCAGATCGCTGTCATGCACCTGTCCATCAGTAAGCGCGATCAGACCTGCAATGCGCGCGCGCGGCTCTTCGGCTAATGCGTTCGAAAGGGCGCTCATCAGCCTTGTGCCTGTGTCCTCTTCGCCATCAGGAATTGTGACGCGGCGCACTTCGGTGCTGCCCTGTGCAGCGAGAGCTGCGGTGAGCGCTGCGGCAGCGCTCTTGGTCTGTGTGGTGCGGTCCCCAAGTCGTTGGCTTGCACTCTCATCTTCGGCAAGGATCACGATGTCGGTCAGCGGTGCGCGGTCTTCTTGCTGAAAGGCTGGGCCGGACAAGGCTCCGATGATGATCACTCCGGCCATCCCACGCAGCGCCCAGCCGCGCAGGCCCCTAACGCCGGCCAGTGCGACACTTGACAGTATGATACCTGCCAGCGTCGCCAGCACAGGCCAAGGTAAAAGTGGATTAAAAAGGACAGTGCCCGTCATTGACCTAGCCGATCCAGCAAGGCAGGCACGTGAACCTGATCGCTTTTGTAATTGCCGGTCAGTACATGCATCACAAGGTTCACACCAAAACGATACGCCAGTTCGCGCTGGCGTTCACCGCTTAAGCCACGTCCAACAGGCAACATGGCTTGGCCCGATTTTGTCACCGCCCATGCCGCTGCCCAGTCGTTGCCACCGATAACCACCGGTGTCACGCCATCATTTAGGTTGCGAAACGGCATACCATCGACCTGCTCTGCTCCGGGGGGGGCGGATTCTACCCATATTTCGCCGCGGGCATGACGACCGGGAAAATCCTGGAGCAGGTAAAACGTGCGCGTCAGCACATGGTCGCGCGGCACCGGTTCAAGTGCCGGAATATCCAGCGACTGGGCCAGATCGCGTAGTTTGCGGCCATTTGGACTGGCCGTGCCAAAGCCTGTGACGTCCGCATCGCGCGTGTCAAACAGGATCAATCCACCCAAACGCAGATAATCATTCAGTTTTGCATAGGCCTCTTGTGAGGGGCGCGGTTGATCCGGGGTTATGGGCCAGTAGAGCATTGGAAAGAATGCCAGTTCATCTGTTTCGAGGTTTACACCCATTGGAGCATCGGGCTCTACCGAGGTACGGAAAAACAGAGTTTCTGACAGACCGAGCAATCCAGCCGCAGCAATGCTGTCTACATCCGCATTGCCAGTGATGACATGGGCTAGAACAACCTCGGTTGCGGCGGTGCTTACGGCTGCCGGTCCTTGTTGCGCCTTTGCGGAATTACCGGGTAGACACAGCATTATCAGGGCGCAAACGGATGCGATCCGCCCCGCGTTTACACCACGGGCCAACCGCCCCGACAGTGCCAGAGACGCGATCACGTCCAAAAGCATCAGAACAATTGCTGCAGCAAGCAAGACACCTGCCAATCGCTGCTCCGGTGCAATGGTCAGACCAGACACTGGGATGTGAGCAGGCCAGACAACAGGCTCTAACGTTGCATCGGACGGTAGAACGTTACGCGCAAGGCTCTGGTCGCCAGAAGTGTACACACCTGGTGGCAAGTCGGGGCCGGTTGGGGCACGTATCAGTTCCGGTCCCGCCACACCGGGCATGGCACCCGCATCAGTGAGCATGCCAAACCCGTCCATAATCAGTTGGGGTGTCCAGATGGTGCCTTTGAGGTTTTCGGCTGTGGGGCCGCTGTTGGTTGATGAAACGGCCAATCGTTCCAGCATTTCGACAAACAGACCGGATAGGGGCAGTGACGACCATTCGGCATTGGCAGTGACATGGAATAGAACGATCTGGCCTTGTCCTACGCGCTTGCGCGTCACCAGCGGGGTGCCGTCGCTCAGTTCGGCAATGACACGCTGGGCCAGCGTCGGATCAGGTTGCGCTATGACTTGCGCGGTCACAGCCACATCCCCCGGGAGGTTGAGGCCAAAGAAAGGCGATCCCTCGCGGAAAGGTGCCAGTGCTTTAGGCGCGCCCCAGCTCATTGCTCCGCCCACGCTTCGCCCGCCAGAGCGCAGCCTGACGGGCATCAGCGGGTCTTCTTCGGTGCGGCTGACCTTGCTGCTAGCGATACGCGGCCCGGCAAAGCGCAGCAACAATCCGCCACGCTCGACCCAGTCTGCAATGGCGTCTGCCTCACCATCCGCGAGCGTGGCCACATCGGCCAGTATGATGACGTCAGGATTGGCGGGCAGAATATCGTTCAGCGCACCGCTTAGCAAATCTGCGGTGGGTGCCAGTGCGCGTTCGATGTAATGCAGCGGCGATAACAGTTCGAGGCCCTCGCGCCCCTCTCGTCCTGCGATTAAAGCAACTTCGCGACGGCGCAGACTGTCGTCGACCAGCGTAACAGCGCCGGCAGAGCGGGCGCGCTGTATCTCGAACCGGTTGACGCGTGCGCGCAATTCTGAAGGCAGCGACAGGGCGGCGCGTGCCACGGAATCACCGATGCCAAAGACTGCGCTGGCGGTTGCCAGTGTTGCTTTATTTCCCGCCGGGTCGCGCCCTTGGGCAAGAATGTTCACCGCGCGTTCCCGACTGCTTACAGCTCTGAGGGCAGTCAACTCGACAACACCATCTTTGTAGGTGGCTGGCGCCAGCGCAACTACGTCCTGCACCGATTGCACCGCCCGCACTGGACCACGTGCCTCAAGGGCTGCCAGTATGAAGGCATGGTTGGGGTAAGCCAGCCCATCGCTGAACCAGATCGTCTCGAATGAACCCTCTGGCAGCGCAGCCTTAATGCCTTCGACCGGACCGGGCTGCCAAGGTGTGGGAACGATCCCTGCTAGCCGCGCTATTACTGTATTGGCGGCCTGAAACACAGGCGGTGCGGGCTTGGTCAACTGCAAAAGTGCGACCTCGCGACCCGCGGCACCTGCCCGACGGAGTTCTGCCTCAACGGCCTGCATCTGGCGTGGCCAGTTGCCCGCACCAGCCCAGCTTCCGTCCAGCGCTATCAGCAGGGACCCATCGCCTGTCTCTGCAGTATCTTTCGGGTTCAGCACCGGGCCCGCCAGCGCGATGATCATCGCAGCGATTGCAAATATTCGGAGCAACAAAAGCCACCACGGCGTCCGGTCTGAGACAGCCGCATCATCGCGCAGGCCCAACAGCAGCACCACGCCGGGAAAGCGTTGGCGGATCGACGCAGGAGGGATCGCCCGTAAGATTAACCACAGGATCGGCAATGCAATCAGCGCGGTCAGCAACCATGGTGTCGCAAAACCGAGGGGGCCTATCATGGTCATGCGCTGATCCGCCCGCCATCCAGTGCACGCCACAGCCATAGAAGGCCAGATTGTGCAGATTTATCGGTGTGGTGAGCCCCATATTGCCACCCGGCCGCAGCACACAGGTGCTGCAACTCGGCCTTGCGCGTGGCCAGCCGCTCGAGATAGCGATTTTTCAGATCTGATGCCTTTAGCGTTTCATGCTGCAGCGTACCGCCCATGCTTTCAAATATCGTCCGGCCGCGAAATGGGAATGCTTCTTCGGCGGGGTCCAGCACATGGCAAAGCACGCCGCGTACTCCACGGTCGGCCGCTTTGGTCAGGGCGGTACGCACGCCTTCGATGTCGCCCATAAAATCCGATATGAACAGTGCGCGTGCATGGGGGATCATGGCCCGGTGTTCTGGCGGGCTGTATTCTTCATCAGTATCTTCCGAGAATATCTCGGCCAGACGCAGAATCTGCGCATTGCCTCGTCGTGGCGGCAGCTGGGTGCCGGTGACACCAACGCGCTCGCCACCTCGATTCAAAAGTATTGCGACTGCAAGGGCCAGTACCCGTGCGCGTTGTATCTTGGTCGACAGATCGCGCGCCGAGGCGAATTGCATTGACGCGCCTTGATTAACCCACAGCATCACCGATTGCGCGATTTGCCATTCGCGTTCGCGTACGAATTGAACGTCTCCCATGGCGCTGCGCCGATGGTCGATCATCCGACGGCTGTCGCCTTGCTGTGCGGGTCGATACTGCCAGAAATCATCCCCCATGCCAGCACGTCGTCGGCCGTGTTCCCCAAGCAGAACGGCACCGGCCAAATGTTCTGCCCTAGCCAGCAGTGGCGGCAGGTGCGCGGCCTGCGTCTCTGCCTTTTTGCGAAGAACGAGGGGTGTAATCACGCAGCGGCCTCGCGCCTGCTGACGTGGGCGGCAGTTTCGTCAATCAAGTCGACTAGACTGTCACCCCGTGCCCGCGCGGCAAAGTTCAAAGCCATCCGGTGCGACAGCACTGGTCTTGCCATATCGATGACATCCTCGACCGATGGCGCAAGCCGCCCTTGCAACAAAGCTCGTGCGCGCACCGCAAGCATGAGGGCCTGTGCGGCGCGCGGGCCCGGCCCCCACGCCACTGTTTCACGCACCTTGTCCGAGGCATCGCTTGCAGTTGGCCGAAACGCGCGCACCAGGTCGAGGATCATTTCAACGACACTGTCGCCCACCGGCATACGCCGCAGCAAGACCTGTGCGGCCAGTAGTTCGTCGCTGGTAAAGACCTGCACCGCGTCATCTTCGGCAACTCCTGTTGTGGCAATCAGTATGTCGCGCTCGGTTTTGCGGTCGGGATACAAGACATCGATTTGAACGAGGAACCGGTCAAGCTGCGCCTCGGGCAGGGGATAGGTTCCCTCCTGTTCAATCGGATTCTGGGTGGCCAGCACATGGAACGGGTTGCCAAGTGGGCGGTCCTCTCCGGCAACCGTAACTGTCTTTTCCTGCATCGCCTGCAAGAGTGCCGATTGGGTGCGCGGCGATGCGCGGTTTATTTCGTCAGCCATTAGCAATTGACAGAACACAGGGCCGGGTAAAAAGCGAAAAGCACGCGTGCCATCCTCTGTCGTGTCCAGAACTTCTGAGCCAAGGATATCTGCAGGCATCAGGTCGGGTGTGAACTGGACACGGTTGCCATCCAGACCCATCACTGTGCCCAACGTTTCGACCAAACGGGTTTTGCCCAGCCCCGGCAAGCCGATCAACAGCCCATGACCACCGCACAAGAGCGCTGTCAGAGAAAGATCTACGACCCGTTCCTGACCGATGAAACTACGCGTGATTGATGCCTTGGCCTTGGCCAGTTTGACCTCAAGCGTTTCAATTTCGGTCACTAAATTTTCTGTGTCAGGCATGACAACTCTTTCAACAAGGATATATGCTACCTCACAACTTATCTCCCAAGTGCGGAATGGCAAAACATATGAGCGGACAAAAAACCGTGACACCGGATGCAGAAAGCCTCGTGGCGTCGATCAGCGCCACAAAAACGCGCGGTTTGCCGCCTGTGCACCTGTGGAACCCGCCGTTTTGCGGAGATCTGGATATGCGCATCGCGCGCGACGGGACGTGGTTTTATCAGGGCACACCAATCGGGCGGCCGGGCTTGGTCAAGCTCTTTTCGTCGATTCTCAAACGCGAGGATGGCAAATATTTTCTTGTGACCCCGGTGGAAAAGGTCGGGATCACCGTCGATGATGCGCCTTTTGTTGCGCTTGATTTCGAGGCTCAGGGAAACGCCTCGGATCAGACCCTCACCTTTGAAACCCATGTGGGCGACAGCGCGGTTGCGGGGCCTGATCACCCGATCCGGGTCGTCCGGGATGCCAATACCGGCGAGCCGTCGCCCTATGTTCTGATCCGCGCTGACCTTGAGGCACTGATCGACCGCAAAAGCTTTTACCGATTGGTGGATTTGGGCGTGCACCACGAGGGTTGGTTTGGTGTTTGGTCTGGTGGACATTTCTTTGGTATCATCCCTTCGGATGAATTGCCCTGAGATATCAGTCGAGCGTATTGTCCTATGCTAGCCAATAGACAATCAAAGGCGTAAAATAAAGGCCAACCAACTCAGTGCGCTTCGGCCCAGTTGCGCCCTTGCCCTGCATCGACTGTAAGTTTGACGTCCAGTTTGACGACCGGCTCAGCGGCACCTTCCATCACCATGCGGGCCACATCGATCAACCTGCCGCTTGCGGCATCCTCAACCTCGAACAACAACTCGTCATGGACCTGCAGCAGCATCTTGGCGGGGAGGTCTGCAATTGCATCCGGCATCCGAATCATTGCCCTGCGGATCACGTCTGCGGCTGTTCCCTGAATCGGCGCGTTGATTGCCGCGCGCGCCGCAAAGCCAGCACGTGGGCCTTTGGATGCGATTTCGGGTGTGTGAATGCGCCGTCCGAACAGGGTTTGCACGTAGCCGTGTTCCTTTGCAAAGGCCTTGGTGTCATCCATATAGGTTCGGATGCTGGGGAAACGTTCAAAGTACCGATCGATGAACCCCTGTGCCTCAGATCTTGGTATGCGAAGATTGCGCGCCAGACCAAAGCCCGAAATTCCATAGATGACGCCAAAGTTGATTGCCTTGGCACGGCGGCGCACATCTGCAGTCATCTCGTCCAGGGGCACATCAAACATTTCGGATGCTGTCATGGCATGAATGTCCAGGCCATCGGCGAATGCTTGTTTGAGAGATGGAATATCCGCGATATGGGCGAGGATGCGCAATTCGATTTGGGAATAGTCGAGCGCCACCAGTGTTTTGCCCTCTTCGGCGATAAAGGCCTCACGAATGCGCCGCCCTTCCTCGGTTCGGATGGGGATATTCTGCAGGTTCGGGTCTGTTGAAGCGAGCCGCCCGGTTGATGCGCCTGCAATGGAATAGGATGTGTGCACCCGGCCGGTGTCCGGGTTGATATGATCCTGCAGCGCATCCGTATATGTCGATTTGAGTTTGGACAATTGCCGCCAGTCCAGAACTCGGGCCGGCAGTTCGTGTTCGGTGGCCAGATCTTCCAAAACATCGGCGCCGGTGGCATAGGCACCTGTTTTTCCGCGTTTTCCACCCTCGATGCCCATCTCATCAAACAGGATTTCACCCAGTTGCTTGGGCGACCCGACGTTGAACCTGCGCCCTGCCATTTCGTGAATTTCAGCTTCGAGCCCCGCCATCTTCTGGGCAAAGGTGTTGGACATGCGCGATAGGGTATCGCGGTCAACCTTGATGCCTGAACGCTCCATGCTTGCCAGCACTGGCACCATGGGCCGTTCCAACGTTTCATATACGCGAGTCACTTCTGCGCGGTGCAATTGCGGCTTGAACTGCTGCCAAAGGCGCAGGGTAATATCGGCATCCTCAGCTGCGTATTTGACAGCATCTGCGATTGGCACCTGATCAAATGTCTTGGCTGATTTGCCTGACCCCAACAGTGGTTTGATCGGGATTGGCGTATGGCCCAGATACCGCTCTGACAGAGCATCCATGCCGTGATTGTGTAGTCCTGCGTGCATTGCGTAAGACAGCAACATCGTATCATCGATCGGGGCCACTGTGATGCCGATCTGTGCAAAGATCTTGGCATCATATTTCATATTCTGCCCGATCTTAAGAATACTGCTATCTTCGAGCATCGGGGTGAGCATCGTAAGCGCGGCTTCAAGTGGCATCTGCCCCTCGGCCAGTGCGTCAGAGCCAAACAGGTCATCGCCACCCTGTTTGTGTGTCAGCGGAATGTAACAGGCATGACCCGGTTCAACAGCGAGCGAGATACCGACCAGTTGGGCAATCATTTCGTTGAGGCTTGTCGTCTCGGTATCTACGGCCACCCAACCCCGTTCATAGATTGCATCGATCCATGTTTGCAGCGCCGTGGCATTACAGACCTGTTCGTAATTCGCGCTTTCAAAGCTTGGGGCCTCGGGCATGTCTGCCGCTTCTGTGGGCTTGGGTTCTGTGATTTCTGGTGCCTCGACGCCAAGCCTGTCCGCGATCCGCTTGGTCAGGGTGCGAAATTCCATTTCTGCCAGAAACGGCATCAATTGTTCAGGGATCGGGGCGCGAACTTCGAGGTCATCGAGGGTAAAATCCAATGGCGTGTTTTCATCCAACTGTACCAAGCTGCGGCTCAGACGAATCTGGTCAGCATGGTTGATCAGGGTTTCGCGGCGCTTGGGTTGCTTGATCTCTGCAGCGCGTTCAAGAAGCGCATCAAGATCACCATATTCGTTGATCAGCAGGGCGGCGGTTTTGACCCCGATGCCAGGTGCGCCGGGCACATTGTCGACGCTGTCGCCCGCCAAAGCCTGCACATCGACCACGCGTTCGGGGTAGACGCCAAATTTTTCGTGTACACCATCGCGGTCAATGCGCCGGTTCTTCATGGCATCCAGCATCTCGACTCCGCCGCCGACCAGTTGCATCAGATCCTTGTCTGAACTGATGATGGTCACGCGGCCGCCTGCATCGCGTGCCTGCACAGCAAGGGTGGCGATGATATCGTCGGCCTCATAGCCTTCTTTTTCTTTGCAAGCGATGTTGAAGGCTTCGGTTGCAGTGCGTGTTAGTGGGATCTGGGGCCGTAGATCTTCGGGCATTGCTTCGCGATTGGCCTTGTAGAGATCATACAAGTCGTTGCGGAACGTATGGCTTCCCTTGTCAAAGATCACGGCCACATGGGTTGGTGCATCGGGGCCGGCATTGTCTTCGACATAACGCTGAAGCATGTTGCAAAAGCCGCTCACGGCACCAATTGGCAGTCCATCCGATTTGCGGGTCAACGGCGGCAGGGCGTGGTAGGCGCGAAAGATGAACGCCGATCCGTCGATCAGATGCAGGTGACAACCTTTGCCGAACTGAAGTGTCATTGTCTGGGTCTCCTTCGTGCCGTGCAACACTTGTGCCACGCACAGCCGCGCGGTGCCAGACGTGATCCAAAGGCGCGCCTTGCGGCGCATTACATTTTTGATTGGGTGCGGGTGTCGATTGGTTCAATCGCAACCCGCGACGTCGTTTCTCGGCGGGGTTCAGATCAGGCGCTGGCGGCATCATCCTGATAAATATACCTGCAGTCGCAATAAGGGCATTCAACCCATCCGGTGTCTTCTGAAATCTGCAACCAGACGCGGGGGTGCCCCAATGCGCCTTCGCCGCCGTCACAAGCCACGCGGCGCGTGTTGACAATCTTGGTCTCGGGGGCGTCGATGGTCATGGTGGTGCGTCCTTGCTTGCAGATTTGCAGTCGTGTTTATGGGCCATGGCCTCAGCACAGACAAGTACCTAGGATCAGGAGCCATTAATCCTTGTGGGCAACAAGGTCTTGTTACAGATGTGGCGGGTTGAGTGCTATGGATACCGATAGCATTGGGCCTCTTTGGAAAATTCTTGATACACTGTGTCTCTTTGTGCTTGTTCACCTTTGCCCGGTCTCGAAATTAGAAGCGACCTGCATTTTGTCAAAAAAAGAAGTCGAAATGAGAACAAAACATGAATATAAGATAGAATCTCATGTTTGCCGAACTTTCTGCTCAGTCGAATTTCACATTTCTCACCGGGGCATCCCACCCCGAGGAATATGTTGGTCGTGCGGCATTGCTGGGGATGGATGCGATTGCAATTGCCGATGATAATTCGGTTGCGGGGATTGTGCGGGCGCATACTGAGGCACGCAAGATTACGCAGGCGGTGCGCGAACGTCAGAACTTTGATGCAGCCTATGGTCTGATTGGCCCCCCCAAGCCCAATCACGTGACAGCACCCCCGAGTGCAACGATTACCACGATACCGCGTTTGATCCCTGCGGCACGGCTGGTATTTTCTGATGCCCCCCCCATTACGATTCTGCCGAAGGATCGTGAGGGGTGGCGCAGCCTGTGCCGGATTATTTCGCGGGGGCGACTCAGGACGGATAAGGGTAGTTGCGATATCCAACTGTCTGACCTTGAAGACTTCAGCGCAGGGGTGCAGCTTTTGCTCTGGCCACAGGCGCTTTTGGTGCCGCGCGGCGCGGGCGATTGGGTGCAAACAGCACGGCGTTTGACGCGCCGCTTTGCTGGAAAAATGCATGTGCTTTTGGTGCCAAGCTACGATGGCCGGGACAGAGCGCGCTTTGATCAGATTGCGGAGAGGGCGCGCGATCTTGGGCTGCCCACCATCGCTTCTGCTGCTCCGCGCATGCATCACGGTGCGCGCCGCAAACTGGCAGATGTTTTGACGGCCATCCGTACCGGTCAGCGTGTGGACAACCTTGGCCGCGCCTCTCTTGCCAATGGCGAAGGGCGTTTGCGCAGTAAGTTAGAAATGGCGCGCATATTTGTTGGGCATGAGGGTGCGGTTGCGGGCACAGGGCAGCTGGTGCAGGGGCTTGGCTTTTCGCTAGATCAATTGCGCTATGAATACCCATCCGAGATCACGGAAGATGAAACCCCCGGTCAGCGCCTGTCGCGATTGGCTTACGCAGGGTTGGAGTGGCGTTATCCGGCAGGTGCATCTGAACGTGTGCAGGCGTTGCTCAGGCACGAATTGACCCTGATCGCCAAGCTGAAATACGAGCCCTATTTTCTGACGGTAAATGATATCGTGGCCTTTGCCCGGTCCCGAAATATTCTTTGCCAAGGGCGCGGGTCGGCGGCCAATTCTGTGGTGTGCTATTGTCTTGGCATCACGTCCGTAAGCCCCGAGATCGGAACTATGGTGTTTGAACGTTTCGTCAGCGAGGCGCGGGACGAGCCGCCGGATATTGACGTCGATTTTGAACATGAGCGGCGCGAAGAAGTGATCCAGCACATCTATGAACGCTATGGTCGCGCGCGGGCGGGGTTATGTGCCACGGTGGTGCATTACCGCGGAAAACGCGCCATCCGCGAGGTGGGTCGCGCCATGGGGTTGAGCGAGGATACGATCAGCGCGCTCAGCTCTCAGCTTTGGGGATTTTTCTCGACCAAAGGGCTTGAGGCAGAACGGATGGCTGAAATTGGTCTCGATTTACGCGATCGACGTCTGCAGCAGACCATCGAACTGGTCTATGAGATCAATGGCTTTCCACGTCACCTGTCGCAGCATGTCGGTGGCTTTATCGTCACCGAGGGGCGGCTGGACGAGCTGGTTCCGATCGAAAATGCGACGATGGAGGGCCGCACCGTCATCTGTTGGGACAAGGATGACATCGACACTCTGGGCATACTCAAGATCGACGTGCTCAGCCTTGGCATGCTGACCTGTATCCGCAAGGCGTTTGACCTGTTGAAGATGCATCACCAGCAAGAGTTCACGCTTGCTACCCTGCCTCCCGAAGATCCGCGTGTGTATGACATGCTGTGCAAGGCTGATAGTGTTGGCGTGTTTCAGGTGGAAAGCCGGGCGCAGATGAACTTTCTGCCGCGGATGCGTCCGCGCTGTTTTTATGATCTTGTGATCGAGGTCGCCATCATCCGGCCCGGGCCTATTCAGGGTGACATGGTGCATCCCTATATCCGACGACGCAATGGCGAAGAGGCGGTGAGCTTTCCCTCGGATGCATTGGGCGCGGTGCTCGGTAAAACCCTCGGAGTGCCGCTGTTTCAGGAACAGGCAATGCAAATCGCTATTGTCGGTGCCGGGTTCACCCCTGATCAGGCAGATCGGCTGCGACGGTCGCTGGCGACGTTTAAGAAACATGGAAGCGTCAGCGAATTTCGTACGCTTTTCCTGCGTGGCATGCGTCACAACGGTTACGATGCTGATTTTTCTGAGCGGTGTTTTTCACAGATCGAGGGCTTTGGGTCTTATGGCTTTCCCGAAAGTCATGCTGCGTCATTTGCCTTGTTGGTCTATGCCTCCAGCTGGATCAAGTGTCACCATCCGGGCATCTTTGCCTGTGCGTTGTTGAATGCCCAGCCGATGGGGTTTTATGCGCCCGCCCAGATTGTGCGAGACGCGCGCGAACATGGGGTCGAAGTGCGCCCAATCTGCATCAACAGTAGTTTTTGGGATAATGCCATGGAACCTGATGGCGCTGGTAGCTTGGCGTTGCGGCTGGGTTTTCGCCAGATCAAGGGGCTAAGCGAGGAAGACGCCACATGGATCACAGCGGCACGGGGCAACGGGTACCAGTCGGTGCGCGATGTGTGGCGGCGGGCGGGTGTGCCCCCGGCTACGATTGTGCGTTTGGCTGAGGCTGACGCCTTTGCGGGTATTGATCTGAACCGCCGCGATGCACTGTGGGAAGCCAAGGCGCTAGTGCCTGGACCTGCTTTGCCACTGTTTGCCACAGACATCGACGGCGAGGTCGTGGATGAACCTGCAGCGCTTTTGCCGCGGATGACATTGGGGGAAGAGGTGATCGAAGATTACGTTTCGATGCGTTTGACATTGAAAGCGCACCCGGTGGCGTTGTTGCGCCATATTCTCACTCCGGGGGGGGCGCCGGTGGACGTGTTGGCCAAGCAAAAGCGCGCGCCAAATCTGTCCAAGATCAGTCTCACACGTAGCAATCCGGATTGAGCGACGCTGTGTTCAGCCCATTAGGTAGGAGCGGGAAACCTTTGTTGCAGGGTGAATGCTTCTGGTCCTGGCCCGTTTTTTCGGAGTGCCTGGATTTTGTTCCATGCGTCCTCAAATGAAACGCGTGTGCCGCGCTTGCCCCACCACATCACCATGGTAGGCCCCTCGCTCCGGTCCACACAATCGCGTAGGGCTTTCATGCCATCCCGGTGCACTGGCTCGCGGTATGTAAACCTGTGCATTGCGGCAATATCCCGCCATCCGGCCATTGTCATGATGTGCAAATTGTCTTTTGTGTCGTTCGTGTTTTGCGTGAGCAGGTCTGTCATTTCCAAATAGCGCCCGTCTGGGTCCCGAGCCCCGTGGTTGTGCCAGAACATATCACCATCGGCCTTGGCCTGTGCGAACACTTTGGGCAATTGTTCAAAGAAGTACACCGCATTTGGATGCGCTGCCGTGAACGGTCCAACGGGGCGCACAACATTAAGGTGCATCAGCATGTGTTCGCTCATTTTGGGCCTCCCGGTCTTGGACAAACGGTAATCGCTTTACTTCTGTTAGCAAGCGTTCTTTTCAAGCTTGAATCGGCACGTTAGAACGCTGTCAGACAATTGAAAAAAGGCCTTTGAGCATATGAAAATCCCCAAACCCGTCGTTCTATGCATCCTTGATGGCTGGGGTCTGCGCACAGAATCCACAGGTAACGCACCTGTTTTGGCCTACACGCCAACCTATGATCACATTATGGCGACCTGCCCGAATGCGACCTTGATCACGCACGGTCCCGATGTGGGCCTGCCGCACGGTCAAATGGGCAATTCCGAAGTGGGCCACACCAATATTGGTGCCGGGCGTGTTGTGGCGATGGATCTGGGGCAGATTGATCTGGCGATCGAAGATGGCAGTTTTTTTCGCAATACTCAGCTTAGTGAATGGATCGGGGCAATCAAGCAAAGGGGCGGCAGGGCTCATTTGATGGGCGTTGTCTCTGACGGAGGCGTGCACGCACATATCAATCATATGATCGCGGCGGCCAAGGCGTGCACAGACGCGGGCCTGCAAGTTCTGATCCACGCAGTTACCGATGGCCGCGACGTTGCCCCGAAATCGGCACTGGGCTACCTCAAGACCTTGCAGGACAACCTGCCCTCTGCCGCGCGTATCGCCACGGTGACAGGCCGTTACTTTGCGTTGGATCGCGACAACCGTTGGGACCGCGTAGAAACTGCGTTTTCAGCCATGGTCCGTGCGGATGGCATTATAGCAGCGACGCCCCAGGCAGTGGTCCAAGCCGCCTACGATGCCGGACAGACGGACGAGTTCATTCCGGCTTCTGTCATTGACGGGTACACCGGCGCACGGGATGGCGACGGGATGTTTTGCCTGAACTTCCGCGCCGATCGTGCACGCGAGATCATGGCGGCTATTGGGGACCCAACCTTTGATGCTTTTGATCCCGTAGGTCGACCTGATTGGGCGTGCCTTTTGGGCATGGCCGATTATTCCGAGTCGCATAAATCATATATGATGGCCACTTATCCCAAGCCCCAACTTGCAAATACTTTGGGTGCCTGGGTCGCTAAAGCTGGTTTACGCCAGTATCGATTGGCTGAGACTGAGAAATATCCTCATGTCACCTTTTTCCTTAATGGCGGAGAGGAAGAGCCCGCAGCCGGCGAAGATCGCGCCATGCCCAAATCGCCAGCCGTGGCGACCTACGATCTTCAGCCCGAGATGTCATCGGTCGAAGTTACCGACAAATTCGTAGCGGCAATAGATGAAGGCTATGACCTGATCGTCGTGAATTACGCCAATCCGGATATGGTTGGTCACACCGGTGATTTAAGCGCAGCTATTGCAGCGTGCGAAGCTGTGGATGAGGGGCTTGGGCGTGTTTTGCCTGTTCTTCAAGCTGTGGGAGGCACAATGATCGTCACCGCTGACCACGGAAATTGCGAAAAAATGATCGATCCAGATACTGGTGCGCCGCATACGGCACATACGACCAATCTAGTTCCCGTAGCGCTTGTCGGCGCTCAAGGTGATTTGCGCGACGGCCGCTTGGCTGATTTAGCGCCGACGCTTCTGGAATTGATGGGGTTGCCTAAGCCCGCAGAAATGACAGGGCAAAGCTTGCGCACATGAGATATCTTGCAGCCTTTTGGCTGAACCTTTGGCTGGCGCTGCCTGCGGTTGCTCAACAAGATGCGGGGCGCGTGGCGCGAGACGCGAGTGTTGCACTAAGTGCTGCCTCAGACCGTCTGGATGCAGCTGAGACGGCTCGCGACCGCGTCAAAGCACTGACTGAGGCGATTTTGGCTTATGAGGATGGTTTGGCGGCGATGCGGATCGGCCTCCGCCGTGTGGCCATTCGCGAGGTTCAGCTGCGCGGCCAGTTGCAGGCGCGTGATGCCGAGATTGCGCAACTTTTGGCCGTTTTGCAGACGTTGACACCTGGGCCGGCACCGACCGTGTTTTTGCACCCAGACGGGCCCAACGGAACAGTACGCGCCGGAATGCTTTTGTCTGAATTGACGCCGGCGCTGAACAGTCGCGCGCAGTCGCTGCGCAGGAATCTGACAGACGTTGAAACCCTGCAGATTTTGCAAGAGGCCGCTGCAGAGCAATTGCAGACAGGATTGACTGAGGTTCAGCTTGCACGGGCAGAGCTGAACATTGCTATGGCTGAACGAACAGACTTGCCTATGCGTTTTACCGAAGACCCTGTTCGGACGGCGATTTTAATTGCATCGTCCGACACACTGGCTGCCTTTTCCAGTAGCTTGTCCAATATCTCTTCGTCCGATTCTGCTTGGACTCCGCCACTTATCGATGACCAGATTGGTGAACTTCCGATGCCTGTGCGCGGTATTATTCTACGCAGCATGGGCGAGCCGGATGCGGCTGGCGTAACGCGACCGGGCATCCTTTTGGCAACGCGGCCCGGCGCGTTGGTTACGTCGCCCACTGCGGCCACGGTGCGCTATGTGGGTCCATTTCTTGACTTTGGATCGGTGGCCATTCTTGAACCACGCCCGCAAACTTTGTTTGTCTTGGCCGGGTTGGGCGTTACCTATGGAAAAACGGGCCAAATCATCCCGGCAGGAACGCCTTTGGGCCTGATGGGGTTTTTGCCCGCGCAACAGATCGAACATAGCCCTTCAATAATTGGTGAAGAGGGTGGTGCCGCCCACTCGGAAACGCTCTATGTAGAAGTAAGACAGCAGAATGTGCCTCAGGACCCTCTCGATTGGTTCCGCACCGACAAGGATAGATAAGAATGAATAAATTCATCATGGCCGCTTTGGGCGGAACTCTGGCGGGCGTCGTTGCTACCACGCAGGTGGCCGGTCCGTTGCTGGCTGAGCAGAACGACGCGAAGGCCAATGTTTACGAACAGCTTGACCTGTTCGGCGATATCTTTGAGCGTATTCGGGGCCAATATGTGGAAGAGGTCGATCCGGGCGAGCTGATTGAGGCGGCCATTGATGGCATGCTCACTTCTCTTGATCCGCACTCGAGCTACCTGTCGCCGGATGACGCTGCTGCGATGCAGGTGCAAACGCGCGGTGAATTTGGTGGCCTTGGGATCGAAGTCACCCAAGAAGAAGGATTTGTCAAAGTTGTGTCGCCTATAGATGGCACCCCTGCTGCCGAGGCGGGTGTAGAGGCCGGCGATTTCATCACTCATGTGGACGGTGAATCGATGCTGGGTTTGACCCTCGATAAGGCGGTCGAGCGGATGCGCGGCAATGTTGGTTCAGAAATCGTGATCACCATTGTTCGTGAGGGTGAATCGGAACCGTTCGACGTTTCAATCATCCGTGATATCATCGAGTTACAGGCTGTTCGCAGTCGGACCGAGGGTGAAACAGTTGTCCTGCGCGTGACTACTTTCAACGATAAAACAACACCCAACCTGATCTCTAAGCTAGAGGAAGAGGTCGAGGCGCTCGGTGGGATGGACGGCGTTAACGGCTTTGTTGTCGATCTTCGCAACAATCCTGGTGGTCTTCTGTCTCAAGCGATCCGGGTGTCAGATGCTTTCCTTGAAAAGGGCGAGATCGTCTCGACGCGTGGACGCAATCCTGAGGACGGTGACCGATTTAATGCGACACCGGGCGATCTGGCGCAGGGAAAGCCGATTGTGGTGCTGATCAATGGGGGGTCAGCATCTGCGTCTGAGATTGTCGCGGGTGCGCTGCAGGATCATCGCCGCGCTATCGTGGTTGGGACCAAAAGCTTTGGCAAAGGATCGGTTCAAACGGTCATGCCATTGCGCGGGTCCAGTGCGATGCGATTGACTACGGCACGGTACTACACACCCTCGGGTCGATCAATTCAGTCGTTGGGCGTTAGCCCTGACATTGTGGTGGAACAGCCCCGTCGCGCTGCCGCCACCGAGGAAAAGGATGAGCCCGCAAGCGCTGTGCGCCAACGCTCTGAGGCGGACCTGCGTGGATCGCTCAACAACGATTCGCTAAGCGAGGATGAGATCCGCCAGATCGAGGAAGACCGAGCCAAAGCCGAAGCAGCAGCGGCCTTGCGTGAGCAAGACTATCAATTGGCTTATGCCATTGATATCCTCAAGGGGCTGAATGCGCTTGGTCCGAAAGAGTGATTTATAGCGTTTGGCGAAAGAACTGAAACATCAGGTAGCATCTAACGCGTTGAAACCTTTCACTTCAATCAGCGTTGGGTGATTAAAGTTTTTGCATAACGCTATAATATGACCGATTGAACCAAAACCCGGGCTTTGTTTGGCCCGGATTTGTAATGATTTCCCCCTAGGCTTCACAGGCGAACTTCGAAAGGTTCCAGTTTGGCCCAATCGAATGTTACGCCGATGCCCGGAAAATCTGGTGCTACGGCCAGGTGGTTTTTGATCACGAGCGGGCGAGTTGTATAGCGATCTATTGGAAAACTGTGCACCTCTAGCCAGCCGCCGTGAGGCTGACTGGAGACAAGAGAGACGTGTAGTTCCTGCATCCCATGGCTGCAAACGGGCACGCCATGTTGCTTTGCCATATGCGCCACCTTGAGCCACCCGGTTATGCCAAGGCAGTTGCTGGCATCCGGCTGGACGAAGTCGACATGCGGCAGCGCGCGGGCAAATTCGTGCATTGTGTGCAGGTTTTCGCCTTGGGCAACGGGAACCCCGGTCGCCTCGCGGATCTGGGAAAAAGCTTCGAAATCATCCGGGACGACCGGCTCTTCGAACCACGTGACATCATAAGGTTTAAACGCGTTGGCCATCGCAATGGCTTGATCTGGTATCATGGAGTAATTGGCGTCGACCATGAATGTGACATCCGCCCCGATCAGCCTGCGAACTGCCTTGATGCGCGCTAGGTCTTCTGCCTGTGTTGGTTGGCCTATCTTGATTTTGACGGCATTGTGCCCGCGATCCAGATAGGTTTGGATGCTGTCCAACAGCCGGGGCATGTCAAAGCCCAGATCGATGCCCCCGGCGTAGGCCTTGCACCGGTCAGCAGCACCACCAGCAGCCTGTGCCAGCGAAACAGCCGCGCCCTTGAGCCGTGCATCCCAAAGAGCGATGTCAACGGCTGAGATGGCAAAGCTCAGAATGCCGCCGCGGCCCACGTAATGCATGTGCCAGTCCATTGCCTCGGTCAATGCTTCGACATTCTCCGCATCCTTACCCAGTAAGAATGGGGCAAGGTCATGCTGGATCATCGCAGTCGTGGCATGGCCCCCTCGCCCACCATTATAGGTATAACCTGTCCCGGTTCGCCCATCTGCAAGGGTCACAGTGGCAGTCACGAGGTGAAAGTGGGTGTGATCGCCGTGTTTGGCATCAACCAGAACCTCGTCAAGCGGCACAGCAAAAAGCCGTGCCGTCAGTCTGCTGATCTGTGTCACGGGTTAAGGTGTGCAGTTTCCGGCACTGGCGTCAGGACTCGCCCAGAGTCTAGGTGGCTGATCAGGTTATCTACGACCAACCCGCCCATTGCGCCACGGGTCTCAATCGTTGCACTTCCCACATGGGGCAGCAGAACGACGTTAGGCATGGACTTGAGCGCTTTGGGGATCTTTGGTTCCGCTTCGAATACGTCCAAGCCAGCATAGCCAAGTCTGCCGTCCTGAAGTGCGGCGATCATGGCCTCCTCGTCTATGACGGAGCCGCGTGACACATTGATCAGTGTTCCATTGGGACCAAGCGCATTGATAACTTCGGTGTTGACGATCTTGTTGGTCGCAGGCCCGCCGGGTGTAATGCAGATGAGCACATCAACTGTGTTGGCCATGTCAACAAGGTTGGCATGATAGGTATATTCGACTTCCTTGGGGTTGCGCGAATGGTAGTGAATGTCGGCATCGAACGCGGTCAGCTTGTCCGCAATCGCCTGGCCAATCCGACCCAATCCGAGGATTCCAACAGTTACGCCATCCACGCTGCGCGACAGGGGTGCGTTGCCCTCAGCCTCCCATTGGCCAGAGCGTGCATACGCCTCGTCATGCAGGAAATTGCGGTAGACGGCGAGCAATAGCAGGATGGTTGTGGTTGCAACCTCTTGATTGAGGACATTGGGGGTATGCGTCACAAGGATGCCGCGTTCAGCGGCAGAGATCGTATCGATGGCATCATAGCCAACCCCATAACAGCTGATCATTTGAAGGTTGGGCAAAGCCGCCATCACATCAGCGGGCACGCCATCGTGCCCATTGGTGGCAATGTGCGTGATTGTATCAGCGGGGTAGTTTCTGTCGTCTAGTTTGTGAATCGTAAAGGCCTTTTTCAGGCGGTCTCGCATCGGATCTGTGATGCCGCCAATTTGTAAAAGATCATGCATCTTGTTTCACTTCTTGGCGTTGTTTGCCGAGCCCTTCGATCTCCAATTCAACCACATCGCCCACTTTCAGGAAAACGGGTGGCTTCATGCCCGAGCCAACGCCCGGAGGTGTCCCGGTTGAAATGACATCGCCGGGATGCAAGGTCATCAACCCGCTTAGGTGTTCGATACATTCAGCCACGCTGAAGATCATCGTGCTTGTATTGCCGGTCTGCATCTGCTTGCCGTTCACATGAAGCGACATGGCAAGGTTGTTTACGTCTTCCACTTCGTCACGAGTCACCAGCCATGGGCCAGTTGGGCCAAACGTGTCGCAGGATTTGCCCTTGGTCCAGGTCCCGGTAAGGTTCAGCTGAAAATCACGCTCGGATACATCGTTGACGATGCAGTACCCCGCGACATAGTCCAGTGCGTTTTCCTTTGAGACATATTTGGCCTGCTTTCCGATGACGACGCCTAGCTCGACTTCCCAGTCAGTTTTGGTCGACCCGCGCGGCATGACGGTGTCGTCATTGGGTCCAACGATGGCAGAGTTGGCTTTCATAAAAAGGATAGGATGATCAGGAAAAGGATTGCCTGTTTCGATGGCATGATCCTTGTAGTTCAGGCCGATGCACATGAACTTTCCGATGTTCCCAACACAAGGCCCGATGCGCGGATTGCCATCAACGGCGGGCAGGGTGGCCGGGTCAACAGCGCGCAGTTTATCCAGCGTTGCATCGTCCAAAGTGGCGCCCGTGACATCATCGACAACGCTTGACAGGTCGCGCAAGGTGTCACCATCCATCAGGCCAGGCTTCTCGGCTCCGGTGTCGCCATAACGTACTAATTTCATATCTGGATATCCCTATTTGTCTTGGTGTCTTTAGTGGTTGTCGCGCGGCATATGCTTGCGCGAGATGTCTTGATAATCGGCGGCCCCGCGCAGGGTCATCCCCTCGTCAAAGCGGCCTACGCGGTCGCGGAAAATTTCTTGCCATGGGCTTTGATTTTCGGGGGTTGCAAAGCCGCTCGCGTCGGCCAGCGCCACGGACCGAGCAGCCAGTTCGGCCGCATCGATCAGCATGTCAGCAGTGCACTTCCCCAGATCAATCCGTACCCGGTCGCCCGTCTGAAGCAGGGCAAGCCCGCCGCCATCCGCCGCCTCAGGAGAGGCATTAAGGATCGAAGGACTGCCCGAGGTGCCAGACTGTCGCCCGTCACCCACACAGGGCAACGCATCGATTCCTTTTTTTAGAAGGTAGGAAGGCGCGCGCATGTTCACCACTTCGGCACCGCCGGGATAGCCCTTGGGGCCGGCACCGCGCATGAACAGGATGCAGTTTTCATCGATATTTTCTGCCGGGTCATCAATGCGGTGGTGAAAGTCTTCGGGTCCGTCAAAAACGATTGCGCGCCCCTCGAATGCGTCCGGATCGTTGGGGTTCGACAGGTAACGGTTTCTGAAGTCAGCGCCAATCACCGAGGTTTTCATAATCGCGCTGTCAAAGAGATTGCCCTTGAGATTAATAAAGCCCGCATGTTGCTTGAGCGGGTCTGACACGGTCCGGATTACCCGCGTATCCGCGCTGCGAACGTGGCTGCAGTTTTCGCGCATGGTTTTGCCGTTTGCCGTGATGACGTCAGGATGCGGCAGTAGATCGGCAGCAATCAATTCGCCAATCACAGCAGGCACGCCGCCGGCATGTTGGTAATCTTCGCCTAGGTATTCGCCTGCAGGCTGCATGTTGACGATCAGCGGCACCTCGTGGCCGACATTTTGCCAGTCATCATTGTCGAGCGGCACACCAAGGTGCCGCGCGATTCCGTTCAGATGGATCGGTGAATTTGTTGATCCGCCAATGGCTGAATTGATAACAATCGTGTTTTCAAAGGCTTCACGCGTCATGATGTCAGAGGGTCGCAAATCAGACCAAACCATTTCGACCATGCGTCGCCCGGTCTCGTACGCCATCTGTCCGCGCTCGCGATACGGCGCTGGAATAGCTGCAGCACCGGGCATTTGCATGCCGAGCGCCTCTGCGAGCGAGTTCATCGTGGTCGCAGTGCCCATGGTGTTGCAGTACCCCACCGAGGGGGCAGATGACGCCACAAGCTCCATGAACCCTTCGGCGTCGATCTCGCCTGCGGCAAGCATTTCGCGGGCCTTCCACACAATGGTGCCAGAGCCTGTCCGCTCACCTTTGTACCATCCGTTCAGCATTGGGCCGACAGACAGTGCGATCGCCGGGATATTGACTGTCGCGGCAGCCATCAAAAGAGCCGGTGTTGTTTTGTCGCATCCGATGTTCAACACAACGCCATCAAGTGGATAGCCAAACAACGTCTCTACAAGGCTCAGATAAGCGAGGTTGCGGTCGAGCATGGCAGTGGGCCGTTTTCCTGTTTCCTGAATCGGGTGCACGGGCACTTCGATACAGGTGCCGCCTGCCGCGATGATGCCATCGCGCACCCGTTTAGAAAGCTCGAGGTGATGACGATTGCAGGGCGATAGATCGCTGCCAGTTTGTGCAATCCCTATGATCGGTTTGCCTGATTGCAGCTCGGCGCGGGTCAGCCCGTAATTCAGATAGCGTTCCAGATAGAGCGCCGTCATTTCCGGATTGTCCGGGTTCATGAACCATTTGCGTGATCTGAGGTCTTCGATTCCGATTTTCTTGCTCATTGGCCTGACCAGCCTCCGTCAATGATATGTGGGTGTCCGGTGGTAAAGCCGCTTTCGTCGCTCGCCAGATATACCACAAGTGCTGCGATTTCGTCTGCTGTAGCGACCCGGCCCATGGGCTGGCGCGACACGAATTGCTTCAGCGCTTCTTCGTAGCTGCCGACCTGTTTACCCAGGGCCTTGACCCGGTCGTGCCAACTGGGGCTTTCTACCGTGCCGGGGCAAATACAATTGCAACGAATGCCGTCTTTGACAAAATCGACTGCAACGGACTTTGTCATGCCGATCACGGCAGCCTTGGTCGCACCATATATAAAACGATTGGGTGCACCGATGATCGATGAGCAGGCCGAAGACATATTGATGATTGCTCCGCCACCGCGCTCAACCATACCTGGCAAAACTGCTTTCATTGCGCGCGCCATGGATTGTACATTCAACGCAAATCCGAAATCCCAGTCTTCGTCCGTTACATCAAGAACTGATCCGTGGTGCACAAAACCCGCACAGTTGAACAGAACGTCAGGCGCGGCGCGATCGATTCCGGCGGTGATGCTTTCCGCATCCATTGCGTTCAGAACAAAGGTTGAAATGTCATCAGTCGCTATATCAGCTAGCGCTTCCTCGTTCACATCGGTCGCAAAAACCTGCGCGCCCTCGGCGGCCATTGCCAGCGCACTCGCCCGTCCGATCCCTTGGCCCGCCGCAGTCACGAGCGCGCGTTTACCGTCTAAACGGCCCATAGTGATCCTCCTCATTTCTGATCAGGTATTGCGCAGCTTGGTCGTCTGCGTTTTGGTGCAAGCGTAAGACAAGGCGCTGGGCTTGACCAGACGGCATGCGAAATTTCAGAATTTAGGAGTAGAGGGATGGCGATGGAACAGGTGGCGTTGTTAGGCACTGGGCTTATGGGCTTTCCCATGGCACGCAATTTGTTGGCGGCGAACGTGCCGCTGACCGTGTGGAACAGGACGCAGGCCAAAGCGGATCCGCTGGCCGCCGATGGTGCCGTGGTGTCAGCGAATGTGGCCGAAGCCGTGAATGGGGCCGACATTGTTATATCGATGATGAGTGATGGCCCAACGGTAATTGAGGTGGTCAGCGATGTGGCACCGGGTTTGAAAACAGGCGCTATGTGGATTGATATGTCATCGACAAAGCCCGACGAGGCCCGCACCCAGGCCGATATCCTGTCAGCACATGGTATCGCCCATCTGGATGCGCCCGTTTCAGGTGGGACCAAAGGGGCCGAGGCAGGCAGCCTTGCCATTATGGTGGGCGGTAAGCAGGTTGATGTTGCCCGCGCACATCCAGTTTTGGCGACAATGGGCCGCCCGGTGCATGTTGGTCCGTCTGGTACCGGGCAACTGTCCAAGCTCTGCAATCAGACGGTCGTGGCCGTGACCATCGGAGCCGTCGCTGAAGCGATGCTGTTGGCATCCAAGGGTGGCGCTGATCCGGCCGCACTGCGCGCAGCGCTTAAGGGTGGCTTTGCCGATAGCACTATATTGCAACAGCACGGCGCGCGTATGACAGAAGGAAATTTCGTGCCAGGCGGTTTGTCTAAATTCCAACTGAAAGATTTGGACAATGTATTGGCCGAGGCGGCGGCGCTGAACCTGTCGCTGCCCATGACCCAAGATGTGCGTGATCGATTTTCTCATTTCGTCGCTGCGATGGGCGGAGCGGAAAAAGACCACTCAGGATTGTACCTTGAGCTAAAGGCGCGGAACGGATTGCAGACATGAAGCGGATTCTAATTCTTGGTGGCTGCGGCATGGTCGGGCAGAAGCTGGCCCGTCAACTAGAGAAAGTTGGCTTGCCTGATGGGGAATCTTTTGAGTTGACGCTTCACGATATCGTGCCGCCGCGAGAGGGGGCCACGGATCATGGCCAGCGGCGATACCGGGTCGGAAACCTAGCTGTAGCGGCCGAAGGGGCAGCACTGGCGGCAGAGCGTTTTGATCTGATCTATGCCTTGGCGTCGGTGGTTTCAGGCGAAGCTGAACAGGACTTTGACAAGGGTTGGCAGACAAACCTGTGGCCGATGTGGCACTTTCTGGAGGCATTGCGGGCGCAGCATAGGGCCACAGGCGGGGCATATGTCCCGCGCGTGATATTTACCTCTTCCATTGCTGTATTCGGGGGGCCTTACCCGGACAAGATCACCGATGATTTCCTGCAATCGCCACAAACCAGCTATGGTGCACAAAAAGCTGCCTGCGAGCTTTTGATACAGGATTTCAGTCGCAAGGGTTTCATTGATGGCATGTCGTTGCGCCTGCCTACAATTTGTGTCCGGCCGGGCAAGCCCAATCTTGCGGCCTCATCTTTCTTTTCGGGTATCATCCGTGAGCCGCTGAATGGTGTCGAGGCGATCTTGCCCGTGGCG
>JABITU010000173.1 GCA_018668195.1 Tateyamaria sp. | reverse complement strand
TGCGTTTTTCACATACATACGGAACTTCCAAACATCATATTTGTTTCTCAATATGATTGCTTTGCTTCCAAGTATTGGTATTTGTTTTGTCTTTTACCATTGTTATGAAGTGTAATAGCCGCCTTGGTCTTTTACCATGTTACTAACACTAACACTTTTTTCAATTGAATAAAATAGCGTTAAAATACTTTCTAACAACCATATCTATATAAAATAATGACTTAGGGTAATAAATCTATTCCCACTCGATCGTCCCGGGTGGCTTAGATGTGATGTCATATGTCACTCGGTTTATGCCGGACACTTCGTTGATGATCCGTGTGGCTGTTTCGCCTAGGAATTCGTGGCTGAACGGGTAATAGTCGGCGGTCATGCCATCCACAGATGTTACTGCACGCAAGGCACAGGCATAGTCGTAGGTGCGCCCGTCGCCCATGACCCCAACTGTTTTAACCGGCAAAATAGCGACAAATGCCTGCCAAATTTCATCATACAGACCGTGTTTTCGGATCTGATCAATATAGACGGCCTCAGCCTCGCGCAGAATGTCAAGCTTGGCGCGCGTGATCTCTCCGGGGCAGCGGATGGCCAAACCGGGACCGGGAAAGGGGTGACGACCGATAAAGCTGTCAGGCAGACCCAATTCGCGCCCCAGTGCGCGCACTTCGTCTTTGAACAACTCGCGCAGAGGCTCGACCAGCTGCATGTTCATGCGCTCGGGCAGACCGCCAACATTATGATGCGACTTGATCGTGACCGAGGGTCCACCGCTGAAAGAGACTGACTCAATTACGTCTGGATAAAGGGTGCCCTGTGCTAGGAAATCTGCGCCACCGATTTGGTCGGCATATTTCTCAAAGACTTCTATAAACAAGCCACCGATGATTTTTCGCTTAGTTTCGGGGTCGCTCACGCCCTCGAGCTTGCCAAGAAACAAATCGGATTCGTTGGCGTGGATAAGCGGAAGGTTATAGTGTTCCCGGAACATCCCCACCACTTGCGCGCTTTCATCTTTGCGCATCAGTCCATGGTCCACATAAACGCATGTGAGCTGATCACCGATGGCTTCGTGGATCAGCACCGCCGCGACTGAGCTGTCGACCCCGCCCGACAGCGCGCAGATGACCCGGCCCTCGCCCACCTGTTCGCGGATACGTGCAATCGCCTCTTCGCGGTACGCGCCCATAGTCCAGTCGCCTTTGAACCCTGCCATGTGCACAAAATTTTCATAAAGTTTCGCGCCGTTGGGCGTATGGTGGACTTCGGGGTGGAATTGCACCGCATAAAAGTTGCGCGACGTGTCTGCCGTGATCGCAAAGGGTGCATTTGGCGAAGTCCCGTAGACTTCAAAGCCCGGAGCAATTTCGCTGACATGATCGCCGTGGCTCATCCAGACTTGCTCTTGCTTGGTTTCAAACCACCCCTCCAGCAATGTTAACTTGCGCGCTTCTGGCGTAACATATGCCCGCCCAAATTCTGCAGTGCCGTGGCCGCGCTCTACCTTTCCACCCAACAGGTGCATCATCACTTGCTGGCCATAACAGATGCCGAGAATCGGCACGCCGAGTTCAAAGACAGCCTTGGGTGGCATCGGAGCACCATCGGCAAATACCGAAGCCGGACCTCCCGAAAAGATCACTGCTTTGGGTCGGAACTCGGCAAGAAACCCGTCGGTGACCTGCTGGAACGGATGGATTTCGCAATAGACGTTCAATTCACGCAGCCGTCGCGCAATCAATTGCGTAACCTGGCTGCCGAAGTCGATGATAAGGAGGCGGTCGTGCGTCTGATCTGTCATGATTGTGCAATAGGCGGATGGTGTCGGCGTGGCAAGCATGGAGCAGCACAAGTCGCCGCCGTTTCGGATTTTTTTCCAAACAAGACAAACGATGTCGCTTTTTTCCCTTGGGGGCCGTTATCTGCGCGCACCAAACCTGTGGATCAGCTAGTGACCTGTGCATGCAATACAAAGCGAGGGGATGACGTATGGCCGAAGCAGCAGCACGCAGACGGGGTCGCGGTGGTGGTGGCGCCGCACGTCGCGCAGAGCGCACTGCAGTGTCATTCGAGACTGCCCGTTATATCGAACGCAACATTCCCAACTTTGAGATTTTGACCGAGGAAGCACTGCAGATCGTCGAGCATAATGCCGAAACCATTCTCGAAGAAATTGGTGTGAATTTCCCTGATAATCCGGGCGCGTTGCAGCGTTGGCGCGATGCTGGCGCAAGTGTTGATGGCGACAGGGTGCGAATCCCACGTGGCCTTGCGCGCAAACTGTGCGAAACGGCACCCTCGAGCTTTACCCAGCATGCACGCAATCCCGATCGAAATGTCGTGGTTGGTGGCAAGAATTTGGTTCTGGCCCCAGTCTATGGCCCGCCGTTTGTGCGCGACGTTGCGGGTGGCCGACGCTATGCAACAATGGAAGATTTTCGAAAATTTGTGAAGCTCGGGTACATGTCTAAATGGCTACACCACTCGGGCGGAACGGTTTGTGAACCCACGGACGTTGCAGTGAACAAGCGCCATCTTGATATGTTGCACGCGCACATGACGCTTTCGGACAAGCCCTTTATGGGATCTGTGACCGAACCCAGCCGCGCACGTGATTCCGTCGAAATGTGCGAGGTCCTTTTTGGCAAGGATTTCGTGGCTGAAAACACGGTCATGACATCGTTGATCAACATCAATTCGCCAATGACATTTGATGACGTGATGATGGGCGCTCTGGAAGTCTATGCGCAGGCCGGGCAGGCATGCATAATTTCGCCCTTTATTGTGGGTGGCGCTATGGCGCCGGTTTCGGTCGCAGGCACTTTGACGCAAGTATTGGCAGAAGTGCTGGCTGGTATTGCTTATTCACAGTTGTGCAGGGTTGGGGCTCCGGTAATTCTTGGGGCTTTTGTTACCTCAATCGATATGAATTCAGGTGCGCCGACCTTTGGGACACCTGAGGCCAGCCATATAACATATGGTGTCGGCCAATTGGCACGACGGCTGAACCTGCCTTACCGGTCGGCGGGATCGTTTTGTGGCTCAAAGTTGCCTGATGCACAGGCTGCCTACGAGACGGCAAACTCTTTGAACATGGGGCTGCTGGCAGGCGTGAACTTTATGTTGCATTCGTGTGGGTGGTTGGAGGGTGGCCTTGTTAGTTCCTTTGAGAAATTCGTTATGGATGCCGATCAATTAGGTTCGCTGCATCATCTGGCTGCGGGTGTGCAGATGGACGAAAACGCACAAGCATTGGATGCAATACGCGAAGTTGGGCCCGGTGGGCACTATTTGGGGTGTGCCCATACGCAGGCGAATTTCAAATCTGCATTTTGGAAGTCTGACTTGTTGGATTACAAACCATTCGAGACCTGGCAGGATGAGGGCGCGCGCGATACGATGACTCTGGCTAGTTTAAGGGTCGAAAAAATGCTGGGTGATTATCAGCAACCCACAATGGATCCAGCGGTCCGCGATGAGCTGGATGCTTATGTTGCTAATAAGAAGGCAGCTGAACCCGATAATTTCATGTAGGCACCGTTGGCTTAGTCGGCCGTGGTCGGCTGAGCAGCGCGAATAATACGGGATTCGCCGACTATCGCGATCATCACATCGATATGACGAAGAAGATTGAAGTGGTCCGGCAAATTTGGACAGCGTGCTAAGATGTATCCAACGCGCACGAATG
>JABITU010000018.1 GCA_018668195.1 Tateyamaria sp. | reverse complement strand
GACCCAGATCGAAGTTGACGAAGCCGAAGAAGACGCCATGGCCCTTCTTATGGGTGCAGAGCAGGACAAACCCGACGAAGACAGCATGTCCGAAGAAATGCTTTTGCGGCAGCTTATGGCGGCTCAAAGCCAGGGCTGACCCGACCAAAGGTGCGCGCTGAATGATCACTGTTGACGACCTGATCGAATTAGTCCGCAACTACAACCCAAAAACCAACACGGCGCTGATCGGCGCCGCTTTCGACTTTGGTGATGAAATGCACCAAGGGCAATTTCGCCATTCTGGCGAGCCGTATTTCACACATCCCGTGGCTGTGGCGGCAATCCTGACTGAACAACAGCTGGACGATGCCACGATCATCACAGCATTGCTGCATGATACAATAGAAGACACCAAAGCAAATTACGGGGTCGTCGCTGATAAATTTGGTGACGACATTGCCAAACTGGTCGATGGCGTGACCAAGTTGACCAAGCTACAACTCAGCAGCGTTGAAACCAAGCAGGCCGAAAATTTCCGCAAGCTTTTCATGGCGATGTCCAAAGACATGCGTGTGATCTTGGTCAAGCTCGCAGATCGTTTGCACAACATGCGCACGATCCGATCGATGCGTCCGGATAAACAGTTGCAAAAGGCTCGCGAGACTATGGATATCTTCGCCCCTTTGGCTGGACGGATGGGTATGCAATGGATGCGCGAAGAGCTTGAGGATTTAGCTTTCAAGGTGCTCAATCCCGAAGGTCGATCCTCAATTATCCGCCGCTTTATTACGTTACAGCGTGAAACAGGTGATGTGATTCAACAGATCACCGGGGATATGCGGTTTGAATTGGAAAAGGCTGGCATTTCGTCAGAAGTATTTGGCCGAGCCAAAAAGCCCTATTCGATCTGGCGCAAGATGCAGGAAAAGGACCAGTCCTTTAGCCGACTAAGTGATATCTACGGCTTTCGCATTATCACCGCCAACGAAGAAGACACCTATCGTGCATTAGGGGTGATCCACCAGCGCTGGCGCGCTGTGCCGGGCCGTTTCAAAGATTACATCAGCCAACCTAAATCTAACGGATATCGATCGATCCACACCACCATGTCAGGCCGTGATGGCAAAATGGTTGAGGTTCAGATTCGGACGCGCCAAATGCATGATGTCGCTGAAACAGGGGTCGCGGCGCATTGGTCTTATCGCGATGGCGTGCGCTCGAATAACCCGTTTGCAGTCGATCCTGCAAAGTGGATTTCGCAACTTACCGAACAGTTTGACGGCGAAGACGATCACGAGGATTTCTTGGAAGCAGTCAAGCTTGAGATGTATTCCGACCAGGTGTTTTGTTTTACACCCAAGGGTGACGTGGTCAAATTGCCGCGTGGGGCCACACCAATCGACTTTGCCTATGCTATTCACACACGTATCGGCAACGCCTGCGTCGGTGCCAAGATCGACGGTATGCGAGTACCGTTGTGGACCCGCGTCAAAAACGGCCAGTCTGTCGATATCATTACCGCCGAAGGGCAAACGCCTCAGGCAACGTGGCTTGAGATCGCCAAGACTGGCAAGGCCAAGTCAGCAATTCGCCGTTCGATGCGAGAAGAAGACCGGGGCCGTTTTATAACGCTTGGGCGAGAACTGGCCCGGTCAGCCTTTGCCCATGTGCGCAAGAAAGCTACGGACAAGGCGCTTGAGGCAGCCGCCAAACAGTTGCGGCTGAACAATGTTGACGAGGTTCTGGCCCGGCTCGGCTCTGCCGAATTGACTGGGCGCGAAGTGGTTGAATCAATTTATCCCGACCTGATCCCAAAAGCTGGCAAAGAGGTCGACGCGCGTCGCGCTGTCATTGGGCTTGGCACGGGCCAGTCGTTTCAACGCGCAACCTGTTGCCAGCCAGTCCCCGGAGAACGCATTGTCGGCATCACATTCCGGGGGCAAGGCGTCGTTGTACATGCCATCGACTGCGCGCGTCTTGCTGAATACGAAGACCAGCCAGATCGGTGGCTTGATCTGCATTGGCGCGATGGTACTCACCCTGCGATTTATGGTGCGACCCTTGATTTGACCATCGGCAACGATGCAGGCGTTCTGGGACGGATTTGTACATTGATTGGAGAGACAAAGGCTAACATCTCAAATCTTGAGTTTATGGATCGCAAACCCGACTTTTACCGTTTGCTGATTAATGTAGAACTGCGCGACGCTCAGCATTTGCACAGTTTGATGGCTGCGCTAGAAGCGGAAAGTGATGTTGCCGCGATTAAGCGGCATCGCTTAAAGATCCCGGTTGCTGACAAGGCGAACGCAGTGGGCTGAAATCAGAAGAGAAAGAGAAGGGCGAGGCATTGGTATTCAAGCGTCGCGACCCCAAACCGTTTTTTCGCGCCGTGCTGGAGGTTCTCTGGCCACGCGGCGGATGGGGACGCGCTTTTCACTACGTGAAACATCGCGTGCGGCGTTTGCCGGACGAGCCTGAGCGCATTGCGCGCGGGATATGGGCGGGCGTGTTCACTACATTTATGCCTTACTATGGGCTTCATTTTTTCATTGCTGCCTTCATTGCCACCGTCATGCGGGGCAATATCCTCGCGGCTCTTATGGCCACTTTCTTTGGCAATCCGCTGACATATGTGCCCATTGGCGTGATTTCGCTGCAAACGGGGCACTGGCTGCTTGGCTCCGAGATGACCGAAGAACACGAGCGCTCGTTTGGTGGGAAGTTTATCGATGCGGGTGGCGACCTGTGGCAAAACCTCGTGGCGGTGTTGACTGGTCAGCCGCAGGACTGGTCTGGCCTGGTCTTGTTTTATGACGAAATTTTCTTCCCATACATGGTGGGTGGCATCATCCCCGGTATTGTTACGGCAACGATCTGTTACTATTTGACCGTTCCTGTGATCCGTGCCTATCAGAAACGCCGGAAGGGGGTCATCAAGGCCAAGTTCGAAGCTCTTAAGGCCAAAGCCGCTGCCAAAGCCAAAGCCGCTACCAAGGCGTCTGTGGCAAAGAAAAAATCTGATTGAACCAAATCATCGCATTTTTCAGACGATATGCACTGCCCAAGACACTGCTTAACTATTTCCCCTATG
Organism: Tateyamaria sp.; assembly: GCA_018668195.1. Next base: position 4,452 of record JABITU010000018.1, on the reverse strand, counting down.
GCCGAGCAGCACTAGGTTGAACTTGACAGAATGAAAGGATCACCAAATGAGCGAAGAACCACTTGGCAGGCTGCGCCTTGGCGTCAATATTGACCATGTGGCCACTGTTCGAAACGCCCGGGGTGGTGACACCCCAGATCCATTACGCGCGGCCCGTATTGCACAAGAGGCTGGTGCCGACGGGATCACGGCCCATTTGCGCGAGGATCGCCGCCACATTTCGGATGCCGATATCGAGGGGCTGATGCACGTCCTGAACGTCCCTCTCAACTTTGAGATGGCTGCCACTGATGAAATGCAGGTCATCGCATTACGTCATAAACCACATGCAGTTTGTATCGTGCCTGAAAAGCGCGAGGAACGTACAACCGAAGGTGGGCTTGAGGTCGCACGCGAAGAAAATAGACTGGCGCATTTCATCGCTCCGTTGCGTGAAGCGGGTTGCCGTGTGTCGATCTTTATCGCCGCTGATCAGCGGCAGATCGAAGCCGCACACCGCATTGGTGCGCAGGTGATCGAACTGCACTCTGGGGCCTATTGCGATGCCCATCATGAGGGCCGTTTTGAAGACCGCGATCGCGAATTGGACGCATTGAGAGAGATGAGCACATTCGCCCACTCTCTGGGCCTCGAGGTTCATGTGGGTCACGGGCTGACCTATGATACCGTCGGCCCGGTCGCTGCTTTTCCAGAGGCTATGGAGCTTAACATTGGGCACTTTCTGATTGGTGAAGCGATCTTTCGTGGGCTTGATCCAGCGATCCGCGAAATGCGCCGCCTGATGGATGAGGCACGTCAATGATCCGGCATTGCGTCATGCTGAACCTCGAGGCTCAGGCTGATGCGTCGGACCTTGATGCGATAATGCGGGGCCTGGCTGAGCTTGTGGGCCGGCTGGATGGATGTTCTGGGTTCTGTGCAGGGCCCAATCGCGACTACGAAAGCAAGTCACCCGATTTTGATTATGGGTTCACTTTTGATGCGCGCAACCCAAAAGCGCTATCAGCCTACGCCGTGCATCCCGAACATCAGGCGCTGGGTGCACGGCTGGGTTCTCTTTGCGCGGGCGGCTCCGATGGCATTATGGTTTTTGATATTGAGGCGTCCGCGTGATCTTGGGAATCGGCACCGACCTTGCCAATATTGAGCGGATTCAAAACACGCTTGATCGGTTCGGTGACAGGTTCCGTAATCGCGTTTTTACGGATACAGAACAGCGCAAATCCGAAAGTCGGGTGGACATTGCAGGCACCTACGCCAAACGTTGGGCCGCCAAGGAGGCCTGTTCAAAGGCGCTAGGCACGGGCTTGCGCATGGGCATCGCTTGGAAAGACATGGCTGTCAGCAATTTGCGGACCGGGCAGCCGGTGATGGCGGTGACTGGTTGGGCCGCGGAACGGTTGGCTGACATGACGCCGCCCGGCCACGAGGCCATCATCCATGTTACCCTGACTGATGATCACCCTTGGGCGCAAGCATTTGTGGTGATCGAGGCGCGTCCCGTATTGGATGTGTGATACGCATTTACTGGATGTAAGTTGCCACGGATGGCACCTCTGAACCGGTCTGTGGAAGTGCTGGTCGCAACTGCACATTCGAAGCGCAATCGATACCGTTTTTGAAAACTCAGCCCAACCTATCGGGTTTTGGTTGACGCGAATTGTGTGGCTTATCGTTCTGACGGGTAACATTAAGCGTAATTTGGCACAAAACCGTGCCAAGCTGCATGCAAACCCTATCTGCCACCTTGCGCATGTCCCAAACCTGCCGGGTGACTTGACACCCTCTCGCTGCACCCGCATGTAGCCTGCAATCGACCCCAAAGGAGCGCCAAATGGCTGCCAAGCAAAAAGCCGATAGCGGCGTGCTAGAAACGATTAAGACGGTTGTCTATGCATTGCTTATCGCCGGTGTATTCCGCACTTTGTTCTTTCAACCTTTTTGGATTCCTTCCGGTTCCATGAAAGAGACGCTGCTGATTGGTGATTTCCTTTTTGTGAACAAGATGGCCTACGGCTATTCCTATGCGTCTTGTCCTTCGATCCCGTTTATTGGTCTGGATGCGCAGAAAATCTGTGGGTTTATTGATGGTGACAACACGCGCATCCTGGCGGGCGAGCCCGAGCGCGGCGATGTTGTCGTGTTTCGCCATCCGGTGTCGGGGGCTGATTACATAAAACGTTTGGTTGGTTTGCCGGGTGATACTGTTCAAATCTCTGATGGTGTTATCATCTTGAACGGCGCACAGGTGTCGCAAGAGGAAGCAGGCACATTTATGGAGACATTTAACCGGCAGGGCCCCCAAGGCCTTTTGCCGCGCTGTGAAACTGGATCGGTGGGCATGGGTGCTGCCTGCCCGAAATCGCGCTTCACCGAGACTTTTGCCAATGGCAGAGAACATGTGGTGCTAAATGTTGGGTCGCAAGCGTCTGACAATACGCCAGTGTTCCGTGTGCCAGAGGGTCATTACTTTTTCCTCGGCGACAACCGAGATAATTCTTCTGATAGCCGATTTGCGCAAGTTGCTGGGGGTGTTGGCTATGTGCCTTATGAAAACCTCGTAGGGCGCGCCGATCGACTCATGTTCTCGTCTGCTGGTCGATCGATGCTGTTTTTCTGGACATGGCGTGCCGATCGGTTCTTCAAGGGGATCGAGTGAAGCTGGGTGCGGATTTTTCGGCTTTTGAGGGCCGTATTGGGCATCGGTTCAAGGCGCCTGATCTGTTGATTGAGGCAGTGACTCATGCTTCTATCTCGTCCTCCACGCGTAGCGACAATCAGCGTTTCGAGTTTCTGGGCGATAGAGTGCTTGGTCTGGTGATGGCGCAGGCCTTGATCGACGCAGACCCGTCAGCATCAGAAGGCGCACTTGCCCCAAGATTTAATGCATTGGTTCGCAAGGAAGCCTGCGCCGATGTGGCCCGCCAGATTGATCTGGGCGCAGTGCTGCGGTTGGGCCGGTCTGAAATGCTGTCGGGCGGTCGGCGCAAGCAAGCGCTACTCGGCGACGCAGTTGAGGCGGTGATCGCCGCTGTCTATCTCGATGGCGGATTTGAGGTTGCGCGTGATCTGATTTTGCGTTTGTGGGGCGATCGGATTTCACATGTTGAGTCGGATGCGCGCGACGCCAAGACTGCGCTGCAAGAATGGGCGCAGGCGCGGGGATTAGCGCCGCCTCAATACTTGGAAACAGACCGTTCCGGACCGGATCACGCCCCTGTATTTACTATTTCTGCACAATTGAGCACCGGCGTATCGGCACAGGCCACCGCTGGATCGAAACGAGAAGCCCAACAGGCAGCCGCCAAGATGCTGCTCGATCAAGTGGAGCATGACATATGACAACCCGCGCCGGTTTCGTCGCACTGATCGGAGAGCCCAATGCGGGCAAATCCACCCTGCTCAACCGGATGGTCGGAGCAAAAGTCAGTATCGTTACACACAAGGTGCAGACGACGCGCGCCCGTATCCGTGGCGTTGCCATGCAAGGGGATAGTCAGATTGTATTCGTCGACACTCCCGGCCTGTTTCAGCCCCGGCGACGGCTGGATCGTGCCATGGTCGCGGCCGCATGGGGCGGTGCAGCGGATGCTGATGTGGTCGTTCTGATGATCGAAGCGCATCGCAGGGTGACAGAAGGCGTTGAGCGAATTTTGGAAAGGTTGGCCGAGATTGGCCAAGGGCGCACCGTGGCGCTGGCCATCAACAAGATTGACCGCGTGGAGGCGTCCGCTCTGCTGAGTTTGACCAAGGAATTGAACGACCGCTTTGATTTCGCAGAGACGTTCATGATTTCTGCAGAAAAGGGCCATGGGGTGGATGCCCTGCGCCAATGGCTTGCGGCGCAAGTGCCGGCAGGTCCGTGGCTTTACCCCGAAGATCAGATTGCCGATTTGCCCATGCGCATGATCGCCGCGGAAATGACCCGCGAAAAGCTGACCCTGCGGTTGCATCAGGAACTACCCTACCAGTTGACTGTTGAGACTGACAGCTGGGAAGAGCGCAAAGATGGCAGCGCCCGGATCGAACAGATCATTTATGTCAGCCGTGATGGCCACAAAGGCATCGTGCTGGGTAACAAGGGTGAAACGATCAAATCAGTCAGCCAGGCTGCCCGCGCTGAATTGACTGAATTTCTTGGCCGAAAAATACACCTGTTTTTGCAGGTCAAAGTGCGTGAAAAATGGCAGGAAGAGGCAGAGCGCTATTCCGAGATGGGCCTTGATTTCAAAGATGGAAACGCCTGAGATATCCTTTGATCGATCTTTTTGGGCCGATCATTTGCGAATGTAGCAGCGAGGAAAGCCGTGTCTCGATTGACCTCTAGGTTCTGGGTGGATGCCTATTTGGCGCGACTTCGGTTGGCGGATATCCCAGCCTTTATCGTAACACATGGCGATGACACTGGCGGCGCCGTTTTGGTCAAGCTCAACACGCTGGATGGGGAGGCCG
>JABITU010000172.1 GCA_018668195.1 Tateyamaria sp. | reverse complement strand
CTGCGCGCGCCGCCGGTTATTGATTGCCCATGGCTTTACGAGCTGCGCGGACAGGAGAAGGGATAATGAACACAACTGATGTCGACGTCGCAATTGTGGGTTACGGCCCGACCGGCGCAACGCTGGCAAATTTGCTGGCCCGGTGCGGGGTGCGCGTTGCAGTGGTTGAGCGCGAAGCCGCAATGTATCACCTACCGCGTGCTGTGCATTTTGATGGCGAGACGATGCGGGTTTTTCAAGCGGTTGGAATTGCTGATCAGCTGCTTGAAAAGGTGCGGGTCAATCCGGGGATGCGGTTTGTTGACGCTGATCGAAACCTGCTTATGGATTGGCCACGACCGCAGGATGTCGGGCCGCAGGGGTGGCACGCCAGCTATCGATTGCACCAGCCTGATCTGGAGCATCTGCTGCGCGAAAAATTTGCAGACAATTCGAACGCCGTGGTGTTGAACAACACTGAAGTTACGAGCATCGAAGAGGCAGCGATGGGAGCAACCTTGGTCGCTCGTAACATCGGAGATGGTCATCAGACACGGATCAAGGCGCAGTTTGCAGTTGGCTGTGACGGCGCTCGATCTATTGTGCGCAAATCAATCAGGTCGGGAATGGATGATCTGGGTTTTGAAGAGCGTTGGCTCGTGATTGACGTGTTGCTAAAGCGGGATCGGCCTGATCTGGGGGATCATTCGGTACAGTTCTGTGATCCTATTCGCCCAATGACCTATTGCCGCAGTCCGGGTGTCCGGCGGCGCTGGGAGATAACGGTGTTGGATGGTGAAACCGACGCGGAGGTCACCCAGGACAAGCGCATTTGGGAGTTTCTGGCACCTTGGATCGGCCCGCAAGATGCAACGTTGGAGCGCAGTGCGGTTTATACATTCCGCTCTGCTGTCGCGCAGAAATGGCGCAAAGGACCCTTGATAATTGCGGGAGACGCCGCGCATCTGACGCCTCCGTTTATGGGGCAAGGCATGTGCGCAGGTATTCGCGATGCGGCTAATCTGGCGTGGAAACTAGCGCTGTGTGTCAAGGGCAGCGCCCCTGATGGTCTCTTGGAGAGTTATCAAGAAGAACGCGGCTCAAATGTGCGTCAATTCATCGAAACGGCAATGCGCTTGGGAGGGTTGATCAACACCGGCGACCCCAAGACAGCCCTATCGCAGGCCCAGACAGACCAAACTGGTAGAACACGCATGGCCTCGATTGCCCCCCCTCTTGGTGCGAGTGATTTGGGGGGATTGATACCTCGGAGTACGCCACATGCTGGGCAATTGTTCGGGCAGCCGGCTCTATCGAATGAACACCTTTTGGATGATGCCGTGGGCTACGCGCCTGTGCTGATCCTGCGGCACCGTTTGCCAAGCAATATTGCCAGCAACTTTCCAGTGTTTGACGCCGATGAGCACCCAAAGGTTGCATCGGCGCTTGATGCCATTGGTGCAAACGCGGCCCTGATACGCCCAGACAGATACATCGCGGCAAGTGCCGTGACGGATATCGACATTGCAGCCCTTGCCGGGATTGCCCTGCCTTCCCCTATGCTGAGACATGAAGAAAGAGAACTTGCACTATGAAACTTGCTTCCCTGAAATCCGGCGGCCGCGATGGCGCGCTGGTTGTTGTATCGCGCGATCTGACATGTATGGCCGTTGCTATGGATGTTGTTCCAACTTTGCGTGAGGCCGTCGAAAACTGGCAGCAAGTTGCGCCGGCGCTTCACGACCTCGCAGGCAATCTAGAGGCAGGCGACGTGGAAACCATACCTTATGAACCGGCAAAGCTTATGTCTCCTCTGCCGCGTGCGTTTCAATGGGCCGATGGCAGCGCTTATCTCAGCCATATGCGGCTGGTGCGCAAAGCGCGTGGAGTAGAGATGCCCGCGAACTCGGAGACCGATCCGATGCTCTATCAGGGCGGCGGTGACGGGTTCCTTGGCCCCGTCGATCCGATCCCGTGTGTGGACACAGATTGGGGACTGGATTTTGAGGGCGAAATTGCAGTGATCACCGATGACGTGCCGATGGGATGCTCGCCTGAGCAAGCCAAAACGCATATCAAACTGATCATGCTGTGCAATGACATCAGCCTGCGCCATGTCATGCGGCCCGAGCTGGTCAAAGGCTTTGGCTTCTTCCAGTCCAAACCCGCCAGCGCGTTTTCACCGGTCTGCGTCACGCCAGACGAATTGGGCGAGGCTTGGACGGGTGGGCGCGTTAATCTGCCGTTGCTCACCGATTATAATGGTGAAGAATATGGCCGGGTCCACGCGGGAAAAGACCTGACTTTTGAGTTCCCAGATTTGATTGCGCATGCTGCGCGCACGCGGGATTTATCGGCGGGAACGATCATCGGCTCGGGCACGGTGAGCAACGAAAACCACAGCGAAGTCGGCTCTAATTGCTTGGCCGAAAAACGTATGATCGAGACCATTCGCGACGGGGAACCCACTACGCGATTTATGAAGCCGGGCGACACCATCCGGTTTGAGATGTTGGGCGAGGACGGACAAAGTATCTTTGGTGCTATTGACCAGACCGTCGTGAGTGGATGAAATGTTGCCTCAATGCAGAGGTTTTCTGCCCTGATATGTGAGGCGTGAATGGCACCAAAGTCAGAGAACGTGCGGGCTTTGTCGCGGGGGCTGAAGATTCTCAGGTTCATAAACAAGGCCGGAGCGGCACGCGCGGCTGAAATTTCCAAAGAGTTAGGACTGCCTCGGCCCACGGTGTATCGCTTGCTGCATACGTTAGAGGAAGAGGGGTATGTTCTCTATTCCGGCAGCGATTCCCGTGCGCGCTTGTCTCCTTTGGCCGCCGCTCTGGGAGACAACGCCCCGATGCGATCGCGGCTCTGTCAGGCGGCGGTGCCAATTCTTGCAAAGTTCACGGATATCCATGCGTGGCCAGTGGATCTGTCGACGTATGAAGACGCACATATGGTCATTCAGGAAACGACCCATAGCCGCAGTCCTCTTTCTGTAGATCCCGGGATGG
>JABITU010000171.1 GCA_018668195.1 Tateyamaria sp. | reverse complement strand
TTTGATGATATCGGTCTGGGCATTGAGGAAGGTGTTTCAAACGTCTCCGAACTCAGTGAAACTGCGGCGTCGAAATCCCTTGAGGTGCTCAAGCAGATCAGTTCGACAGGTTATTTGCGCAAACGCCTTCCGCAGGATCTGGTCGTGCTACAAGGTGGCATATCCGATACAGCTGAGATGGTAAAAGACTCGGCTGCAGCACTTGAAACGCTGGTGCCTGAAGTGGCCGTGGCTGGAGCTGTTGCTGTTAACACCACGGCGATGGCGGCTGCCTCTGGGACGGTTGGATTGGATGCACGGACCAAAGCAAAAATGCAGGGCTATGAAGGCGAAGCATGTGGAGAGTGTGGCAACTACACGCTTGTGCGCAACGGAACATGCATGAAGTGCAACACTTGTGGCGGAACGTCTGGGTGTAGTTAAGGAGACGATGCGACCGAAGATTTGGGCGGCATCAGCGGTGCGGTACTAGCCCAAGTCAAGAGACAGGGTGGGGTGGTAAATGCGCCTCCCACCTTAACACGGGGAGGGTGCGCTCGCCCCTGACGACGTTCAGGCCGCAGGCAGAAAAGTACCGAGCGGTTAACATATTGAGCCTGAACGGCGAGACTCAACGGGGGGCTTTTGCTCCCCGTTTTTTCTGTTGATGATGCCAAAGCTTTACTTGATTGTTCGGCCGGTGCCGGTCTGTTTTGCGCCAGGCGCAAAAGGCGCCCGCCCACCGACCCTTGATATATCGTCTAAGGTAGGTGGGACGTTGTGCAGAATTTCAGAAGGATGCCAGATGGATATTGAACTTTGCACGCACTGCAGCGTCGAGGGTGGGTTTCAGACTTGCGCGGGGCCGTTGGCTCAGGATTTCAATCTTGCGGGCGGTCGCTTTGGCCACAAGGTCGGGTTTGTCCAGTTCGGCCCATTCCTTGGGCGACGTACGATCGCCAAGGCTAGGATAGACGCAATCGGTTTGCATGCGACTTAGGGTTTGTTCGGTGCCAAGGTAGTGGCCGGGGCCGTTCATGCAGACATCGGCTATTTGATCCAGTGCCAGTGTTTCATCATTGACTTCGATGCCGCGCACGCAGCGCAAGGCTTGGCCAATGATGTCGTCTCCCATGATGAGGGACTCGTGGCAAAATCCAAGCAATGATGCGTGCATTCCTGCGGCTTCATAGACCATGTTAAGCCCTGATAGACCTGCCATCACATTTGAGCACATCTGCTCCCATCCCGCCTGCATGTCAGGGAGTTTACTGTCAGCGATGCCAGCGGCTGCCCCGCCGGGCAAGTCGTAGAACCTGTGCATCTGAGCGCAGCCAGCCGTTAGAAGGGCCTGTTCCCCCGACCCGCCGGTCATTGCGCCTGTGCGCAGGTCAAGGCCAAAAGGCCAGGTGCCGAATATTGCTGGCGCGCCAGGTTGCACTGCGTTGACATAGATCAGACCTGCCAGGCATTCGGCCACTGCCTGCACGATAGCCCCCGCGATGGTTGACGGGGCTGTTGCCCCTGACATGCCCGCAGATAAAAGGAGTACAGGTATGCCGTGCTTGATGCATTCCTCCATCACTAAACAAGATTCGGTGGCGAATTTCATCGGCGGGACAACGAAGCAATTAGAGTTGCTGACAAAGGGGCGTTCGCGCCATTTGTTCTCACCGCCCGCGATCATGTGCAGCATCTCTATCGCTGGGGCGACGTGGGCTGGGTCATGGAAACTGGTGCCGACATGTTTTGTGGTTCCGGACACACAGGCGTAGATCGAGTTATAGTCCATCTCTAGATTGTCTGGGATGTCGCGACAGACCATCGGTCGTTGCACAAAATGCAGGTTGTCTAGGACGTCGCAAATGCGCGCTGCATCATGCAGATCCTGAACGCCGCTTTCGCGATAGTTTCGGCCATCAGGTTCGACGAGGTGTACGGCGGCCCCTGCTGTGCCATAGTGCACGCGGGTGCCTGACAATTCCAGATCGTGTTCTGGATCGCGCCCGTGCAGCGTCAGGCTGCGGTTTGCGCGCGCGATCGTGTCTTCGACCAGAGCGCGAGGAAAGCGGACGCGCCCATCATCGCCCAGAATGGCACCTGCGCCGGTCAGATACGCAATGCCGCTTTCAGGGGCATCTATCAGGCCGATTGTTTCCAGTGCGTCGAGTGCAGCAGTATGGATACGCTCGACATCTTGTTGGCTCAAAGGGCTGAGCGTGCCGCCCGAGAGGCCAGCGCGCACCGGGCGAAGATGGTTGGCAAGTGGTGCCGCGCGCGCAGCACGACGGGCGGCACGTCCGCCAGAGCGTGAAGGAGTTTGATCGTTCATGGTATTTTCCGGGATAATGTAAAAAGGCATTGTGTAGGGCGTCTTGGCCTATGCCGGTCGCCCGCGCGCCGCGCGTCCCCGTTCTGCTCCGATGGTGCGTGACACCAACACGATTTTGCAGTGGCATGCCTGCACGAGAGCCTCCCTGCTGTCGTCGCCGTATTTCTTTTGCACCCAAGTTGGTTGAGGAGAATCCTTATTTCTGTCCCAATTACGACATGAGGTCGTTCGCAGCCTCTGGGCTTTTCAATAGTTTTGGTTGGGGCGTAATCTGGCGTGTCAGGCTGTGAGCGTTTGTGCAAAGTGGCACAAGATCTGCAGGGCGGTCTTGAAAGCAGTGTCTTTGATGGTCATTGCCACGCGGATATGCCCTGCTGCGGCACTTCCAAAGCTTTCGCCGGGCATCACTGCGATGTGATGTTTGTCTAAAAGGGTATTGGCGAACGCGTCTCCGCTTAGGCCGGTGCTGCGTATGTCGAGCATCAGGTACATTGCACCCTGCGCTGGGACTAGGCTAACCGCAGTTTGACCTGCCAGCACGTCTTGGGCCAAGTTGCGTCTGCGACGGAAGGGGGCCGCAACCTGGGCTTCTATATCGGGGCCCTGATCCAGTGCATAGGCGCTCGCATCCTGCACAAATCCGGGAACGCCATATGTCGTATGGGTGGCCAGATTGATCATATGGTCGATAGCCTCGGCAGGGCCTATAACCCAGCCGCAGCGCGAGCCGGTCATGGCGTGACTTTTGGACATTGATCCAACCACCAACGTACGCTCGACCATTCCGGGCAGGCTGCGCGGGCTCAGATGTGCGCCGTGCCAGACTTGACTGTCATATACCTCGTCGGAGATCAGCCAGAGGTCATGGCGCTGGCACACCTTTGCAATGCCTTCGAGAGTGGCTCGGGAATAAACTATGCCTGTGGGGTTGTTAGGCGAATTGATCAGCAAACTTGCGGCGCCCTTTGCGACGGCATCGATATCGCTCGCGCGGGGTTGAAAGCCATCATCTGCCCGCGTCTGGATTGCATGGGGGATCGCGCTGACGCCCCGCAAGGTGCCGGGATAGGTGGCGTAATAGGGATCAATGTACAGCGCTTTGTCGCCTGGGTCGCATACGGCTGCATGGCCGGCAAACAGGGCAGATTGCCCTCCGGGTGTGATCAAGACATTGTCGCGGGTCGTCTTGACACCGGTGCGTTCGGTCGTGCGCCTTGCAACACTGTCGCGCAGGGCATCAGTGCCCGGCACCATGGCGTAGCCTGTGTGCCCACCAAGTGCACTGGCATGCATGTGCTGAAGGATCGGGGCAGCTGTGCGGATATCATGTTCGCCTATCGTCAATTCAATGACCGGAACACCCTGCGCGATCATTTCACGTGCCCTTAAGAACACGTCCCATCCACCTGAATCGTCGTCGGTCAGGGTTGTGATTCGATGTGACAGCGCCATGTTTCCTCCTGACCTTCGATTTGGATCAAAGGGTCAGAGTGCATTTGCATTGTCAACACGCGCCGCGGCACTCGTGTCTTGACCGCGCCCTGTATTGGAAGGTACGGGTGGTGCATGAACCAGATCATTTGCATTTGTTGCTGCATTCTCTGCTGATTTTCTTAGCGGGCCGGTTCTTTGTTTCCTTGACAGTTCAGAATTGCTAGGCCCGCGCCAACCCTTCGCGCGAGCATTGACATGAATATCACACTCTATAACACCGCCACCCGCCGCAAAGAGGTGCTGGATCCAATCGATCCGGACAATGTGCGTATGTATGTCTGTGGGCCAACGGTTTACGACCGCGCGCATCTGGGCAATGCGCGGCCGGTGTTGGTGTTTGACGTGCTCTATCGGCTGCTGCGTCACACATATGGCGCAGAGCGCGTCACTTATGTGCGCAATTTCACGGATGTGGATGACAAGATCAATGCGCGTGCTGCCTTATCCGGGCGCTCCATCACAGATATCACCGCCGAAACAACGCAATGGTTTCTGGATGACATGGCCGCGATCGGCGCGCTTCAACCCTCGATCAGGGGCCGTGATCATGAGCGTGCGATGCCGCGTGCAACGGCCTATGTCGGCCAGATGATCGCGATGATTTCTGGTCTGATTGCAGATGGGTACGCTTATGAAAATGAAGGGCATGTGTTGTTTCGGGTGCGCAAATACGAAGACTATGGTGCGCTATCTGGCCGGTCGGTTGACGATATGATTGCCGGCGCGCGGGTCGAGGTTGCCCCCTACAAAGAAGATCCGATGGATTTTGTAATGTGGAAGCCTTCGGATGATGAAACGCCCGGCTGGGACAGCACGTGGGGCCGTGGCCGTCCGGGCTGGCATATTGAATGTTCAGCCATGGCGGCGGATCTGTTGGGTGACAGCTTTGATATTCATGGCGGAGGCAACGATCTGACCTTTCCGCACCACGAAAACGAAATTGCGCAGTCAAAATGCACAGGCCATGGCTTTGCCAACGTGTGGATGCACAATGAGATGCTGCAGGTTGAAGGCAAGAAGATGTCCAAATCTCTGGGCAACTTTTTCACGGTCCGGGATTTGCTGGATCAGGGTGTGCCCGGCGAGGTCATCCGCTTTGTCATGTTGTCGACGCATTATCGCAAGCCGATGGATTGGACCGAAAAGAAACGAGCTGAAGCAGAAGCGACTTTACGCAAATGGCGTTCAATAACTGCCGGTGTCGATTTGGATTTGGCGCAGGAACATGCCACCGCTGCATTGTCAGATGATCTGAATGTTTCAGAGGTGATTATGCGCATGCACAGTCTTGCAGCCGAGGGCAAAAGCGCTGCCTTGCGGGCGACGGGCGCGATGATTGGGTTGCTGGGTGATGACATGGGACACTGGGCGGAGGCGCCAGAAATTGATCTGCGCGCTCATGAGGCCGCATTGACCGAGGCGCGTTCTAGAGCAATGCAAAGCAAGGATTTTGGCCCCGTGGATCGGTTGAAGGCTGCCCTGATTGACGCAGGTGTTGAGGTACGCATGAGCAAAGAGGGGGTGGAACTCCTGCCCGGAGTGGGCTTTGATCCAGCGAAACTTGAGAATCTGGAATGACCCTAGTCGAAAAACGGATAGTCAAGAGCCACAGCCGATGGGCTGACCGTGACGCGCCCACAGCGACAGCTTTGGGCGCGCACTTCTGTCGAATCGCAGAGGCGTGTGCGCCCTGTATGACTTTGGGGCCTTTTTCATGAAAGAACGCCTGTACCTTTTTGATACGACCCTTCGGGATGGGCAGCAAACTCAGGGCGTCCAGTTTTCGGCTGACGAAAAGCACCAGATTGCCAACACACTTGACACGCTTGGCATCGATCACATCGAAGGTGGCTGGCCGGGCGCCAACCCCACCGACAGCGCGTTTTTCGAAAACCCACCTAAAACGCGTGCGACCTTTACCGCTTTTGGCATGACCAAGCGGGCGGGGATCAGTGCAGAAAATGACGATGTTCTGGCTGCCGTGCTCAATGCGAATACGGCTTCGGTTTGCTTGGTGGGCAAAACCCATGACTTTCATGTGCGCACCGCTCTTGGAATATCGCTTGACGAAAATACCCGCAATATCGCGCAAAGCTTTGCCCATATCACGGCGCGAGGGCGCGAGGCGATTTTCGACGCTGAGCATTTTTTTGACGGCTACACGTCAAATCCTGATTATGCGCTTGAGGCAGTGCATGCTGCCTTTGATGCAGGCGCGAGGTGGATCGCGCTGTGCGACACCAATGGGGGCACATTGCCCGCGGATATTCACCGCATCACGCGTGCCGTCATAGAGTCGGGTATCCCCGGGGATCGGCTGGGTATTCACACCCATAATGACACCGAAAATGCGGTCGCCGGGTCACTGGCGGCCGTTGATGCCGGTGCGCGGCAGATACAGGGCACGCTGAATGGGCTGGGCGAGCGCTGCGGCAACGCCAACCTGACGGCGCTGATCCCGATCCTGCTGCTGAAAGAGCCTTATGCAAGCCGCTTCGAGACGGGTGTAACGCCGCATGCGTTGAAACGGCTCACACGGGTGAGCCGCATGCTTGATGATATCCTCAACCGGGTGCCGCAGAAGCAGGCGGCTTTTGTGGGGGCGTCGGCCTTTGCGCACAAGGCAGGGCTCCACGCCAGTGCGATCCTCAAAGATCCGACCACATATGAACATATTGATCCCGCTGGCGTGGGCAATGCGCGCATCATCCCGATGTCCAATCAGGCGGGGCAGTCCAACCTGCGCAAGCGTTTGGGCGAGATGGGGCTGGATGTGCCGCCCAAAGATCCCGCGCTGTCGCTTATTCTCGACAGGATCAAGGCGCGCGAGGCCCAGGGTTACAGCTATGACACGGCTCAGGCATCGTTCGAGATCCTCGCGCGCGAGGAACTCGGCGTGTTGCCGGACTTCTTTGAGGTCAAGCGCTACCGCGTCACAATCGAACGACGCAAAAACAAACGCAACCGTATGGTTTCTCTGTCCGAAGCCGTCGTGGTGGTCAAGGTGGATGGCAAAAAGAAACTGTCGGTTTCTGAATCTATGGATGAAAACGGCACCGATCGTGGTCCCGTTAACGCGCTCGCCAAAGCGCTGGCAAAGGATCTGGGCCCCTATCAGTCTATCGTCGAGGACATCCGCCTTGTCGATTTCAAGGTACGCATTACCCAAGGTGGCACCGAAGCCGTGACCCGAGTAATCATCGACAGCGAAGACGGGAAGGGCCGCCGCTGGTCGACCGTGGGCGTGTCGGCCAATATCGTCGACGCCTCGTTCGAGGCGCTGCTAGATGCGATCCGCTGGAAGCTGGTGCAGGACGGTGCAACTGGACAGGCAGTATGATGTTCAATCGTCATCTGACCTTTCATAAGGTTGGCCGCAAAGCATCGCTGGATCGACGTGATGTGCGCTGGAAATTCACTGAAAAAAGCGTGAACTGGCCTGTTGCATTGCTGAACATCGTATGCGGTTCTGCCGCCGACGCGGCCGCATGCGCACGGTCCCAGACCGGCAACAGGTACATTGGACACGAGAAAGATGTCTATGCATTGCTTGTGGTGGTGTCCGCGTGAACCTGTCTGACGACATTGTCGGCTGCGCCAAACTCGTTGAACAGGGTGACCCGGATCGGTTCAGAACCGTCATGGCTGCACCGGTGTCCGCGCGGCGGGTTTTGTTCCCGCTTTATGCGTTCAATGTTGAGGTCTCGCGAGCGCCTTGGGTCACTCAAGAACCTATGATCGCCGAAATGCGTCTGCAGTGGTGGCGCGATGCGCTCGAAGAAATCGCCAAAGGCAAAGCCGTGCGCAAGCACGAAGTCACAACACCGCTGGCGGAAGTGATCGACCCGGAAAAAGCCAAGATGCTTGATGGCGCGATCGTCTCGCGGCGTTGGGATATTTACAAGGAAGCCTTCGAAGATCCTGAACACTTTGATCATTATATCGATGCGACGGCGGGTCATTTGATGTGGGCTGCGGCGGCATGTCTTGGTGCGCGGCCAGAGGCAGAGCCCGCAGTGCGTGGCGTCGCCTATGCCGCAGGCGTCGCGGCGTTTCTGCGCGCGGTGCCGGATTTGGAGGCCTCGGGGCGCATCCCGTTGATTGATGGGGCAAACGAGGGGGTAGCGACGTTGGCACGGCGGGCGCAGGCGCGTCTGATCCGCCCTGACTTGCCCAAACTGGCAAGGGCTGCACTTTGGCCAGCCATCGGCACGGGCAAGTTCCTGAATGATGTGATCAAAGCACCGGGCCTTGTCGCAGATGGCGCAATTCCCGCAAGGCTTACATCCGGGCGGTTGAGTTGGTCGGCGTTAACAGGGTGGTTTATGTTTTAGACTGCAGTGCTTTTCGGGCGCAGAACCAGCCAGATCAGCGACCCACCCGCGAGCAGCAAAAACGGCACCATAGCTATGTTGACTGCGGCCCAGCCTTCGACTGGATCGCCGCCGATGCAGTTCATTAAGCCGCCCGACGCCAGCGACGCGATAGTGACCCCGCCGAAAACAATTAGGTCGTTCATTCCCTGCATCCGGCCCCGCTCTTGCGGGCTATGGGCACTGGCCAGCAGTGTGGTTGCGCCGATAAAGCCAAAATTCCAACCAACGCCGAGAAGAAAGAGCGCGCCATAGAAATTCATCAGGTCTACGCCCTGCAAGGCGACAACCCCGGCTGCGGCCAGAATGGCGATGCCAAGCCCCATGATCTTTTCGGTACCAAAGCGCGCAATCAGATGACCGGTGAAAAACGAGGGCGCAAACATGGCCAGCACGTGCACCGTGACAACATTGGCTGCGTCTGGCTCGCTAAATCCGCAGCCCACAACTGCCAGCGGCGTCGACGTCATCACCAGGTTCATCAGCGCATAGGAAACCGCCGCACAGATCACCGCGACCGCGATGCGCGGGTTGGCCAATAGCTCGCGCCGCGTGCGCGCTGGACCATCAGCTGCAGTTGCTGCTGCCGGCTTTGGAATGTCCAGCAGCAGAAACAACAGCATGCCCACAACATTGAACCCCATCGCGGCGTAATAAATCGGGATATACCGTGTAACCGTCACATCAGCGCTATTGGCTGTGACATAGCCCACGACTTGAGGGCCGATAATTGCAGACAATAAGCCCCCTGCCATGACATAAGAAATGGCTTTGGGGCGGAAGGCTTCAGACGCGGTATCAGCGGCGGCAAAGCGATAAAAACCTTGTGCGGACATATATATCCCGGTCAGGTAGCTGCCTGCAAGAAATAGCCAAAAGCTGCCCGCTGACAGCGCATAAACCCCAATGGCGGCTCCGATCAGTCCGCCGATTGCACCCAGAATGAAACCCGTGCGGCGCCCGAAACGCTGCATTACGTTTGACAACCAAGGTGCGGTCGTCATCGAACCAAACACGATCAGAGAAATGGGCAAAGTGGCGAGGCAGGCATAAGGGCTGAGCTGTTGCCCGGCAAGGCCAGCAACTACGAACATCATGGTAATCTGGCTTCCCAGAAAAGCTTGGGCGGCAACTAGAACGGCCACGTTGCGCTTGGCGCGGTTATCGTCGATTTGGGTCATAAGACTGACTAAACCCGAATGCAGCCGGGCCACAAGAGGCGATACACGGCACATCTCCACAGACAGTTGCGCACGCGCGCAGACAGGTTAGGCTGACCAAATGTCAAAAGGGCCACAGATCGCGATACTTGGCGGCGCACGCGAAACCGCACAGGCGGTAGACTGGGTGCTGCACGCGGGCGCGCGCGGACAGGTTATCTGGGGTGCCGGGGCGGAGGCCGAGCCTTTGCCATTGGCTGTGGGATCTATGGATCAGGTGACAGATGCAGACGGGGTTCTGGACGTCACACATGCCTTTGACGAAAAGACGCGGCACAGTGCTATGGCTGTTGCGTCGCAGCTGCCTTATGCTCGTATGAGACGTGCGGCCTGGCACCCTACGGATGCGGATCAATGGACCGAAGTTGACAGTCTGGAACAGGCTGTCGCGGCACTGCCTACGGGTGCGCGTGTCTTTGCTGCGACGGGGCGGGGAAGTCTGACAGCACTTGCGACGCATGACGGGCCGGTTTTCTTACGCCAGTTGAGCGCCCATAATCTTCCAATGCCACTGGCACATGGGCAGTATGTTTTTGGTGCGGCCCCGTTTTCGGTCGCACAAGAGGTTGAACTGCTGCGCAGATTGCAGATTGATGTGGTGCTGGCACGCAACATAGGCGGGCCGCATAGTTTTCCAAAACTCGCCGCCGCCCGGCATTTGGGCCTGCCTGCTGTTTTGCTGCGCCCGCCAGCCTTGCCGGACGGGCCGCATCTGCGCAGCTTCGAGGATGTGCGCACATGGGTGCGGGGATTGCGATGCGAACCATAGAAACGAACGCCGATGTGGCAGAAGGGGCCAATTGGTTGGCAGCGCAAGACTGGCGGCTTTCACGTGCACTTGAAGTGGCTGGGCCGCTGCCGTTGCGCAGGCGTCCAGATGGGTTTGCTGCTCTTTTGAATGCCATTGTCGGGCAACAGGTCAGTACGGCTTCTGCGGCTGCAATCTGGTCTCGGCTTGAGGCTCAGGGTTTGACCTCTGCTGCACCTGTCTTGGCTGGGGGTGATGCGCAGCTGCGTTTGGCAGGTCTCAGCCGCCAAAGGATCGCCTATGCGCTGGCACTGGCCGAGGCGGGTATCGACTTCGACGCATTGCGTCAGGCACCGGATGCAGAGGTCATTGAGACGCTCACGGCCGTCAAGGGCATCGGTGTTTGGACGGTTGAGATTTATGCAATGTTTGCACTTGGACGGCGGGATGTCTTTGCCCCCGGTGATTTGGCCCTGCAAGAGGCGGCCCGCATGATATTTGATTTACCAGCGCGTCCGTCAGAAAAGCAACTGCGCGTTATGGCGCAAAGCTGGAGCCCTTGGCGGGCGGTTGCCGTGCGGCTGTTCTTCACCTACTACCACGTGGCAAAGGGCCGGGAAGGGATCACATGACACGTGTATTGAATGCAGGGCGGGTTGAGCCGCAATCAGGCGAATTACGCTCGATTGTAGTGCTTTTGCACGGCTACGGGGCCAATGGTGCGGATTTGTTGGGGCTTGCTGATTCCTTGGGGGAGCATTTGCCCGATACGCTTTTCGTGGCACCCGACGCGCCCGAAACGATCCCGGGTATGCCGACTGGATTTCAATGGTTCCCGATTCCTTGGATCGACGGGTCGAGCGAAGAAGAAGCAGAGCGTGGGATTGTTGCAGCAAGTGCGGATCTTAACGCGTTTCTTGACGCGTTGATGGTAGACGAGGACGTGTTGCCAGAGCAGGTGGTTTTGCTTGGTTTTTCGCAAGGCACGATGATGTCACTGCACGTTGCACCCCGTCGCGAAGATGCGGTTGCAGGCATCGTTGCATTTTCGGGTCGGTTGCTAAATCCTGAGGTTCTGGCCGATGAAGTGGTCAGTCGCCCGCCTGTCTTGCTGTTGCATGGGGATGCTGACGACGTGGTCCCTGTCGAGTCTCTGCCACAGGCGGCCGAGGCGCTGCAAGAGGCAGGGTGGCAGGATGTCTATGCGCATGTCATGAAGGGAACGGGGCACGGAATTGCGCCTGACGGCCTCAGCGTGGCACTGGCTTTCATGCGCGACAAGCTGGGGTTGTAGGTCGACTTGCCACGGTACGCAGCGGCTAACTGCGTGAGGAGTAGTGTATTTTCAGGGTTGCCAGCAGAGTTCTTTCATCTTGTGGGAAAACGCCACTGGCGCAACATAAAGCCGTTTAACCCAGACATGCGACATGTTGTGGTTCAATAGGCGGTTGCCAGAATAAAAACACGATATATAGTTGGTACAGAAGGCTTGGGCAGGCACCCGGTTCTGGCGCTCGCACTGCTCTAAGCTAAGGGACGGAGCAAGACTTGTGGACGGCGATTTCAGAACAGAATTTGTACGCAGCCCTACGGCGTTGAAGCAGCATCCGGCTTTGGTGCTAAACGCTGATTACCGGCCGCTCAGTTACTACCCTTTGTCGCTCTGGCCTTGGCAGGAGGCGGTCAAGGCGGCGTGGCTCGACAGGGTCGATATCGTGGCTGAATATGATGAAGTGGTACGTTCGCCCAGTACCGAAATCCGAATACCGTCGGTTGTTGTATTAAAAGATTATGTAAAACCTCAAAAGCGCGTGGCCTTCACGCGCTTTAATTTGTTTTTGAGGGATGAATTTCGCTGTCAGTATTGTGGTGCCAAGGGCGAGCTGACCTTTGACCACGTTGTGCCGCGTGCTTCTGGCGGAGTGACAAGTTGGCAAAACGTTGTGGCGGCCTGTTCGCCGTGCAATCTGCGCAAGGGCGCCAAGCCGCTGCATCGGACGGGCATGGCGTTGCGCAAGACACCGCGGCAACCTGGTGCGGAAGAGTTGCGCAACATGGGACGCAAGTTCCCCCCAAACCATCTGCATGAAAGCTGGATGGATTTCCTTTATTGGGATGCCGAGCTGGAGGCGTAACGCCTATCGGACGCTGTTTGGCTTCGCCAAAGACGCCCCGCCCGCCGTCCCGTTACTGTAGGTTAAAAGGTTTGCACAAAACGTCATGCGAAAAATTTGCATTACCTAACGCTTTCTAAGATGAAATATTTCAACGTGTTAGGTCATGTTTTCTGTTTCAGGTATTTCGCCAAACGCTATAATCCGTTTGCTTTCGCATATTTAAAAATGGGTACGAGTGTTATCGGGGTGCCAAAAACGGACACATCCTGGTCACAAGGTGATGCGCTGTCAGGCTGCGAGGCTGATCCAGACGGGTACATGATCAGAAGGCCTTTCCTCGCCCCGTACGGGTTTGTCGATTTGGCAGTCTTGTAGCAGGTCAGCGCAGGTTGGGTTGAGCAGAAAATGATCAATGCGGATACCGTCATCCCGGTTCCATGCTCCTGCCTGATAGTCCCAGAATGAATAGTGACCGGGCCCATGGGTGCGCGCACGGAATGCTTCGGTCAGGCCCAAGTTCAGCAGGCGGCGGAATTGGGCGCGCGCCTGAGGCAAAAACAGCGCATCCTGACGCCAGGCATCAGGCCTCTTGGCATCTTCTGGTTGGGGGATGATGTTGTAATCGCCAGCCATAAGAAAAGGCATTTCTTCAGCCAACAATGTGATGGCACGGGCACGTAATCGTTCCATCCAGGCGAGCTTATAATCAAATTTTGGGCCGGGCGCTGGATTGCCATTGGGCAGGTAGAGCCCACACAGCCGAACTGCATGTACTTCCCCAACAACCGTCGCCTCAATGTAGCGGGCCTGTTCGTCGGTTGCGTCACCGGGCAAGCCACGCATCACGTCTTCGAGCGGCAGTTTGGATAGGATTGCCACTCCGTTAAATGATTTTTGTCCGTGAGTTTCGACGTTATAGCCAAGGTCTTCGAACATCTCACGCGGGAAATTCTCGTCGACTGATTTGATCTCTTGCAGCAAGATAACGTCTGGGCTCGCGTTATCAAGCCACCGCGGCAGCGCTTCAATCCGGGCTTTGATGCCGTTGATGTTGAAGGTGGCAATTTTCATCTCGTAGCCCTTTGATGCTGCTATAATCTGGTGTGACGCATTGCGTAGACGGCAGCAAGTGATCGGGGCAAAAATAGCCAGTTTGGGCCGCGAATAAAATGGCGGCAATTCGTGCAATTGATGAAGCTGGCCCGTTGGCCGCCATCCTGCACTCGGGTTAGGGGCCTTGACGCTATGTTTAGCTTTTAGAATGTTGTGGCTTGATCTACATCGAAAATGACGTACCACATCCACACGAACTGGTGGCGTTAGGGTTCTCGATGACGAACCGTGCGCCAATCAACTCTTCGGAAAAGTCTATGATAGCGTTGGACAAAAAGGGCAGTGAAATTGCGTCGACCACGACCATTTGGCCCGATCCTTCAAGCACCAGATCATCATCTTTGGGTTGATCCAGCGCAATTTCGTATTGAAATCCGGAACAGCCCCCACCTTCAACCGCGATCCTAAGGGCCTGACCTTGATCAGACGCCCCGATCTCTGCCAATCGTTCAAAGGCGCGTGGCGTCACTTTTGGTGGCAATTGCATATGGCGGTCTCCGACGGTCAGCGGTTTCATTCGTGATCACCTTCTAATATATGTGAAGATGAAACAGGCGACAAGGATCACCATAAATGTCCGCGCCCTTTGCCAGCGATCCAACCAGCGCCAATGGGCGGCGATGGCCAGAGAATGAAATGTCATTTCGGTCGTGTTTTCAACGGGATCGGGACAGAATCATTCATGCCTCGGCCTTTCGCCGGCTTAAGCACAAAACTCAGGTTTTTGTGGAACATGAGGGCGACTATTACCGCACGCGCCTGACGCATTCCATTGAAGTGGCACAGGTGGCACGCACCATTGCGGGCGCTTTGGGTTTGAATGACGAACTGACTGAGGCTGTTGCGCTGGCCCATGATCTCGGGCATCCGCCTTTTGGCCATACAGGCGAGGATGCCTTACAAGCATTAATGAACCCCTACGGCGGCTTTGATCATAATGCACAAGCCATACGCATAGTGACTCGTTTGGAATGCCACTATGCCGATTTTGACGGGCTGAATCTGACGTGGGAATGTCTTGAGGGGATCGCTAAACATAATGGACCGGTCACTGGTGATTTGCCATATGCGCTGGCTGAATACGATGCTGAACACGATCTTGAACTGGGCACCCACGCCAGTGCCGAGGCGCAGGTGGCCGCACTGTCAGACGACATTGCTTACAACAATCATGATCTGCATGACGGCCTGCGGGCAGGGTTGTTTGACGAAGGTGATCTGATGGCCTTGCCTCTTGTGGGTCTGGCTTTCGCCGAAGTGGACGCAGCATACCCTGGTTTGGACCCGATGCGTCGTCGCCACGAGGCGCTGCGCCGGGTCTTTGGCGCGATGGTGAGCGATGTGGTAGAGACGTCAACTGGGATTTTGAACCAAAGCGGCGCTCGCTGTGTTGCCGATATTCGGCATCTTGGTCGCCCGGTCATCCGATTTTCGGATGCGATGTGGGCTGATTTGCAGCATATCCGCTATTTTCTGTTTAAAAACATGTATCGTGCACCATCCGTCATGGTAAAACGTGAAGAGGTGACTGGCGTCGTCACTGATTTGTTCCCACTGTTTTTGGATCAGCCAGAGGTATTGCCCGAGGGATGGTTGGTCCATGTCGATGTGACAGATCAAACCGCACGTGCGCGCAGCGTCAGTGACTATATTTCAGGGATGACTGATCGCTATGCGCTGCAGGAACATGCAAGGTTGCTCGGGCCATTAGGTTGACGTGCATATCGGCACCCAACGTTTTTTTGGTG
>JABITU010000170.1 GCA_018668195.1 Tateyamaria sp. | reverse complement strand
CTGCTTGCTTCAAGATGCCCATGATCTGTGCGTCGCTATATCGTGCTGTCTTCATCAAAAATCTCCGCAGATATCTTGCCGAGAAAATTCTACTTTTGAACACCACTAATTTAAGGGGAAATTACCTAACCAGCTGAAGAGAAGATCCGCATTGTATTGGCGTGCCTGCGTGGCGAGGAAAGCATCTCGGTGCCATTCTTAATCTCCGTAATACCAAACATTGCTCGAACGAGACCGCAACTAAACCGGGACAAGACCAACGGCGGCGCAAGCGCGATAAGTCTAGTCGCTTGCGCCGTCAGTCCGTGTTGCTCCACCACACCAAAAGATCAATTAGGCGACTTGTTTCAAAATAGACTGCTGAGTAGCAGATTGCGCAGCATCAGTAGTTACTGAACTTGGTTTTAGAGCGCCAGGTTGGGAAGATCGAAAATACCCGATTGCCTCATCCAAAGTGGCAGACTGCTCTGAGAGCGCTTTTGCGTTTTCAGACGTGACACGCGCCATCTCCGAACTCTTCTGGATTCCGTTGTCCAGTTCGCCGATTGCTTGATTGATCTGCTCAGCTCCGACGCTCTGCTCGCGCATGGCATAAGAGATTTCAGCTACCAGATCAGTCGTCTTAACAATCCGAGGAAGAAATTCTTCTATCATCGTGCGCGCTTCCTCAGATGCTTGAACTGTCCGCACCGACATGCTGTCGATTTCTGCAGCTGCTTTTTGGCTCCGTTCCGCGAGTTTTCGAACTTCGGATGCGACGACAGCAAAGCCAAGGCCGTGTTTTCCAGCGCGCGCGGCTTCCACGGCTGCGTTGAGAGCGAGCAGGTCGGTCTGACGAGCAATATCCTGAATGATTTTAGTCTTATCGGCAATTGACTTCACCAAGATTACCGCTGTGTCGACAGTTTCACCTGATTTTTTCGCATCTTCAGCAGATTTCTCGGCCATTTTCTCGGTCTGTGCAGCGTTGTCGGAGGATAGGCGAACGTTAGCAGTCATTTGTCCTACCGAAGTTGCTGCCTCTTGGGCCGCACTGGCCTGACTTTCAGATGCATTCGCCAGTTCGTCTGCCGTCTCTTTCAGCGATCGCGCTTCGCGAGACAGATGACCGGCTGTTTCGTTCAAGCCCTTGATAATCGACCTAAGGCGCTCTGACATACTGCGTAAGGCAAGTCCGAACTTGTCGTCTTTTGAAGCAACTACAACCTCTACGTCGAGGTTGCCTTCAGATATCTGTCGGGCTACCTCGACATTACCCCGCAGGGCTTCGGTCATCTTGCGCAGTTCGATTTGCACATCACCAATCTCATCGTTGCGCCCCGTGACGGTTGTTTCGTGGTCTGTGTTTCCACGTGCGAGTTCATGGATATCTTCTAGCATAGAACCAATCGGGCGACCGATCTGGCTCGAGATACGCCAACCGACAAGCATGGCAATCGCCAGCATCAGCAGGCTAATGCCAATGAGTGCGCGCTCCATTCCGCGGACCGAAGCAAAGGCAGTGACAGTATCCTGCTCGGTCAAAAACGCCCAAGTGGTGCCGTTAAACGAAATTGGCGCAAACGACTGAAGGTATGTTTGGCCTGCACGATCGTTCAGATTATTCCCAGCACGTCCGACCAATGCGGCGTCGACAGCTTTTGATTCAACACGTTCAACCAGTGTTGTATCTCCGTCGATTCGGTCGTCTTGGTTCCTCATGGTTCCGTCTTCACCTACAACCATCGCATGGACATTGCCGCCGCGGTCGCCGAGCATCGCATTTATTCGATCAACGGGCATCTGGAAGGCAATAACACCAAGCCGCTTTCCGTTCGCGCCATCAACAGGCCGCGCGATGAACGATGCCGGTGCGCCGTAACTCGGGGCGTAGGGCGCAAAATCTACGAACGTTGTTTCACTTGCTTCGGTCTTCATCGCTCCGCGAAAGACATCTGCAAGACCCGAAGTGCGATACTGGCCGGTTTCAAGGTTGGTCGCGTAATCGAGCTCTTTGTAGACCGAATAAATGATATTGCCTGCAGTATCGATCAGAAAGATATCATAGTATCCACGATCATCCTTGAAATCACGGAAAGTTGGGTGGAACTGGGCATGGGCTGCAGAGTAAGTGCTACCATCACCGGCGTCATACATCTCGTCCTTCTGTCCTGTTTCTGCTGGATTCATCTCGATGTAGAGATCTTGCAGAAGAGACAGCTGATCTCCCTCGATCTGTGACCAACTTAAGTTAAATTCTTCAAGCGCCTCACGCGTCGTTGGCAGGCCTGCCCAAAGGGCGACGTCACGGTCGATGGAACCAAGATAATTCAGAAGTTGGTTCCGGTCGTTTTCCATACGTGCGCCAAGGGCATTCTCTACCATCGGAGTTGTCAAATTCCGGACGAGATATGCCGCTGTTGCGGCTGTAATAAGAAGAGATACAGAGACCACGGCGATCATGCCGAGGGTAATCTTGCGAGCAATCGTTAAGCGCATACCGTCGTTCCTTTAAGACTTAAGCTGTACACCGTGGAATACCGGCCATCGGTTTCCATCGCGTTAATAAGCTTTTTCTTTCGCACAAACGACACCACTTTCGTAATGAGGAATATACTTTTGGAACGACAAAACGGCGCCTTAGACACCAACCTGTAAAGTTAGAATGGGCAACGATTGTCGTGGAAAATTATAATTTGGACGATAAGTTAGCTGACCAACTATGACAGTCTTGGATTGGCCTTTGCGCGCTCAACAGCTTCGATTGACAAAATATCGCGCGATGGTAGCTGAGAGATTTTTA
The DNA here is from genome assembly GCA_018668195.1 of Tateyamaria sp. The sequence continues at coordinate 4,707 of JABITU010000170.1, read as the reverse complement.
CATGGACTTCTTGCGGTATTAGGCCGCGCACCTGAAGATCGATAAATCGCAAACAACAGACGCGTAAAAAGGAAGTGAAATTGCCAACATCGTGCCCCGCATCAAGGCTTTCATTATAAAGCCGATGCAGCAGTTGCGGCACTGTCAGATCGTCCCGATGTCCGATCGTTTCGAGCGTGCGCCAGAACATCTCTTCTAGGCGCACACTTGTCACCATCCCATCCATTCGGAAAGAACGGGTGTGAGACGTCCAAAGTGCCGGATCTGCATCTATAAACAACTGACACATTTGAACGTCTCCTTTTTTTAGATCAGCGTCCGACGCGCTCTTTTACGTCTGCTGCGAAACCTTCATAGGTTCTGAGGGCAGTTACGTCCACTTGAACGTGCTGTCCCATCTTTTGCATGATTGGCAGATCAAGCAGAATTTGGTCAAGCATTTCCATGCTTTCGACATTTGCGATTACGATGACACGGCGCTCGCCTACGGCCTTCCAAAGGTCCACAACGACGCCTGCGTCTTTCGCACCCAATGCAGCGCCTGCTTCTTCGGCCCATACTGCGAACAGGTCATTTTGACCCATTTCTGCCGAATACTCTACGTGAAAATCTAGATGGAACAACATGGATTTTTCTCCCTCAGTTTGTTGTGCGGCCAATACAGATGGCAGTTTACGTTTACGGTTAAGGCACCGGCGACAGCGCCGGCTTTGATGAAATTGCGACGCGACGTCGTGAGACGTCCTCCTCGGTCGCGGGATATCATTTGAAGCGTCCTCCTTTTTCGATGACTTCGATCTGGTACCCATCTGGGTCCTTGATGAAGAAAAATTTGGCGACGCGCTCTCCGCCGGGACGGAAATCAACGATGTTGCCCGGGACCGACCCTGCTTTGGTGGCTTTATCATGCGCTGCTTCGAGATCATCCACCACAATAGCCAGATGCCCGTAGCCGTCACCCAAGTCATAGGGCATCTCGCGATCCTTGTTGATCGTAAGTTCGAGTTCAAATGCCGATGTGGGAAGCGCCATGTAGATGAGCGTAAAGCTTTCGAAATCCAGCCGGTCAACGACCTCTAACGCGAAAGTGTCCTGATAGAATTGCACCGAACGGGTCTCGTTCAGAGCTCTGATCATGCTGTGCACAAGTTTGGTCATGTTTTCTCCTCCAATGCTGTCCTAACAGCGATCAGATGGATGATGGTATTATGCCGTTACTACATTGACTTTTTTCGGAGGGATTTGTGCGCATGGTCATGAAATCTGCACCAAACATAGCCAATGGACGGCGCTGGGCAGGGCTATGACCGGGCAGCGTTAGGTGATGCGAGTGTTTCGTATAACGCTTTATAATCATTTATATTATAGGGTTACGACCCTAGACGATTTACCGATGGCATCGGTTATTGAGTCAACGATTCAGCCGCCCATCAGTGCGGCATCGAATGGATAGGTTGTCAGGTTCTCATACCCATCTTCGGTCACCAGGACCTGATCTTCGAGCTTGATCGTGAAATCTGCCCCAACCGCGCCCACGGCGGCCTCGACGCAAAGAACCATGCCGGGTTGCAGCGCGTGGTCAAAAGCCCCGGGCACCGCCTTGTCAGGGTACGCAACCAGCGGCCATTCATCACACAGTCCGACACCATGCATCAGACAGCCGTATTTCTGGTCCTGAAACTGGTCGTCGAGAACGTGGGCTTTTGCAGTCAGTTCCGGAATTGTTACGCCGGGACGTATCATTTCCATGTTGGTCTGGATGTGTTCCACTGCGTGCTGCATCGCATAGACCATATCGGGGCGCGGTTTCTGGCCGCCTATCCACCAAGAGCGCGAAATATCGATGCAGATGCCATAGGAACCGATCAGATCTGTATCAAAGGATATGATCTCGTTTTGCTGGCACACGCGGCCGCCGCATTCCTGAAACCACGGATTGGTGCGCGGACCCGACGCAAGCAGGCGGGTTTCGATCCATTCGCCGCCGCGTTTGATATTCTCGGCATGCAGAACGGCCCAGACATCATCTTCGCAGGTTTTGCCGTCACCGACGTTGGCGCGCGCGAAATCTTCCATCTTGCGCACGGTGGTCTCGCAGGCGTGGTTGGCGCAGCGCATGGCAAGAATTTCGTCTGTGCCCTTGATCGAACGGGCGTGTTCGGTGACCTCTTCACCGTCCATCAGCTCAAAACCGTGCGCTTGCAGGGCATGCGCGCCATGCAGCATGATCTTGTCCACGGCGAGGCGCTTGTTGCCGGGGCTGTGTTCGGCCAGCAGATCGCGCACTTGGGCTGCAAAGTTGCTTGCGGCCACATCTGTCTTGTCCCCCGTCGAGAAATAGAACAACGCAGCACCTGAGCGCTGTTCGCGTACCAATGGGTTGAAGGTGGAAAGAAACGGCGCGTTCTTGTAATCCCAGATCACCATGTAGCCATCGGCGCAGACCAAAACTGCACGAAACGGATTATGGGTATTCCACAACTGCATGTTGGTGCTGTCAGTCGCGTAGCGGATATTGAGCGGGTCGAACATCAGTATCCCCGCGTAATCGCGATCAACCACATGCTGAGTAAGACGTTTCCAGCGGTAGGTGCGCATTGCCGCCAGATCCGGCAGAATCAGTTCCGCCGCGCGCCATTCGTCATAGGCAAGCTGAGTCGGCCCGATCTCCATACGGTCGGCATCATTTGGGGTGCCATCGCCGAGGGTCGGGCCAGCGGTCGGGTCAATCTTGCGGATGTCTCGGTAATGTTTGTTCATCGGGGCCCTCGCTGCCTTTGTGGTAGCGTGACGCGATTTTTTTGCCTTTACTTGCCATTTTGCGACACGCCGTTGGTGCGGTTTTTCTGTGCGGGGGGTAATCGGTTGCACAGGTAGTCAACGCTAGAGACGGGTTAGCTTTCGGACGCTTGATTTTTGCGCTAAGTCGTGATCATGGCACAGACCCCCGATTTACATCCAATCTTGCAGCGTCACTTGCCCAAGGATATGCGCGCTGGGCGTGCATTGCCCGGCGTCCAGCCAGAGCATGGGGCATGGTTGCGCGTGGACGAAGCTTATGCCGCGCAGATGACGCACCGGTTGCATTTGCTAGAACAACGACCCGACGAGGTGCTGTATCAAGCGCCGGAGGCCGCGCCCGCGGCACTAGAACTTTTAAACGCTGTCATTGCCGAGTTGCCGGGCCTTGGATTTGGCGTTGATAGGTCCACGGTGCGTTGCCCTGATGGCCGGATGGTTGATCTGTCCGATGATGCCAATCCGATGCACCTGCTGGGCAGGTTGCTGCAAAATGATTTTGTGCTGATGGAAAAACGCGGTGCCGAACATGTGCTAAGCGCGGCTGTGTTGTGTTTTCCAGCCTCGTGGCGTTTGCGCGAAAAGGCGGGGCAGCCCTTGACGAATATTCACGTGCCTGTGGCCGAATATGACAACGATCTCGCGCGCCGTGTGCAGCGCTTGTTTGACGGAATCCAGGTAGGGCGACCGTTGTGGCGGTTCAATCAGCTTTGGTACGATGACCCCGAGCTGTTCCAGCCACGTTCAGCCTTGGAACCGCGCCGTGTGACTGGTGGGTCCGCGCGTGGGCCCTATTATCGAAGCGAGCGGCAAACGCTGCTGCGCTTGCCGGAAAGCCGCGCGGTCGTGTTTGCAATCCACACCTATGTGCTGGCTCGTGCCGACGTTCGACCGGTCGGACTGTAATCAGACGGTTTGACCGCCCGAAATCTGGATGCACTGACCATTCATACTTTGCGAACCGGGACCAGTCAGCCAAAGGGCTGCGGCGGCAACTTCCTCCACATCAAGCAGCCGTTTGTGCCGATTGGCATCGATCATCATCTGTCGGGCCTCATCACTGCTCATACCGGTGCGGGCGGCGATGGAATCCTGATTACGGGTAACAATAGGCGTGTCCACATAGCCGGGGCAGAGCGCGTTAAAGGTAAAAGGCTGGCCCATGTAATCTTCGCTGAGTGACCGGATCAGGCCAATCAGCCCGTGCTTGGACGCTGCATAGGCGGCACCGCCCGGCAACCCGCGAAGGCCGGCGATCGACGATACTGCGATCACGCGGCCCCAATCGGTTTGTCGCATACCAGTCAGACACTCTCGGATTGTAAGAAAGGCACCGTCAAGGTTGGTTGCCATCATGTCGCGCCAAAAATCCATGTCGGTCTTGTGCAGGCTGCGGCCAACGGCAATGCCAGCATTGGGTACGCAGATCTGCACCGGTCCGCGCGCATCGACTGCTGCTGCGATCACGTCACAAACGGAAGCTTCGTTTCGCACGTCCATAGCTGCGCCAAAAAGACTAGGACCCGCGACAGCATCCAGCACCTCTTGCCTGCGGCCGGTGATGGTGACCTGTGCGCCCTGATCGGCCAGCCCCTGTGCTATGGCAAGACCAATGCCGGTGCCGCCGCCCGTAACCAAAGCGTGTTTGCCTGAGAGTGAGTTATCGGATGTCATTTGCTTACCCTTAATATGTGCTAATAACAGAATGGGCTGCTTGCGGGGCGGGATCAAGCGCCTATGCGCGTCACTGCGCCACGCCCTGTCTTCGAAAATTTTTGATCGGTGAGATCAGTATCGTTGCCAAAGGCAGGATAACGCATCGTCAAAAAGTGGGCGGTCTGCGCGATCCTGCCAGTCTAAACTTTGGCGTAGATTGCATCGATACGGTTGGCCAGACGCCTTATTGTG
>JABITU010000169.1 GCA_018668195.1 Tateyamaria sp. | reverse complement strand
GTCCGTTCGGCGCCCCGACGTGCATCTCTGCGTTGCCGTTGAAGGGGCTTCTAAGGTTAGTACCGGGCACCCGCAACCCTTTTTTTGCAGAAACAGCATCTTTTTTCAAAAATCATCTTTTTTATAATAAAACCAGTATCTTGGCCTTATTTTTCTCAGGCTTCCCAAGTTAGTTGCACTTAAATTCTCGCACATAGATTCAATTAACGTAGCCGTTAAGCCCTACATATTGGGTTATCCACAGAGCTATCCCCAAGACTCCAGTTTGAATTCGGCAAATCACCACGGAATCAGATCTGATTCATCAAACCGAGTCGGCCTTAAAGCGACTCAGTGCCATAATTTTCTGAGATTACTGTCGTGCTTACCGATTCAACCTGCTTTGGCGCGTCACCCAATTGGATCGCGGTTCTGATCGTGACCAATACTAGAGCTTTGCGCTGTCAGGTCGCCGCTTTCTTACGCTTAAATGGAATGCGGATCATCAAAAGCCCGACCGTAACGACCAAGTAGGCGATTGGCTCAAACTGAAAACCCTTGCTAAGCCAAACAAAATGCAGCGCAGCCAAAATATTCACCAGATAGGTCAGCATATGTACCTTACGCCACATCACCCCAAGAGTGCGGACCGAAGTGTTGTTTGATGTAACGGCCAATGGGATCATCAAAACAAAGGCAACCATTCCAATCGTAATATAGGGCCGCTTGACGATGTCCGCCCATATCCGGTCCAAGGCCTGTACATCTAACACCGCCCAAACCAGCAGGTGCAATACAACATAGGAGAATGCCAAAAGGCCAAGGACACGGCGGAACTTGACGAGGTTGATGCCAGCAAACCGTCGTAGAGGTGAGATGCATAAGCCAACGAGCAGTAACTTAAACGCCAGCGCTCCCAGTTCGTGTTCCAAGGTGTTTATTGGCTCTCGCCCCAGCCCGCCTGTCATGCCTAGATAAAGAAAGTACGGCACCGGCATCAGGCATACTATATATACAGCCCATGTGGGGATTTTGCGGGCCCGCCAATTTATGGCATCAACGACGGCTTTCTTCATGCGGCTAACACAACCGAATTCGCGCATAATTGGAGCTCATTATGATAGACCCCAGCATTCAACCGTTGATCGACAATGGTGCCGTCATCTTCTGGCATGCAATATGCGCGCTGATCGCATTGGTTCTTGCCGCGTGGCAGCTGTTCGGGACCAAAGGCACGCGGGCGCACCGAATGCTGGGCCGGGCGTGGGTGGCGTTGATGACCTTGGTCGCACTGTCCAGCTTTTGGATTCACGAGCTGCGCGTGATTTGGATTTTCAGCCCAATTCATCTGTTGTCTGTTTTCACACTTCTGATGCTCCCAAGGGCTGTATTCGCCGCACGCCGCGGGGATATCGCCCTCCACCGGACGATCATGCGGGCACTGTTTTTCATGGGGCTTGTCTTGCCCGGTCTTTTCACTTTTCTTCCCGGGCGTACTATGCACACTGTTCTCTTTGGCGGTTGAAAGCATCAAAAATTAGCGCTCAGGTCCATGCCTTGGTACAGGCTTGCGACCTCTTCCTCGTATCCATTGAACATCAGCGTGTCTTGCCGCCGGGAAAATAGCCCCCCACCGATACGCCGTTCGGTGGCCTGGCTCCAGCGCGGATGATCAACGGTTGGATTTACGTTGCTATAAAAACCGTATTCGCTGCTTTGCGATTTGTTCCAACTGGTTGGCGGCTGCTGATCGGTCAGAGTAACCCGCACAATCGACTTGATCGATTTGTAGCCATATTTCCACGGCACGACCAAGCGCATCGGCGCGCCATTCTGGTTTGGGATCGGTTTGTCATAAATGCCCGTCGCCATGATCGTTAACGGATGCATCGCCTCGTCAAGACGCAGACCTTCAACATAGGGCCAGTCCAGCACGGGGAACCGAACGCCGGGCATCTCATCCGGGCGCAGAGCGGTTTCAAAGGCGACGTATTTCGCACCTTCTTGCACACCAGCCATATCTAACAAATCCGCCAGCTCAAATCCGTTCCAAGGAACGACCATCGACCACGCTTCGACACACCGGAACCGATAAATGCGCTCTTCGATCGTCATCGCGTTCATGATGTCGGCCATGGCATAGTCACCAGGGTTATCGACCATGCCATCGATTTGGACATTCCAAGGGGCGGTGGTCAGCGTATGCGCATTGCGCGCTGGATCATCTTTGCGCGTACCGAAT
>JABITU010000168.1 GCA_018668195.1 Tateyamaria sp. | reverse complement strand
TGCAGGCATTTACTTGATGGTCTCGCTTACCGCGTCGATCCTCAGAGAACAGGTAACCAGCTAGAATGAAACATGTCCCAGTCGCCGACCTTGTCATCGGCAATGACCTGCCGCTCACCATAATTGCAGGCCCCTGTACACTTGAAAGTGCAGGAATGGGGCAGGACATCGCAGGTGTGGTCAAGGCAGCTTGTGATGCGGTCGGCGCGCAATACATTTTCAAGGCCAGCTACGACAAAGCCAATCGCACGTCACTGGGTGGCATTCGCGGGCTCGGAATGGATGACGGCCTGGAAGCGTTGCAATCCATCAAAAAATCTATCGGGGTGCCTATACTTACGGATGTCCATACCGAAGCGCAGTGCGCCATTGCTGCCGAAGTCGCTGATGTGCTGCAAATACCCGCCTTCTTGTGTCGCCAAACAGATATGCTGCTGGCAGCTGGAAACTCGGGGGCTGTCGTCAACATCAAAAAGGGTCAATTTTTGGCCCCGTGGGAAATGCCCAACATCGTGACCAAGGTCGAAAGCACAGGCAACTCTCGGATCTTGTTAACGGAACGTGGTACGTCCTTTGGCTATAATGCGCTGGTAGCTGATATGCGATCATTACCGCAAATGGCGCAAACCGGCTACCCTGTAGTTATGGATGCGACACATTCCGTGCAGCAACCAGGTGGCAAGGGAGGATCAAGTGGCGGTCAGCGCGAATTTGCACCGGTAATGGCGCGCGCAGCCGTGGCCATTGGCGTCGGTGCTGTATTTATCGAGACGCACGCAAATCCTGACAGTGCGCCATCAGACGGTCCAAACATGATCTATCTTGATCAAATGGATCGGCTTATCGACACGCTGATGGAATTTGATTCCCTTGCCAAGGCTAGACCCATTTCGATCTGATACCCCGGCTAGACTAATTCAAAAAAGTAACAAAGCCTGCTGCTTCAGTGACGCAGAATAGGTGGGAGTTTCTTTGTTATTATCTTTCGAAATAGGACTGTATTGATAGAAGAGTAAGCGTCTGTTCAGCCACGAAATTCCACAGTAACTGTTCATCAATTCTTTTGACCTCATGTTCTGCGTGGCGCCAGGTTCATAAAGCCAATCAACTGCTGCTGCCTTGAAATCATCTGTGTAGTTTTGCGTTGCTGTTCCATGTAATGTTGCTTTCATGGACAGATCCACAGTGGCCCAGTATCCGTAAACAGGGACGAACCTCACTTTGGCGCAGCGCACTTAGGCTGAATGCTCGCCAAAGACTTTGTCGTTAAGGGCGTAGACAGACGAAAGGGGATGCGGTCATTTGTGATGAAGCACGTTGGCGCCTTTGAAGATAGTTAGTGCAGTATTTTGTCAGCAATCAGTGAACATCGTGGCGTACCGTTCCCGTAATATGTTCTTTTGTACCTTGCCCATAGTATTGCGTGGCAGTGTGTCGATCACCACAAGGGTGCGAGGGTGTTTGAACCGGGCGAGTGTGTTTTTGAGTGCATCCATGATCGCGTTTGCTTCGATCGGTTGATCTGACTTTTGGGTCAGTACGCCAACAACTGTTTCGCCAAAATCAGGATGTGGAACGCCAATCACGGCGCTTTCAAGCACACCAGGTTGCGCGTCAAGCACCTGCTCGATCTCTTTAGGGTATATATTATAACCACCCGAGATGATCAGATCTTTGTTTCGGCCAACGATTTGGACATAGCCATCTGTGTCGATCTTGCCGAGGTCACCGGTGATAAAGAAACCGTTGCCCCGCAGTTCCACAGCTGTCTTTTCGGGCATTTCCCAGTAGCCCTTGAAAACGTTTGGTCCGCGGACTTCGATCTGGCCTATTTCGCCGTCTGGCAGTGCCCCTCCAGAGATGGTGTCGGTAATCTTGCACTCCACGCCGGGCAGCGGAAAGCCAACCGTACCAGCGCGCCGTTCGCCACTATAGGGGTTAGACGTGTTCATGTTGGTTTCCGTCATTCCGTAGCGTTCAAGAATCCGGTGACCTGTCCGGGTCTCGAATGCTGAATGGGTCTCTGCCAGTAATGGCGCTGAGCCTGAGATAAACAGGCGTATGTGGCGTGTCAGTTCGCTTGTGAACCGGTCGTCACCCAACAGGCGGGTGTAAAAGGTTGGCACGCCCATCATTGTTGTTGCCCGTGGCATCAATTCGATAATCTGATCTGGATCGAACTTGGGCAGAAATATTATGCTACCACCCACAGCAAGCATCACGTTGGTTGCAACAAAGAGTCCATGGGTGTGAAAAATCGGCAGCGCGTGCATCAAAACATCTGTCGCGTTGAACTGCCACACGTCAACCAACGTTTCTGCATTAGATAAAAGGTTCGCTTGGGTCAGCATCGCACCTTTTGAGCGTCCCGTAGTGCCAGAGGTATAGAGAAGGGCCGCTAGGTCATCGGCACAGCGCGCAACGGTCACAAATCTGCGCGACATTGCAGCTGCCCGTCTCATCAACGACCCGCTGCCATCGGCATTCAATGTCTCGATCTGCGCCGTTGCGCGACGGGCCAGTGCCGTTAGACTTTCTGCCTTGTTCTCATCACACACGATCAACGATGCACCGCTGTTTTCAACAAAATAGGTCAGTTCATCGACTGTGTAGGCGGTATTAAGCGGCAAGAATACCAATCCTGCCTGAACGCAGGCCGCATAGATCGCCAGCGCCTCGACGCTTTTTTCGACTTGGACGGCAACGCGATCACCCGGCTTTAGGTCCAGAATAAGGGTTAGATTTGCGATTTGCGTGGCCATGTCGAGAAAGCTGTCATGGCTGATTGTCGTCCCATCGGCGAGATGCAAAAAAGGGGTTTCCTTGCCGGCATGGATACCGAATATTCTGTCATAAAGAGGATTGGCCATTGGGGTTGCTATTTCAGCTCTCTGACTTGGCATGCGGAGGGGCGAAGGCACATTTCTTGAATGTTACCTGTCCGCCGTATGGCAGACTATACAGGTTTGGATATCCGAAAGTGTAAATTTGGGCTCGAGCAGTCGGCTTTGGGTCACTTGTGGTCTTTTGACGAACGGCACACTGCGATTTGCCCGGTTTATGCACGATAAAGTCCAGCTGTCCGACCACGTAATTGTATCAAGGCGAGAATGGTATCGATTGTGGGCGTCGGAGTATCGGTCACTCGGCCAAGTTCCTGTACCGACCCTATCAGAGCGTCGATTTCCATCGGACGCGCTGCGTCAAGATCTTGCAGCATCGATGTTCGGTGCGCACCCACTGCTGCACCGCCATCGATCCGACGCTCTACGTCGATCGGAAATTTCACGCCCAGCTTTTCAGCAATTTGCTGCGCTTCGATCATCATGTTGCGCACCACATTTCGGGTGCCCGGATCGGTGCAAAGCACATCCAGAGTTGCATGGGTTAGTGCCGAAATCGGGTTGAAGGACAGATTGCCCCACAACTTGACCCATATTTCGTCACGCAGTTTTGGCCGTACCGGCGCCTTGAGGCCGGCTGCCGCAAGTGCCTTTGAGAGGGCCATGGCCCGATCTGATTTGCTGCCGTCAGGTTCGCCAAGGGAAAAGCGGTTGCCTTCAATATGGCGGATTGTTCCGGGCTCTGACACTTCGGCAGCGGGATAGACCACACAGCCCAGAACACGGTCGGGGCCGAACCCGTTCCATTGCGCATTGTCGGGATCGACGCTGGTTAAGCGTGTATCTTCAAGCGGGCCACCGATCTTGTGGAAATACCACCAAGGCACCCCGTTCACGCCACTCACGATAGTGGTGTGAGCACCGATCAAGGGCTGCATTCTGGATACAACGGAGGGTACAGAATGGGCTTTGAGCGTGACGATGACATAATCCTGTGCGCCCAGATCGGTCGGATCGTCGCTGGCGGTGACAGATACGGTAACCGGGTCAGCACCTTCTTCGATTAAGGTCAGGCCCTTTTCGCGCATCGCAGCCAGATGTGGCCCGCGCGCAACCAGACTGACATCAGCCCCAGCTTGGGCTAGTTTTACGCCCATATAGCCGCCAATCGCGCCTGCTCCAAAAATGCAAATTTTCATTTTTCCCCTTACTTTGTAACGTAGGTGCGTAGACGCGTCCTGCGCCGCCTAGGCCAGCCCGAGTTTCTCTGCCAACCCGATACGTTGCATCTTGCCGGTCGCCCCTTTGGGTATTTCGTCCATGATGATGACTTTGCGTGGCACCTTGAATTCCGCAAGGCGCGTGCTGGCAAAGCTGCGTATGTTGGCTTCGGTGGTGTCCTGGTCGTCGCGGAGAACAACCGCGGCGGCGACCTCTTCGCCCAACTTGGGATGGGGTAGGGCAAAGGTAACGACCTGGGCGATTGCGGGATGATCCATAAGGATGCCGTCTACTTCGAGCGGGCTGATCTTTTCACCACCGCGGTTGATGATCTCCTTGAGGCGACCTGTCAGGCTCAGATACCCTTCTTCATCAAGTGACCCTTGATCCCCCGTGCGGAACCAGCGTTTGCCGTCTGCCTCAAAGAAGTTTTTGGCATTTGCTTCCGGGTTGCTTTCGTATCCCGGTGTGACGTTCTCACCAGAAATAACAATTTCGCCAATGCCGTCGACCAGATGGTTTTCCAGCTCATGCGCGATACGGACCTCGGGGCCGGCAGCAATGCCGACAGATCCGGGCTTTTGCGCGCGTGGCGGCAGCGGATTGGATGCCATCTGATGGGTTGCTTCGGTCATGCCATATGCCTCAATGACCGGGGCATTGAACGTACTGGCCAGCGCCTCCATCACTTGTGCGGGGAGCGAGGCCGAAGACGATCTGAGGAACCGCAGCGGCACGGCAGCAATCACGCCTGCATTGCGGGGGGCGCGGCTCAGGATCGTTTGATGCATGGTTGGAACGGCGGTGTACCAAGTGGGCTGTGCCGCTTGCATCCAGCTGAAAAAGCGCAACGCATCAAAGCCCGGAGCGCACCAGACCGAACCGCCAGCGGCGAGTGATGCGGACACTGCCGCGATCAACCCGTGGATGTGAAACAGCGGCATAACGTTCATACAGCGATCCTGTGGTGTCAGGGCCAGCGCTGTCTTGATATTGATGGCCGATGCGACAAGGTTGCTGTGCAGCAGGGGGACTATCTTGGGGCGCGATGTGGTCCCGGACGTGTGCAAGATGAGCGCCACATCATCGGGGTTTGCATCCACGGCGGAGACGGTCGAGCCGGCTCCGGTTGCTGACAGTGAAAAATGACCAGCTGGTGCACCGTTTTCGACATAAAGGCGCAGGATTTGGGTGCCCAATTTGGTCGCTGCTGCGACTGCGGGGCCATTTTCACCTGCCATCACCACGAGGGCCTTGGCGTTCAGGTCATCAAGGTAAAATTCGTATTCATCCTGCTTATACGCCGGGTTCAGCGGCGCGGTTGTCACGCTTTGCGCAATGGTTATGAATGCTGCTGCCATTTCTGGCCCGTTGGGTAAAACGATAGCGACCCGGTCACCCGAAGTGACACCAAATGAAGCCAATTGATTTGCAACGTCACCTGACAGCTTGCGCAGACCAGCATAGCTGAGCCAACCCCGGTCAGGTGCCCCAAGAGCAGGCAATTCACCATGATGTGAGGCAAGCAGGGTGCGCAGAGTATTTGACATTAGCATTTCCTTGGTTGGTTCTATTCAGTCGTCATTTCCGCCGAGGTGACAGTGTCGCTTGATTGGATGCGCAGGCGCTTGAGCCGACGCAACCAAATCACACGACCATTTTGAATGCGAAGATAGCTGGAAGTGGGAATACGGCAATCGTCATAACATTTTCCGGTTCTGCAATGCGTTTTTGACGCAAAATTTTTCCAATGAGCGTACCACGTGCAATGGCCAGTTCGAGCGTGGTCATCGGCTATTATGCCTTGCGAAACAGATACCCCAACACTGCAAATGCTGCAATCAGGCAAGCACTAAGCATTTTTCTGCTCGGTTTATACCCCGCAATAATACACGTCTACGGGTTCAAAATCTGCACCAAGGCAATGAACGTGTCGTTAAATAGATCAACGTCAAAGCGCTTGCAGCCGCTTGAACAGCGAAGAGGTATCCCAGCGTCCGCCACCCATTTTCTGAACATCCTTGTAGAACTGGTCGACCAGCGCGGTGACGGGCAGACTGGCGCCGTTTTCGTCTGCTGTATCGAGGCATATCCCAAGATCCTTGCGCATCCAGTCCACTGCGAAACCGTGCTCGAAATGGTCGTCCAGCATCGTTTCGAACCGGTTTGACATTTGCCAGCTGCCCGCGGCCCCCTGGCTGATCACTTCGACGACCGCGCGACCGTCCAGCCCGGCCTTGTCAGCGAAATGCAGTGCCTCTGAGAGGCCCTGAACCAGCCCCGCAATGGCGATTTGGTTGGCCATCTTGGTCATTTGCCCAGCACCCGATCCCCCGATCCTGCGGCAGAGTTTGGCATAGGTGGCAATCACCGTCTGGGCGCGGGTATAGTCGCCATCGTCGCCGCCACACATGATCGACAGTTGCCCATTTTCGGCCCCAGCTTGACCACCCGATACTGGTGCATCGACAAACCCGATCCCGATAAGCTTGGCTGTCTCGTAAAGCTCTGATGTCACTTTTGACGATACCGTTGTGTGGTCGATGAACAGCGATCCCGTGGACATGCCCGCAAAGGCGCCATCGTCGCCAAGACACACGGCGCGCAGGTCATCGTCATTCCCAACACAAGCCATAACCATATCCGCATCTACGACGGCGGCGGCGGGCGTTGCGGCATTTGATCCGCCATGTTCATTGGTCCAGGCCTCGGCCTTGGCGCCGGTTCGGTTGTAGACGGTGACGTCGTGCCCTGCTGCCTGAAGATGCCCGGCCATCGGGTAGCCCATTACACCCAGACCAAGAAAAGCAAGTTTTGTCATCGGGATAGTCCTTTGAAGTTACAGAAGATAACCGGGTCTCTTTCCGGAAAAAAATCCATCAAGTTTGTCGATTATGCGAGAGCCTGTGGCATCACAAATTTTATTTCTTCTGTTGATATGGGGCACGACGAACATGTTGTCGAGCATGGCAAGCAGGGGGTATGTGATGAAAACGCCTTGCTGAAAGCGATAGCACCCAGTCTGTCGATCCGGACTTAACCTTTTTTGATCTGGCATT
>JABITU010000167.1 GCA_018668195.1 Tateyamaria sp. | reverse complement strand
GAAAAAGACCGCGGCATTTCTGTTTCGGCTTCTGCAATGTCGTTTGATTACAAGGAATTTCGGTTCAATCTGGTAGACACGCCGGGCCACTCAGACTTTTCCGAAGACACCTATCGCACGCTAACGGCCGTGGATGCTGCAATCATGGTGATTGACGGTGCCAAAGGCGTCGAAAGCCAGACGCAAAAACTGTTCGAGGTCTGCCGCCTGCGCGACCTTCCGATCCTGACCTTTTGTAACAAAATGGATCGGGAAAGCAGAGATATTTTCGAAATTATCGATGAAATACAAGAGAACCTGGCAATCGACGTTACACCCGCCAGCTGGCCCATTGGCACCGGGCGCGATTTTATCGGTTGTTATGACATTCTGCGCGATCGGCTTGAACTGATGGACCGCGCTGACCGAAACAAGGTCGCAACTTCGATCGAGATTAATGGCCTAGATGATCCAAATCTGGCAGAGCATGTTCCCCAAGATCAGCTGGTAAAGCTTCGCGAAGAGCTTGAAATGGCGCGTGAATTGCTGCCCCCACTTGATCCCGTTGCGATGCTCGAAGGGTCGTTGACCCCAATCTGGTTTGGATCTGCCATCAACTCGTTCGGTGTCAAAGAGTTGATGGAAGGCATCGCGCGTTATGGTCCGCAACCACAGATCCAGAACGCGCTGCCCCGCCAGATCTTACCCGAGGAAAAAAAGGTGTCGGGCTTTGTTTTCAAGGTGCAGGCCAACATGGACCCAAAGCATCGCGACCGCGTCGCCTTTGTTCGCATGGCGTCGGGACATTTCAAGCGCGGCATGAAGCTGACCCATGTGCGTTCCAAAAAGCCGATGGCGATCTCAAACCCAGTGATGTTTCTGGCGTCTGATCGCGAACTGGCCGAAGAGGCGTGGGCCGGCGACATTATCGGCATCCCAAACCACGGGCAATTGCGGATTGGTGACACACTGACCGAAGGAGAGGCCCTGCGCGTTAGCGGCATCCCCTCCTTTGCTCCGGAATTGCTGCAAGGGGTTCGAGCGGGCGATCCACTTAAGGCTAAGCACCTGGAAAAAGCGCTGATGCAATTTGCCGAAGAGGGCGCAGCAAAAGTGTTCAAGCCCGATATCGGCTCTGGTTTTATTGTGGGCGTCGTGGGCGCGTTACAATTTGAAGTGCTGGCCAGCCGGATCGAACTTGAGTACGGTTTGCCAGTGCGGTTTGGAGCCTCACAGTTTACCTCCGCAAGATGGGTCAGCGGTGACAAGCTCGCTGTTGAAAAGTTCAGTGATTCAAACAAGCAGCACATTGCACACGATAACGATGGACATGTTGTTTATCTAACCAGATTACAATGGGATATAGACCGCGTCGCACGCGATTACCCCGACATTACGCTGACCGCGACCAAGGAAATGATGGTCTGAGCCAAGGCGCGAGACATGTTCCTGCCTGCGGTGACCCGGACCGGCCCGCGCCGCGCCGCGCTGGGGGTGTTGGGCCAGTCTTGCGCCCGCAAGCGTTCAGAGTGCCGCCGACAGGGTCGAAATGACAGGTCGACCGGGCCCATCAATTCTCGGGCATAGCAGCCACGCGAAAGCGCAGCGCGGCACGCTCCAGTCAGGATGTCCCTGCAAGGCACCGAACAGCTTGACCTGCCCGCCGTCCCTGACATGCTACGCCCAAAAAGAGCCGGATTTTGATGAGACAGTCGAACGACATTTTGATCCACTGGGGAACTGATCCTTGAGCATCTGGGGTCTTTCTGCCACAATTCGCGCACCCGCGCCCGACATACTGCGTTTTGCGGCCTATCATCTGGAACAAGGTGCGCACAGGCTGTACCTGTACCTCGACGCGGCCAATCCGGTCGCCTATGCGCATCTGAAGGCGCATCCGAAAGCCCGGGTGCAGATCTGCGACCAGGCGCATTAGAAAAAGCTTAGCAAAAAACGGCCGAACCGGCACCAGGTTCGGCAAAGCTATAACGCAACCCATGCCTATAACCGGCGCGCAGAGGTTGATTGGCTGATCCACATGGACGTCAATGAATTCCTGGTCTCAGAGCGCAGCGTCGCAAAGTGTCTGGGCGCTCTGGGGCCCTGTCAGATGTCCGCCCGTGTGCGTCCGATGGAAAAGCTGGGCGACAGTGAAAACGCGTTCAAAGCATTTATCCCGGCAGATGCCACGCGACGCGCGACGGTCGAACAAATATACCCGACGTTCGGAAGATATATCCGCGGTGGGTTTCTCAGCCATCTTGCGGGAAAGCTTTTTGTTCGCACAAGATTGCCCAACATTAAGCTGCAAATACACAATGCGTTCCAGAACGATGCGACATTGCAAGAGGCTGTTGAACTGGGGTCGTTGGATCTTGCGCATTGCCATGCACCTTCCTGGGACGCTTGGCGTGCCGCATTTGACGATCGGTTTAAGCACGGATCATACCGGGCCGAATTGCCGGCTGCAGCGCCTGCGCAACAGGGCGGCATGTCCTTGCATGATCTGTTATCCCTTCTCCATACGGATGCGGGGGATGCGGGTCTGCGGCAGTTCTATGATGAGGTGGTCCGCGACAGTCCCACAATGCGTGCGCGGCTGGACGCGCACGGTCTTTTGCGCATCGTTGACTTAGACCTTGCGACTATTGCGCGCAAACACTTCCCTGATGCTGACGTTTGACGCGGTGACGCGCCTTTGGTATGCACGCGCAGCATGTTGGGGCCTTGTCCCCCGTTAGGGCCAATCGGGCCGACATCAACATACGCCACGGGCCAAGTTAATGTCCGTAACTTACGGACATACATGACAAAATTTTCTGATCTAAATCTAAACACCAAGGTTCTCAAAGCCATTGACGAAGCCGGCTACGAGACGCCCACTCCAATTCAGGCTGGTGCGATTCCTCCGGCACTTGAGGGTCGTGACGTTTTGGGGATTGCCCAGACGGGCACCGGCAAGACCGCCAGCTTTACCCTTCCCCTCATCACCATGCTCGCCAGAGGCCGGGCGCGCGCGCGGATGCCGCGCAGCCTCGTGCTGTGCCCAACCCGGGAATTGGCCGCACAGGTGGCCGAGAATTTTGACACCTATGCCAAGCATGTGAAGCTCAGCAAGGCGCTTTTGATCGGCGGCGTCTCTTTCAAAGAGCAGGATATTTTGATCGACAAAGGCGTCGACGTGCTGATTGCGACACCCGGTCGCCTGCTTGATCACTTCGAACGCGGCAAATTAATCCTAAATGACGTCAAAGTTATGGTCGTAGACGAGGCGGACCGAATGCTCGATATGGGCTTTATTCCTGATATCGAACGTATTTTCGGCCTGACACCCTTTACCCGCCAAACACTGTTCTTTTCCGCGACCATGGCACCAGAAATTGAACGGATCACCAACACATTCCTGAGCAACCCCGAACGGATAGAAGTTGCCCGTCAGGCAACTGCTTCAGAGACAATCGAACAGTGCGTAGTCATGTTCAAAGGATCGCGCAAAGATCGCGAAGCATCGGAAAAGCGCAAAGCGCTGCGTATGCTGATAGACGGTGAAGGTGAGACATGTTCAAACGCCATTATCTTTTGTAACCGAAAGACCGACGTTGATATCGTTGCAAAATCGCTGACAAAATATGGATATGACGCCGCACCGATACATGGCGACCTAGACCAAAGTCACAGGACCCGCACGCTTGATGGTTTCCGCGCAGGCAGTCTGCGTTTCCTAGTCGCGTCGGATGTGGCCGCACGCGGGCTGGACGTGCCGGCTGTAAGTCATGTGTTTAACTTTGACGTACCGGGTCACGCCGAAGACTATGTGCACCGGATTGGCCGAACCGGACGTGCGGGCCGGAATGGCAAAGCGATAATGATATGCGTGCCCCGGGACGAGCGCAATTTTGACGACATCGAAAAGCTCATTCAAAAAGAAATCCCTCGTATAGAAAACCCACTTGGGACAGTAAAATCAGAAAACAAAGACGGCCCTAAGGATGCCGCCGAAGACACGCCAAAAGCAAAGCGCGCGCCACGCACAACTCGCTCAACTAAAACAGGCAGCGCTCCAGTTGAAACCGTCGAACAACCGGTGGACACCATTGCTGAGCAGCCCAAGCCCACACTGGCACGAAACAGATCATCGTCCAGTCGCGGCCGATCATCGAACCGCGATGACCGCACTGGCAATCGGGTTGTGGGTCTTGGCGATCATACACCTAGCTTTATTGAACTGAGCTTTGATGAACGACGCGCCGGTTAAGGCTGGCATAGAGCGAAAAAAAGGCGGGTTGCAATAAAAGCCCGCCTTTTTTTGTGTCAGTGCATCCGACTAATTACAACTGACACCTCAGGTTTCTTGCCGATTTCATCCTGACCCGTCTTGCGCACAATCCGACGCAGCGCCTCTTCTAAGGCGCTGTCATCACGCAAAGTTTTGGCATCCGCGCGGCCCAAGAACTGACTCAAATCCTCTTCCAAAATCTCAACCAGTGCACCCTTCGAACGTCCTGTTTCGGCCAGACCCATAATTTCACACCATGGTTCGCCGAGCGGTTCATCCTGTTCATCAAGGATCAGTGTCACAAGCACATGACCATTCAGCGCCATGCGAATCCGGTCGCGCACGATGCCGTCTAGCGCACCAATCTGCACAGATCCGTCAAGGTAAGTGCGACCTGTCTCGACATATTCGATCACTTTTGGCGCATTACCAGACAAATCGATCATCATGCCATTAACCGCGAGCACCCCGGCACGACCCCGCATTTCTGCCAGTTTGACATGCGCGCGCAAATGCCTGTGTTCGCCGTGCATGGGCACGACGATCTGCGGGTCAACAATGTCTTGCAGTCGTTCAATATCAGGACGGTTTGCGTGGCCCGACACGTGGTAAAGCCCACTGGAATCGTCCACGACATCAACGCCCTTTTCACTGAGCTGATTCATGATGCGGATGACGCCGCGTTCATTGCCTGGAATCGTCTTGGAAGAGAACAAAAACAGGTCCCCTTCTTTCAGCTCAAGCCCCATGTATTTCCCATTTGCCAACTGCGCAGAGGCCGCACGACGTTCGCCTTGACTGCCAGTAACGAGCAACATCAGGTTTTCACGCGGAATACTGCGGGCGTCTTCAGGGCTGACCACAGTGGGAAAATCCTTGAGAACGCCTGTCTCAATCGACGCCTCAATCATCCGCCGCATCGCTCGTCCCAGCAAAACGATAGAGCGCCCTGCCCGCGTGCCTGCCTCGGCCAATGTTTTGACCCGTGCCACGTTCGATGCAAAAGTTGTCGCCACCACGATGCCATCAGCATGCCCGCGCAACAGCTTTTCGATCTCTGGCCCCACGCTAGCCTCTGACTTACCAGCACTCGGAGAGAAAATATTTGTGCTGTCACAAACCAAAGCCCGAACGCCATCTTTGCTCACCTCAGCCCAAAGATTTGGATCAAAAGGCTCTCCAACCAATGGCGTCTCGTCCAATTTGAAGTCGCCCGAATGGATCACACGACCGGCGGGGCTGTCGATGATCAAGGCGGCACTTTCGGGGATAGAATGCGACATGGGCAAAAACCCCACGGTAAATGGCCCAACCGCGACGGTTTCAGGCCACGTGCCTGCAATGGTCACAGCATCTGGCCCATGCCCATATTCATCCAGCTTGCGCCGCGCGATATTGGCAGTAAAGGGGCGCGCAAAAACCGGCGCACCCAGCTGTTCATAGGTGTGGGAAACGGCGCCTACATGATCTTCGTGTGCGTGAGTGATGAACACCCCGTCAATTCGATCCTTGCGTTCGGCCAACCACGTGATGTCGGGCAGGATCAAGTCAACGCCCGGGCTGCCATCCATGTCGGGGAAGGTCACACCAAGATCCACAACGATCAGCCGCTCGTTGTCAGGTTCACCATAGCCATAAACATATGCGTTCATGCCAATTTCGCCCGCTCCCCCAAGGGGCAGGTAGATCAATCGTTCACTGCTCATTTTATCAGTTATTTTCCTTGTTAAAGCGATGAATGACCGTCAGGCCGTGCATCGTCAAATCTTCTTTGTAATCGTCAAAAAGTCTCTCGGCCTGCTGAAACAAAGGTGCCAGCCCACCCGTAGAGATTACGCGCATGTCGCGGTCGCGCTCCGCCTTAATTCGGGCACATATCTCACGGACAAGGCCCACGTAACCCCAAAAGACGCCAGATTGCATACATGCAACCGTGTTGGTGCCAACAACAGACTGTGGTTTTGAGATGTCCACATGCGGCAGAGCGGCCGCAGCACTGTGCAGTGCCTCAAGACTCAGATTAACGCCCGGCGCGATGACACCGCCGATATAGGCCCCGTCATGGTCCACAACATCAAAGGTCGTGGCTGTCCCAAAATCGACAACTACTAAATCCCCTCCCCAAAGGTCATAAGCTCCGGCCGTGTTGACCAATCGGTCAGGCCCAATCTGCGTGCCCGCATCAACACGCGGCAGTTTAGGCAAAAGGCAATCTGCTTTGCCAACCACATAGGGACGGCAATCAAAATATCGGTCACATAGAACCCGAAGGTTAAAAACCACACGCGGGACGGTCGACGATACGATCACGTCTGTTATCTTGACCTGAATATTCTGGAACCGCATCAGCGTGGACAGCCAAACGTAATACTGATCCGCTGTGCGCTGCCACTCGGTCGACGTGCGCCAAGTACCGACGAACTGCTCGTCGTCCCAGATAGAGAATACCGTGTTCGTGTTGCCGCAGTCGATGGCTAGGAGCATATGCGCGCCCTCCTTAGAAATAGACGTCGCCTGCCGGGATAGATATCCGGCCCTGGGATGTCTCTAGAACAAGTTGGCCGTCGCCGTCCACCTCAGCAAAGGTTCCGTAGTATGTCTCGCGCGTCGTTCGGGCTTTAATAGGCTGCCCCAGCCGTGCAGCATGGGCTAACCATTCGGTGCGGATGGGGGCAAAGCCATAGACGCGAAATTGCTCTTCGAGCCGTGCATAGGCGCGGGCCAAGTGACCCAGGAAGGCTTCTGGCGTGACATCAACGCCCAGGGCTGCCTTTAGCGCGACAGGGCGTACGGCATCCGGCTCGACCATCGCAGGCTTTGGGGCTTTAGCAAGGTTCACACCGATGCCTATGGCCAAATGCGTCACGCCTGCTCCTGCACTGACGCTCTCCAGCAATATCCCGGCAACCTTGTCCCCGCGCAGCAGAACGTCATTGGGCCACTTGAGCGCAAAGGCGGCCTCTCTGCCAGAAACCGCGACAAAAGCGTCCCGCAATGCAAGCGATGCCACAAAAGATCGTAAGGCCGCTTGCCCCGGCTGTTCGTCCAATGGCATCACCAGAGTTGCGGCAAAATTGCCCTCGGGCATGGCCCACCCGCGCCCCCGGCGACCTCGCGCTGCCGTTTGCCGATGCGCTATTATCCATTCCGGTCCTGCTAGAGCCGATGCAATGCGAGCAGCTTCGCTAAGGGTAGAATCGACCTCTGCCAATATCCGACGACCGTAACCCGAGGGCCAATCAGATATCATCTTTGATGTTCCAAAGGGGTCGCCATAACTATCAGTTCACAAGCGTCGCTGCCGCCATTGCGGCCATACCCTCAACTCCGAACATGTTCACAACGCCAACAACCATGATCACCGCCGAAGCCATCAGGAACGTCCAGAGCACAGGTGACTTGCCACCGTTCAACCCTTCTTTGGACGGATCACCGAAATACATAAGGAACACAATGCGTAGATAATAGTATGCACCGATCACCGAGGCGATGACACCAGCAACGGCGAGCCATGCCAAACCACCCTCAAACGCCGCTCGCAACACATAAAGCTTGCCAAAAAAGCCCAAAAAGGGCGGTACACCCGCGAGCGAAAAAAGCAGCACCAACATTGCCAGAGCTTTGCCCGGCTCAGATTTGGAAAACATGTTCAACGAAGCAATTTCTGTGACCGGCTGACCATCTTTCTCCATCATCAGAATAAACGCAAAGGTTCCGACATTCATTGTGACGTAAATCGCCATGTAGATCAGCATCGCCTGAACACCCAGAACAGTGCCCGCAGCAAGACCCATCAAAGCATAGCCCATATGCGCAATCGATGAAAACGCCATCAGCCGCTTGATATTGCTTTGGCCGATCGCAGCAAATGCGCCAAGAAACATCGACAACACCGACAAAAGGGCCATGATCTGCTGCCAATCTGCGACCACTCCACCAAAGGCGTCATGCATTACGCGGGCAAAAAGCCCCATCGCGGCGACCTTGGGGGCCGTCGCGAAAAATGCCGTCACAGGGGTTGGCGACCCTTCGTAGACATCCGGTGTCCACATGTGAAACGGAACAGCAGAGACTTTGAAAGCAAAGCCAGACATCAGGAACACGAGACCAAAGAGCAGCCCCAGCGACATGTCGTCTTGCGCAACTTGTACGATGCCGGAAAACAGGGTTGTGCCTGTAGACCCATAGACCAGCGATGCGCCGTACAGCAGCAAGCCCGACGAAAGTGCCCCCAGAACGAAATATTTCAAGCCCGCTTCGGTTGATTTTACACTGTCGCGGCGCAGCGAAGCCACCACGTAAAGCGCCAGAGACTGCAGCTCCAACCCCATGTACAGCGCCATCAGGTCGCCTGCCGATACCATCATCATCATGCCAACGACGCTCAACACAACAAGCATCGGGTATTCAAATCGTAAAAGACCCTTGGCCCGCATATAGCCTTCGCTCATCAGCAGGATGCTCGCAGCAGACAGCAGAATAACCACTTTGGCAAAGCGCGAAAATCCATCATCCACGAACATACCGCCAAAGGCTACATTTGTGCCTGACCCAGTTACGCCAATCCACGCGGCGAGCGCTATGAACACGGCAGCCGTCGCCCAAAGAATAGCAGAGGCCAAACCGTCTTTGACGGTATAGACGGCACCCAGCAGCCCAAGCATCGCAAAGACCGCAAGCAGAATTTCGGGCAGAATGATTATCAGATCAGCAGCCATAACTCAGGTCCTCAGTTTGAAACCAGCTTGGTCGCGGCCTCTGCCGCGGCCAAAGCCGTATCATATTGCGTCACAAGGGCGGCCACGGATGGCCCGATCATGTCAAGGATCAGCGCAGGGTAAACGCCTAATAGGATCGTCATCACCACCAGCGGCGCAAAGATGGCACGCTCTCGACTGCTCATGTCGGTGATGGACTTCAGGCTTTCCTTGATTAGATCGCCCATAACAACCCGGCGGTACAGCCACAGCGCATACCCAGCGGACAGGATCACGCCAGTCGTGGCCACCGCCGCCACCCATGTGTTAACTTGAAATACCGCCATCAGCGTCAGGAATTCACCAACGAAGCCGGACGTGCCCGGCAGCCCAACATTGGCCATGGTGAACAGCATAAAGATCAGCGCATAAGCCGGCATACGGTTCACGAGGCCGCCATAAGCGTCGATATCCCGTGTGTGCATCCGGTCGTAAATCACACCCACGCACAAAAACAGCGCCCCTGAGATAAACCCATGCGAGAGCATCTGAAAGATTGCCCCGTCGATGCCCTGCTGATTAGCCGCAAATATGCCCATGGTCACAAATCCCATATGCGCGACCGATGAATAGGCGATCAGCTTTTTCATATCCTCCTGCACCAGCGCCACCAGCGAGGTGTATACAATGGCAATTGCCGACATCCAAAGCACCATTGGTGTCAGCACCTCAGATCCAACCGGGAACATCGGGATCGAAAAGCGCAAGAAGCCATAGCCACCCATCTTGAGCAGGATAGCGGCCAGAACCA
Organism: Tateyamaria sp.; assembly: GCA_018668195.1. The sequence continues at coordinate 1,896 of JABITU010000167.1, read as the reverse complement.
CCGAACCGGCCGTGGGGGCCTGTACGTGCGCATCAGGCAACCAAGTATGAACAGGCCACATTGGCATCTTGACCGCAAAGCTTGCAAAGAACGCCACGAATAGCATCGTTTGCATGCCTCCGATAATCTGTACGCCGAACACGCTAAACGTCTCTGACGCAAAGTTGTGGGTCAACAACCGTTCAATATCCGTGGTACCCGCATCTGCAAACATGCCCACCATGGCGACCAGCATCAGCACCGAACCAAGGAAGGTATAAAGAAAGAACTTGAAACTGGCATAGATGCGGTTTGCCCCGCCCCAGATCCCGATAATCAGAAACATCGGTATCAATCCTGCCTCAAAAAACAGGTAAAAGAGCACCAGATCCAATGCCATGAAAACGCCCAGCATCAGCGTTTCAAGCAGCAGGAAAGCAATCATATATTCCTTGACCCGGGTCTCAACATTCCACGAGGCCGCGATAACCAGCGGCATCATGAACGTGGTCAGCATGACAAACAGAACCGAAATTCCGTCAACGCCCATCTTGTATTGCAGGCCAAGAAGCCACTCGGCTTCCTCGACAAACTGGAATCCGGTGTTGCCGGGATCAAATTCAAACAGAATAAAGAGCGACACCAAGAACGTTGCGCTGGTGGCAAACATCGCCACCCACTTGGCATTGCGCTGCGCTGCCGCATCTTCCCCACGCAAAAAAACGCCAAGGATCAAGGCCGCCAATGCCGGAACAAAAGTGACGATGGAAAGAAGGTTGTCCATCAGTTTGCTCCTCCGCTCAGCGACATCCATGTGACCAAAACAGCGATCCCGATCACCATAGCGAAGGCATAGGTGAAGATATATCCAGACTGTGCCCGCCCCGCGAGGCGCGTGACGAACGGCACAAAGCCCATAGCAACGCCGTTCAATGAGCCATCAATCACGTTGCCATCGCCGCGCTTCCACAGCTGTTTCCCGATCCAAAGCGTCGGACGCACAAAGACGGCGTTGTAAAGTTCGTCAAAATACCACTTGTTTTTTAGAAAGAGGTAAAGGGGGCGCTGGTTTTCGGCCAGACGTGCGGGCAACGAAGGATTCCAGATATAGAACCACACCGCCATCACGAAACCAAAAAGCATGGCAACAAAAGGAGAGACTTTGACCCATTTCGGAACAGCATGTGCGTCGTCGAGCAGCGTATTACCCGGCGCGATATAGAGCGCACCTTCGCCCGGCTTGCCAGTGAACACATAGTGATGATCGCCGCCATAACCCTTGTCTTTGGCGTGAACCTTGTCTTCGGCATGGTCGTCGCCATGTGCTGCATTGGCTTCACCATGGGCTTCGGCCGCTTCGGCATATGGGATGCCGTAGAACTTAGCGACCTTGTCGGTATGACCAAAGAATGAATTGTACCAGACCATGCCCGCCAGAACCGCGCCAACCGCCAGCACACCCAGCGGGATCAACATGGTCAGGGGGCTTTCATGGGCGTGATCATGGGTATGTTTGTCGCCACGCGCCTCGCCATAAAAGGTCAGGAACATCAGGCGCCAAGAATAGAACGACGTCATCGCTGCAGCCAGTACCAAAAGCCAGAAACCATAGTTTGATCCTCCGGCAAAAGCGCTTTCGATGATTGCATCCTTGGACAGAAAGCCGGCAAAACCGATATGTGTCAGCGGAATGCCAACCCCCGTGATCGCCAAAGTGCCAATCATCATTGCGGCAAATGTGTAGGGGATCTTTTTGCGCAAACCACCGTAATTGGTCATGTCCTGTTCATGATGCATTGCGTGAATAACAGATCCCGCGCCCAAAAACAGCATCGCCTTAAAAAACGCATGGGTGAACAGATGAAACATGGCGGCTGAGTACATGCCAACACCGGCAGCAACGAACATATAACCAAG
>JABITU010000166.1 GCA_018668195.1 Tateyamaria sp. | reverse complement strand
GTCCGTGTGGGGGCACCACAATCCTAAGCCAGCTGCAGTTACACACCTGATATCAAGCGATATTCATTGTCGTCTGATGCAGGAGGCCACCATATGGTCCACCAAAGTTGCTCTTATCTGAAGCTCAAGGGAAGCACCTACTACATGTGCGTCCAGTCAATTTGGCTTACGTCCCCACCTGCAACACAGCAGTTTTCTGCCGCAGCAACGCAATCACACTCAATGCCGTAATCTTTCCCGTCGCCGGATTGTCGGCGCTTGGCCGGTTCTGGATCGACATTGTAAAGTCCGAGCTGTCTGACGTGACCCGCACGGTATGCTTGTTGCGTTCCAAGGACGGATCGGCCCAAACTTCCATACGCGTTTTGTCGGGGCCATGTCCTGCAAAGCTGACAGCGACGGCAACGTTTACATTGGCGGGGAAGACTTGGGCTACCTCGCTCACAGAGCCCTCCAGAATAAGATATGGCTCCGTCAAAGTAGTAAGGTCGATGTCCATCTGCGCCACGTAAGGTGCCTTGATCAGACCTGCGACCGGCTTGCGTGTCTCAATCACAACAGAGTTAATTGTACCAACTGCAACGCCCTTGATGGCGTCCAAGCCGAGAATTGCACCTGACGGAATCACGATCTTCGCGCCAGTTTCCGATGCCAGATCAATCAGGTCCTGTCGACCTAGCAATTGACTTGCAGACAACACCACAAGCGTTTTGCCAGCTTGCAGAACCGGTATAGCCAGGTCGTTAAAGAGCGTCGGCGGAAGTGCTTCAATCACAAGATCGCAATGATCGGCAATCTCGGCTAATTCATAATGAGGCACCGCTGTCGACAGATGGCCGTTCAGTTCTAAGGCCCGCTCAGCATTTCGAGCCGAAAAACCTGCCAAAGTGCATCCGGGGACGCCTCCCTGATCCAACGCCTGTGCAACGGGCAAGCCAGCGGCGCCCATCCCTGCAATACCGATCTTCATGCGCGATACCTCTCTACCATCTCCACAATGCGATGAACTGCGGCGACTGACGCTGCGTGATCTTGTGAGAAGTTCAGTCGAATACTTGATGCTGTATGCGGCGAAAACTCAGAACCCGGCGTGACAGTTACCCCAGCTTGGACCCGCAACAGGCGCACAAAGACTTCGGGAGACACAACCAGCGCCGGCAGTTCGGGAAACACATAGCTTCCGGCCTGCGATGTCGCGGTGGGGAAGCCCGCATCATGGAAAACTTTCAACAGATCATCCCGGATTGTCTCGTGCTGGGAAATGCGCTCGTCCATCCAGCCCTCGGGTTCATGAAACCAAGTCATCAATGCAGCCTGACTGTAGCCCGCCGCCCGCAGCGACACGATTGCCTGCAGCTTTTCCATCCGCTCAATTAATTGGGCTGACCCAAAAGCAACGCCCAGCCGGAAGCCACTGAGCGATTCCGTCTTGGACGGCCCCATAATCGTCACAAGTTTTTCGGGTCGTATCGCACAGGCCCGCAAATGGGTGTAGCTTTCGTTGCTGTAAAGCAGCCGTGAGTAGAGCTGATCAACGATCACGGTGACATCATGTTTGGCCGCCAGCGCCGCGATCTTGGTGATCGCAGTCTCAGAAAAGACGTGCCCCGTAGGGTTGTTCGGTGTCGAGAAAACCAGAACCTTTGCCCCGCCGTCGCAGGCGGCCTCCAGTGCGTCAAGATCGGGTCCGTTCTGCGCCGCTGTGCCATGGTAGTGCAATGGGATGGGCATCATCTCTCCGCCGAAGAACCGCACCAATTTGCGGTTGGCGAAATAATCGGGCTCTACGATCGCAACTTTGGTGCCCTGATCAACAACTGCTCCCAACGCAAGGAATAGTGCGCCTTGGGTGCCGGGGGTGATGATGAGTTCGTCAACATGGTCCACAGGTGCTTTTGTGAAGGCAGCAAGGCTCTTGGCGACTTCGGCCCGGATGGCGGCATCGCCGCGATATTCGGTGTAAGCCTGCGTTCCGCCAGTCTCATAGCCGCGCACCCAGGCTTCGCGCGCGCCGGGCGTCGGGCTAAACGCATCTACGTCGCCGTGTGAGAAATCCACGGGACGACCGGCGATAATCTCGCCGCGCATTACTGATTGCAGATCATCCCCGTTCTGCCGTGCTTCCTGACCGGGGGCATTGTCGGCCCCAAGTCCTGCAAATTTCTCGTCCAAATTGCTCATGTCCGTCCCGCTCCATAGTGTCACATATTGCCGCGTTTACCCTAGCCGCGCGCATTGTACTAGCCTAGTGCAAGTGATTGAGGCGACGTCGCCTATTTTTTCTCATTGGAAACTTCGATCTAACTCTTTCGCGTTCGCCGTGAATATCAACCCTGTCCGTAACCTGGTCATAGGTACTGCGGAAATCGCTACGGCGACGACGAACAGTCGTTTTTCTGGCTGCGGCGCAGCACTGCACCAGGTCGATTTCATTCCTGCATCTGCAAGCATGGCTGCAAAAGCATGTCCGGATCGGGCATTGTCAGAACCAATCTGCTTGAGGCGGGCAGGGTGGTTTCGTAGCCTTTGTTCATGACGAAAACAGACCCTTTCAAGGGCATTCGCAGCAGCCCGGAGATCATCCGCCTGGCGGTCACGATATACGTTCGATTTCCACTTTCGCTCCGCAATTCACGAGGACGTGCTGCACGAGCGCGGCATCGACATTGGCCACGAAACGATGCGGTACTGGTGGAATAGATTTGGCCCGATGTTTGTCGCAGAAATTCGTCGTAAACGTGTCCAGCAAATGCGTGCGTACTCGAATTGGCGATGGCACCTGGACGAGGTTTTCGTAAAGATCAACGGCGAGACGCATTCCCTTTGGCGGGTGTTTGATCACGAAGGTGAGGTGCTGGAAAGCTACGTCATAAAAGCACCGGGACCGCAAAGCCGCGCTGAAGTTCCTCAAGACATCAATGAAGCGCCACGGACGTCCTCATACACTGGTGACCGACAAACTTCGATCCGACGGCGCTGCGATGAAAGTCGTTGGCAACGCCAACCGGCAGGAAACGGGCCGCTGGGAAAATAATCGGGCCATGAACGCGCACCCGCTGCCTGACAGTGGTTTGCTTGCAAAGCATGAAAAGGGGCTGTTTCGACGACGAGAACGCGCCATGCAACGGTTCCGCAGCATGGGATGTTTACAGAAATTCGCCGCCGTTCATGCCTCCGTCTACAACCATTTCAACCAGGAGCGCGCTCTACACACGCGACAATTGCAAGGCCAACCGAACCGCTGCTCTGGCCGAGTGGCGCCAACTCTGTTCAGCATGAGTTCCGGCATTCGTCGGCGAACTGAGACCAGTTCTCATCCGTCTGACAGCACCAACAGCACCCTTCCGACCCATTGGGGCGCGATGCCCCGGTGATCATTTCGATTTTTATAAGCGGTTCAGATAGTGATCATCAGAAAAAATAGGTTCCGCCAAAGTCCGAACTCCGTCACAAAGAAGTCCAGCGTTGTGTGAGCATTTAGACTTAGGGCGCGTCTGCCAGCGCAAAATCTAGTGTGCCGTTGCAATTTGAAGAGAGTGGGCGATGACAATAAAAACGGGCGATGCCGATTTCAATTCGCATGCGTTTCGCCGCGCACTCGGTAATTTTGCGACCGGGGTGACTATCATTACCGCCCGCAACGCCGATGGCGAGCTGGTCGGGGCAACCGCAAGTAGTTTCAATTCACTTTCGATGGACCCGCCCCTTATCCTTTGGAGCTGCATCAAGGCATCGAGAGGCTGTCCGATCTTCGAAACTTCGACCCATTTTGCGGTGAACGTGCTTGCGTCGGATCAAGCGGAATTGTCCAATCATTTTGCACGCCAACAGGAGGACAAATTCTCTGCAATCGAATGGGGAGAGGGTATCGGCGGCGCACCGATATTTGCTGATTGCGCCGCACGTTTTCAGTGCGAATCCTACCAAAAGATTGATGGGGGCGATCATTGGATTTTTGTCGGCAAGGTTGTTGCCTTTGATGATTTTGGAAGCCCGCCACTCTGCTTTCATCAGGGGTCATATTCGACGTTATTCAACCATCTTGCCGCCGAGCCGGCGTCTAAGGAACGCGGCGACTGTCAACCGGCGGATGGTCGACTAGAAGATCACAAATTTTTTCAGATGCTGAGGGCTATTCGCGCGTACCAAGACGCTTATCAACCCAAGGTTTCTGCGCTGGAGGTGAATCTGATCGAATCGCGGCTCTTGCTCGTTGTGCAGGATTTGCCGGGGCTTGGTGCCGAAGGCTTGACCAGACACCTCAATGTTCCGGTCCACGAGACCGAGGAAGCGCTGCAGAACATGCAAGGTCGCGGATTTCTTGCCGCGCAGGGGGATGGTTTTGTACTGACCGAGCTGGGGCGGGCGAAAGCCGATGCGGCCTGGAAACTTTCCCATGCACACGCCCAAGAAGCCTTTGCCGACTTCAGTGAAGATCAGCTTAAGAGTTTTAGCGCTGTTTTGCGCGGTCTGATAGAGCAGGGATCGCCCCACAAGTCGTTGCGATAGTGCGCTTTGTTGTCAGAAGGGGTATGGCAGGCACCGCCTCAAACGAACTCGAAAAAGACATTTGAGTCGTGGCGGCCGCATGTTCTTGCTGTCTAGAAAATCAACTGAGGTGATGCACATTTTGGTGTTGGCGATGACACCCTAGCGTGCGTTGAAGGTGATAGGCCTTGTGCAAGGTTCTATGGCAGAATCATCAACCAAAGCCAGATAGATACAATGGACCCAGCCGTCGCGATCAGGACTGATGATGCGGCGACGCGGCGGGCAGCGCCGTACATATTGGCAAATACATAGGCGTTAACGCCCGGTGCCATAGCGGATGTCAGGACAGCGGACCGAAGACCCTCGCGGTCCAGGTCCAACAGGTAGGCGGTTCCGAAAACGATGGCTGGATGTAGCACCAGTGAAATGGCGCAGACCATCAGGATGGCTTTCATGTCACCAGCGGGACGATATCGACACAGGATGCCGCCGAGACTGAAGAGAGCGGTCGGTAGGGCCGCGGTGGCCATCAGGTCGATGCCGCCCAGCAGCGGACGCGGCAGGGGCAGGGCCGAGATATTGGCGATAAGGCCAAGAACGATCGCGATCACGAAGGGATTGTGAAACATCGCGTTGACAACACGAGATGCCCCTTCGACCACACTGGAGGTCTCGTTGCGGGCGATTTCCATTGCGGTAACGCCCAGCATGTAACAAAGCGGCGCGTGAAACGCGATGATGGCGAAGTTAGCGGAAAGCGCCTCTGCCCCATAAGCGCGTTCGGTGATCGGCAGGCCAAGCAGCACAGTGTTGGAAAACAGGCAGCAAAAGGCAATTGCCACCGCATCGACTGGATTGCGCTTGAAAAAGATACGCGCGCCAGCATACCCGGCGGCGAAACTGGCGAAGGCACCAAAGTAGTAGCTGAAAATGAGCGGCAAGCTGACGCTGGCCCCCAGATCGATCTGCGAGATAGCGCGAAACAGCAAGCAAGGAATGGCAAAGTTTTGCGTGAATTTCACCAGCGCATCGATGGTGTCTTCACTGATCATTCCCTTCCAGGTCACAAAGTACCCGGCGCCAATGACCACAAAGACGGGGAGGATGATGTCGAGAAGCGCCTGCATTTCGAATAGGCTTGTCACATTGTGCGCGCGGAATGGCAAGGGAGTATCGGGAGAATTCGGCCAGCCTTCTGTGCCGATGGCTGTGCATATGCGGTGGGTGTTGCTCGGTCCGGGTGCCAGTCACCGATCTAACCGGCCGTGGTCCGATCCATGGTATCGCGACTGCCGATATAGTCGGTAAAATCTCCCAGCACGGACTGCGTAGCGGCGCATCCTCGATGGCGGGATAGCGAGATATCGCTACGACGCGCATTGTTCGAACCATTCAAAATGGACCAGTCAGGTTAGCCGCACCCCGTTCCTGGAACACATGCGTTTGAACGGCTCAGACGTCCACAAACGGTGATATCGCTGGTTTCGACGCGGTATAGAAAGGGGCGGACCGCGAAAGACGCCGCAGTGGCCTGTTCGAAATTATCTGCCACCTGTTGGACGCCGCGCGCCATCATCGTTTGGGCGGTGGCCTGCCTCGCGAACCGGCGGCCAAATTGCGTGTCGCGATACCGTCAGGGGCCGTCTTTTTGCCGGTACAGCCGCATTCTTTTGCGATCTGCAAAACGTCAGTTGATCCCACGCGCCGGGCATCAACTTTCTTAATGGAAACCACCTTGAATAATTATGTTGGGAACTGAGAGTTCCGGGCTATTTTCTGATCAAATCAGGAGATGCACATATGGAACTCGGCTTTTTCACAATGCCCATTCACCCGCTGGAAAAGGACTGGCGGGTCTGTCTTGCGGAAGACCGCGAGGCGTTCTTGCTTGCCGACGAGTTGGGCTTTGTTGAAGCCTATGTAGGTGAGCATGTAACCGACAAGGCAGAGAACATTACCAACTGCATGATGTTTGTCGCCTCGCTTGCGTCGGCGGTCAAGAATATGCGGCTTGGGACCGGGACGGTGAACATGCCGAACATCCACCCTGCCAAAGTCGCGGCCGATATTGCGATGCTGGATCACATGCTGGACGGCAAATTCAATTTCGGAATTTCGCCCGGCGGTCTTGCCACAGATGCCGAGGTATTCGGGACTCTAGATAAGAACCGCAATGCGATGTTCCTGGAAGGCATCAACACGGTTCTGAAAATCTGGGAAACCGAAGCTCCCTATTCAATCGAAACCGAACATTTCGGGCGGATCACCACCGAACAGGCGCAGATGATCGATATTGGACAAGGCATCATGCCAAAGCCTCTGCAGCAACCCCATCCGCCTATCGTCGTCACGGCCGTCGCGCCATTCTCACAAGGCGTGACAGAGGCCGCGGCACGGGGATGGGACCCGATCAGCGCCAACTTCCTGATGCCACAATGGGTGGCCTCGCATTGGCCTAAATACGTCGAGGGCTGCGAACGTGTCGGTCGTCCCGCTGATCTTGCGAACTGGCGCGTTGCGAAGTCGGTCTTCGTCGCGGATGATCTGGAAACGGCGCGCGATTACGCGACCAATCCTGACAGTCCTTACGTGTATTACTATAAGCAGTTGTTCATGAAGCTTAAAAAGCATGGCCGCATCAACCTATTCAAAGAATACAAGGACCAGCCTGATGAAGAGGTGACACTGGAACACGTCTGCAACCGCCTGATTATTTGGGGTACGCCGGACAAGGTCACCGATGAGCTTTTGGCGTTCCGCGAAGAAACTGGCGAATTTGGAAAGCTTCTCTACGCAGGCAAAGATTGGGCGGAACCGACTCTTGCGCGACGCTCGATGGTCTTGTTAGCCGAGAAGGTGATGCCCGCAGTGAATAGCGCGGAAGCGCTGGAAACACGGACAGCCCAATGAGCCGTCGTGTCACGCTGGCTTCTGGTATCACGATCAATACCGCAGTGGATGGCGATGACGCTGGGAAACCCTGGATCGTGCTGTCAAATTCGCTCGGCGCCAGTCTTGGTATGTGGGATCCGCAGATTGATTTCCTAACAGGTAAGTACCGCGTTTTGCGCTATGACACGCGTGGTCATGGTGCAAGCGATGCGCCCAAAGGCCCCTATGATTTTGCGGATCTGGTTGGCGACGTGATCGGCATGATGGATGCGTATGACATCGAAACGTCGGCCTTCATGGGCTTATCGCTGGGCGGCATGACAGGCCTTGGACTTGCATTAGACCACGGCGACCGCATTTCGCGTGTCGTGTGTGCGGATGGACGCGCCGATGCGCCGGAACCGTTTCGCGCGATGTGGGATCAACGCATGGCTGCGGTAGACGAAAACGGGATGAAGGGGGTTGTGGACGGCACGCTGGCCACCTGGTTCACGCAAGCCTGGCGTGACTCCAACCCCGATGGGTTAGCCGCGATCAGATCAATGGTGCTTGGCAATGATCCGACGGGTTACATCGCCTGCTGTCAGGCCCTAAAGCGTTTGGATTACCTGCAACATCTGGGCGGCGTGTCGGTTCCGGTCCTCTATGTGGGAGGCAGCGAGGACAAAGGCGCAGCACCAGACGTGATGCGGGCCATGGCGGCAGCGACACCGGGGGCCGACTTTCATGAGGTGCCGGATGCGGCCCATGTGGCGAATATCAATCAGCCTGATGCGTTCAATGCGGCCATCGCGAATTTTCTCGGTATTTAGGCCGTTTCAGAAGGCAGTCTGATCTTCCTAAAGTTACTTAAAATCAGATGTTTGAGCGACTTATACCAACGGCTTGATCAATTGACTGTTATCCATCCTCTGTTCGTGATTGAGGTTACGCGCTCTGGGTCATTTGCAAAGAAGTTCCAGGCGGCTGCGCATTTGTCGAGGATCTCCTCGTAGGTATCAAACACTGTGATGGCGAGTTTGTTTGCGCGCAGGTATTGCCAAACGTTTTCCATGGGGTTGAGTTCCGGTGCATAGGGCGGCAGCTTCAGCAGCGTGATGTTGGGTGGCACTCTGAGGCCCTTCGCGCCATGCCACCCTGCGCCGTCTACGATCAGGAGCGCGTGTGATCCGCGCGTAACCGCTTTCGTGATCTCGTCGAGATGCAAGCCCATCGCCTCGGTATTGACATAGGGCAGGATCAGCCCGGCGGCAGAGCCGCGCGCCGGGCAAGCCGCCCCAAAAATGTAGCTCCATTTGTAGCGCGTGTCGCGAGGAGCGCGCGGGCGTGTGCCGCGCTTTGCCCAGATACGGGTGAGCGTTCCCTGTTGGCCGACCCTTGCCTCGTCCTGGAACCACACTTCCAGAGGTTTTCCCTTTGCCCGTTCCGGTAGGATGTCCGCTACGATGCTTGCAAAGTTTTTTTGAACGCGGCCTGTGCCGCCGGGTCGGCATTAGGGTGTTCGGGGCGCGCCGACAGCTTGCGAAAGCCCTGCCTGGCCAGATAGGTGCCCACTGTGCATTCGTGCAGTTCGATGCCGAACTCTGCCTCAACCCGACGCGCCAGGTCGGCGCGCCGCCAACGCACAACACCGTCGCGTTCGGGATCAGGACCGGCCTCAACCCACGCCGACAGCTGCGCCACCTGGTCATTCGACAACAAAGGCTTCACCCCACCGCCGCCCCGGTTCGAAAGCCCCTCAACACCTTCCGAGTTATAGCGGTGCACCCAGTCCCGGAGCGTTTGACGATCCATTCCGCAGCTCTCGGCTGCCGTTTTGCGAGACGCGCCTTCAAGCACCAAAGCAATCGCCAAAAGCCGCCGCGAAACGCGCCCGTCTTTCACCCGCCCCGCCTGTCTGCGCAATTCCTGCGACGTCATATCATCGCGCGTTATCTCAACCGTCATGCTGACCTCCAAATCGCCAAGTGCGATTGAGTCAGACTTCGCAGAAAATGGGAATCCCAAAAAGAGTCAGCCGGTTGGTCCGTTGGTATTAGATGATGTCGATCTCTTTGAGTAATTCTAGAAACGCCTTGGGAGCGGAAACGACGCTTGGGCCCGGCAACTACTGCTTCTTTTGCCTGTAAACTTCAAACACCGATGCGGTGTCATGGGTTGTCGGCAAGATGGCCGAGGCCGTTTGATAAAGCGCATCAACCGCATCAAAAAGCGGCGCCTTCAATCCGAGCCGACGCAGATCGTCGCCAATCACGGAAAGATCTTTTTCGAACATTTTCAGGCTTGCCGTCGGCGGGTCGTAGGCCCTTGAAATCATCAATGGCATCCTCAGGTCGGACATTTTCGACTGACCCGCGCCTGTGGACAACATGTCGTACGTCGTCTCCCGGTCCAGCCCAAGCGCATCCGCATAGGCCAGCGTTTCTGCCGCCGCCGCGTTGTGGAGCGCGACCGCATGATTGGCGACGTATTTCAGGCGGCTGCCCATGCCGAATTCGCCGACCTCAATGACCTTCTTAGTGAAATGCGCCATGAAAGGGCGCGCACTTGCGACAGCATCGCTGTCGCCCGAGGCCATCATCAGGATATCCCCATCTTTGGCCTGTGCGCCCGTGCCGCTGACCGGGCAATCCAGCAGGTGAATGCTTCGGGTCGCCAATGTCCGATAGGCTGCAATTTTGTCATCGAGGCGGAATGTCCCGGTCTCCAGCACCACCTGGCCCGGTCGCAGCAAGTCGGCGAGGCTCTCACAAACCTCCTGCATCACGGTTGGCGACAAGAGTGACAGGATCACGAGGTCGCAGTCAGCAAGCCATTCGCCCGGTCCTTCATGCGGCGTGCCGCCCAGTGCCTTTAGGCGTTGCCTCGCCTCGGGTGCCGGATCAACGCCCGCAACCGTGATGCCCGCAGCGATCAGATTTCTGGCATAGGCCGAGCCCATGATTCCCAACCCGATAATCCCAACACTTTTCATCGCTCAAATCCAAATTTGGTAGGCGGCAGGCACCCAACGGAAGGTTCCGTCCGCACGTTTTACATAGCCGACACCGGGGAAGGGCATGTGATGCCCGATCACCAGTACTCCGCTGTCCGCAGTATCAGCCAGCACGCGTTCGCGGGTGGCAAGTGCCATGTCCTTGTCGTCGTCAAAGCCGACTTTACTGCCCGGATGTCCGACTGAGAAAACGTAATGGTTGGCCACATCGCCCCAAATCAAGGCCTGCTCTCCCGCGCTTTTGACCCGGAACATCATGTGACCCAGAGAATGGCCAAAGGCGGCTTCGGCGAACACCCCTTTGGCTATCTCGTCGCCGTCTTCAAGAAACCGGAACCTGTCTTCCAACGGAGCCACTACTTTCAAAAACATCTCGCGGTTCGCAGTGCGTTGTTCCGGGATTCCATCGCCGGATTTCCAGGCATCGAATTCGCGTTTTCCGATCAAAAGCTCCGCATTCGGGAACGCCAGTTCACCGCCTTCCCAAAGCCCGCCAATATGGTCGGGGTGCGCATGGGTCAGTGCCACAATATCGATGTCTTCGGGGGCGTACCCTGCCTCGGCCAGGCGGGGGCGAAGAAACCCTGCGCCGGTCTCGCGGCGCGATTGACCAAAGCCGGTGTCGATCAAAATCAGCGCGTCGCCGGTATTTACAAGAACAGGAACGAAGTTATTTTCCAATTGGTCCGTCGGCAGACTCGCAGCATACGCGATTCTTGCAACTTCGTCGTCGCTTTCCTCCAACAGAAAAGGCGGGCTGATTCCCATCGGGAAGGTTCCGTCGAGGATCGAGGTGATTTCAACCTCGCCCAGAACGAAACGGTGGACGGGCGCCCGAAGGGGCCCCTTCATTTCGGCAGTCATGTCGTTCTTTCTGTTATGCGCCCATTTAGGCTATTTATCTGCAAGATCGTCCAGAGCCGGATACAGACGTGTGAAATCCTCGTCTTCCATGCCAGCGTCGATCGCGGCCTGAATCCAGGCCAATGTCTGATGGCCAATCCGCATTGGGCTTCCCAGTTCCTTCGACAGCGCCACCGCCATGCCGACATCCTTGCGCAGGTTAAAAATGCGCGATCGCCCGTCCCAAGTCCCCGAAATGATATGATCTGGAAAACGGCGTTCCGAGATAAAACTGCGCGCATTGCCGGCGTTAAACACCTTGATCATATCTGCCAGATTGATCCCGGCAGCCTCGGCCAAACGACCGGCTTCGGAACAGGCCAGGAAATTCGTGTGAGTGATCAAGTTGTGCACGACTTTCATTGTGTGCCCAGCACCGGAGGGCCCAAGATGGATCAGCTTGCCCGCGCAGGCTTCCAACACTGGCCGCGACCGTTCAAGAACCTCTGGGTCGCCGCCTATCATCAATGTCATCGTACCGTCATCTGCGCCCTTCGCACCGCCACCGGTCATGCCCGCGTCCATGTAAGGAACACCAGCGTCCGCGGCCCGGGCCGCAAGTTTCTTGGTATAGACCGGATCAGAGGTGGTAAAATCCCAGAGTATCAGACCCTTGCCCGCATTTGCGAGCATGTCATCGAGAATGCCATCAATCTGCTCTGAACCCGGCACCACAAAGATCACCACGCTGGCCTCTGCCGCCATCTTAGGGGGGGGCGCGATGCGGGCGATGTCGGCTTGCGCGTTGCGCGCTGCTTCGGACATATCCCAAACGAGCAAATCGTAACCCGCCTTCGCGATATTTTTCGCGATCCCGCGCCCCATATTGCCCAGTCCAATTACGCCCACAGTTTTAGTCATTTCGCACTCCCGTTCCAGGTCAGACGCCGCACAGAAATGCGGCTGCGAAAGGCCAAGATGAATATCAGGTCAGCGCTGCATTGGTTAACCAATTATTCACTGAAAACAATGCATTTACCTTGGCTTTCACTTGCAGAAACTGTTCCTTATTGGTAGGCTCGAGTCAAGCTATCGACCCAGAATTTGTGCAGGCGAAGGAACGCCTGTAGTCGGCGCAGAGGGAGTTTTTGATGTTCGAAAAAATGCCACACATCAAAGAAGAGGTGTATCTGGAATTCCTTGGTCGCACGATTGACATTCATTGGAATTATCACGCCATCCTGATGGTCACGATCTGGCTAGTGCTGGTGCCTTTGTTCATCACAATTATCCGCTATGGAAAGCCGCGCCCGACTGAAAAGGGGCTGCAGCGCCAGGTGCATGTCTGTCATATCGAATGGTGGTGGTTTACCGCGCACAAATACGGATTGTCCTTCGCGGTTCTTCTGTCTCTGGCCGGGGTTGCCGTGGCGTTGGTTGTCAGCCAGGAATTCAGCGGATCGGTGCATTCGATCCTTGGCATCATGACGGTGACACTTGGGGTCATCCAGCTTCTCTTCGGGATGCTGCGTGGCACCCATGGCGGGAAATACTACAACAAAGCTGATCCGGACGATCCGTCCACCCATCACGGCGATCATTACAGTCGGACCACGCGGCGGCGCATTTTCGAGGCGTATCACAAGACCGCCGGATATTTCACCTTGTTCTGCGCGGTCGGTGCGATTGGCTCCGGGCTGATGCAATATCCGATGCCCATCCTTACCCGGATCGTCTTTGTCATTCCGTTTTTATTCCTCGCTTTCTGGGTCGTGATGGAGTTTTTCGAACGCCGTTATGACGGATATCGCGCGGTCCACGGTTACGGCAAAGAGCATCCCTACAACAAAGAACGGGAGTTTCTCTGATGGCAGATGTCTTGATCAGTGAATTCATGGACAGGGGCGTGGCCGAGGGCCTCATTTCCGAGTTTGACACCTACTGGGATCCTGATCTTTGGGGCAAGCGCGATGAACTGAAGTCCCGGATCGCCAGCGCGAAGGCCATTGTCGTGCGAAACGGCACGCTTGTGGACGTTGACTTGCTTGATGCCGCGCCGAACCTGAAGGTTGTTGCGCGCATGGGTGTCGGATTGGACACGATCGACGTTGCGGCCTGCAAGGCGCGCGGTATCGAAGTTTGCCCCTCGATTGGGGCCAACGCCGTATCCGTGGCGGAATATGTGATTGCATCCGCCATGATCTTGTTGCGCGGTCCCACCTACTTTGCGACGCTTGATGTTGCTGCCGGGGCGTGGGATCGTCCGAAATTCGCGGGCTCGACGGAAATTGCAGGTCGGGTGATGGGCATTGTTGGTTTTGGATCTATTGGCCAAGTCGTGGGCGACAAGGCACGCGGCATGGGGATGGAGGTGATCGCCTATGACGCGATGATGTCGGACGATCATCCGGCCTGGGCGGATGCGCGGCGCGTTGATCTTGATGCCCTGGTGGCTGAGGCTGATGTGATCTCGCTGCATTGCCCAAAACTGCCCGAAACGATCGATCTTATCGACAAGCGTCAATTCGAACGAATGAAGCCCGAGGCAGTTCTGGTCAATTCGGCGCGTGGCGGAATCGTCAACGAAAAGGATTGCGCGGAAGCGCTGCGGTCGGCCCAGCTTGCCGGGGCGGCGCTGGACACACTTGACGTGGAACCGATCACGGCAGAGGTGGGGGCAATGTTTCAGGGGATAGAGAACTTGATCCTGACGCCACACGTTGCGGGAGTGACCAAGGAGTCAAACCGGCGCATTGCCGAAGTGGCAGCGCAAAACGTGCGGCGCGTTCTGGGGTAGCCAAATTCTGTCCACGTCTGTTCCTGCCAAGTCTCGGCAGGAACGCCGACCATGCTGCCCCATTCGTTCATCACTTGTCATAGATGCTTAAGTTCCGATTGCGCAGTATTCACAGAGGATTGCGCAACCTGAAACTTCCGGATGTCCGCATTTACAAGAACTCGCGTTCCTTATTGTAGGGATGCTCGAGCCCATAGCCGTGAGCTGCGCGGTAGCCGTCATATGCACGGCCCTTGAACTCGTAGATTGCCCAGGCGAAAAGCCACACGAGACCCGTGCCCACAAAGACCGCCGTCAGAATAGGTATGTGAAGCTGCATCAACTCAGAGCCGACAGCGCCGAAAGCGCACATAACGGTGAAGTATCCGCATGTCTTGTGGACCGCTTCGAATATCCTGCGTTTGGTGGTTCGGGTGTACTGATCGCCCTGCCAAGTGGCGGGATTGCCCGGGTCTGCGCCTTCCCGATATTTGCCGCCGCGCGTGCCGCGCATCTGCGACGAAATTATCTGGCCGACACCCAATAGCACAGTTGCCGACCCAAACCAGGCGTGAACCGATCCGCTGAACCCTTCGGTTGCGACAAAGGCAATTGCGGCGCCCCCTAGCGCCAGAAACATTGCAAGGAAAAGTCCATATTTGTGAAAGCTGAAAAACAACCATTCCCGGTGCCGGATACTGACATCACGCCGGATACCTTTCTCGGACGGCGGTGGTTTGTGAAAGCGCATCACAGTGATGCAAAGTGGGACAAGCACGATCCAGACAAGCACCATGAGGGTGGCGTGGATATTCCAGTTGACGTCGAAAGAGCGTCCGAGCGCATCGATGTAGACCGACGAGGGAATATGGGCCGCTGGTTCAGTCACATCAGTTTCTCCATTTATTAACGGCGGGTGGGGCAGCACTGGACGAAATTGCTCGCGCAGCTGGGACACTTGAAAAGGTCGCCAATGCCGTCGGGTGTGTTCCTAGATGATGCGGTGCAAGCCATACCGCCGCCAAATTCGGTGGACGCGCTTTGCTAAACGTAAACCGGCCGTGCAAGACCCGCGCGACCGTCACGGTTCATCACTGAACGGATGATCGAATACATCAGGATGTCAGCACCTTTTCTTAGCCGTTACTGCAGACCGTATCTGAATGTCTTGTGGGGCGGAATGCTCATGTCGTTTCCAGCCTCGCCACTTATTGCGAAGTTGCCGGTATGGCCAAGACGCCCCCGTCCTCCGTCGGCAGGGATGTTAGCAATCGTTGTCTTCTGACCCCTTCCATTCCCGCGCGTCAGCCTGTGTATTCTAGGATATAAAGCCCGGCGTTGTAATCCGACACAAAGGCAAGCCCCTCTTTCGAGACCCAGATATCCGTGGATTGGATCACCTTGGTCCGGTTCGGACGGCGGTCCATCAGCTTTGCTGGTTCAGGCGGCACAAAGGCCGCGACTTCCTTGGGTTGGTATTCATTCGAAATGTCATAAATCCGCACACCGGCATTTTGCTGGGTGGCAAAAATGAGCTGATCGCTTACCAGCCCGTCGGGGCGGTTTTCGTGGATGTTATGAGGACCGAAATGGGCGCCCTTGTTGACGTAATCCGCATCATCCGGGATCGGCACGGTCGAGATGCTGATCGGGTTCGCCTTGTCACGAATGTCAAACAGCCAGATGTGCTTGATCCCGTCGGCGCAGTTATCCAGCACGGCTTCATCCGCGACAACCAGAAGTTCCCGGTCGGGCAGGGGCAGTGCGTTGTGAGTGCCGCCGCCGAACGGTGGGGACCAGTTTCGGTGCACGATCAATTCGGGGTTTGTGCGATCCGCGACATCCATGATCACAAGGCCGCCATCACGCCACGCGCCATACGCCGTATCGCCATGCACGATGGCGTGGTGCAGGCCTGCGCGTGCTTGATCTTGGGCAGGGTCTTCGCCCGCTGCCGCATTCATGCCCGGCAGCCAGTATCGCCCGGCTTCCTTTGGGTTGGTGGGGTCAGCCATGTCGATGGTGACAAATATGTAGTCGGTAAAGCCGTCTAGCAGGACCGAGGCATAGGCCCACCGTCCCCCAACGTACCAAAGGCGGTGCACACCGCCGCCTTCAACATCCATAAAGCCGATCTTTTTCGGTTCGGCGGGGTTGGAGATGTCGTAGACCGCCATACCGGCCGTCCAATTTCGACCTGTCGAAGCCTTATCGGCGGTGCCGACTTTCTGACCCAGTTTGCCTTTGTAGTATTCCTCCTCATTCTGGAATTCCGCAGAGGCGAACATGTTCTTGGCGTTGATGACCAGAAGCAGGTCTTCGTGGCTCTGCAAATGGATGTTCCAGGTGTTCGCCGGGGCGGGGATATAGGCCACCGGTTTGGGCACGCGCGGATCAGTGCAGTCGATCACGCTGAACCCGTCAGAGAACATGTGTCCGACGATCGCATGGCCCTTGTTGACCATAATCTGCACGCCGTCAGGTCGACCACCCTGGTCGGAATACCCCAGCAGTTTCATGTTGTTTACGTAGTCCGGGGTGGGAAGGTCTTGGCTCATGATTTCTCCTTCAGCGCGTCAGGCCGCGCTCAGTTCCTCGTCGAAAAGTGCTCTCAGTTCGGGCGAAAAGCTTGCCCTTGTGATGTCGACTTCTGGTCGGGTCGCTTGGGCAAAAGCGGTTCGGGTGGCGTCGTCCAGTTCAGTGAGCTCGACACCTTGGGCACGTAGCTCTGCGCTGCAAATGTCGTCGTCATCCTCGGCAAAGCGCCGCTGTGCCTGCGTGGCACGATCCACCGCACGTTGAAGCCCGGCGCGGTGCGCGGGCTCAAGCTCTGCAAGTCGTTTGGCGTTGAACAGCACCAAGGCTACGCCCAAAAGGTGGCGGGTCAGCAGAATATGCCGATGAGTTTCGTGAATGCCGAAATTAAGCGTATTGGTCAGTGGATTTTCTTGCGCATCGACCCGGCGCGTCGTGACCGCCTCGGGCAGGTCGCGCACGTCGATCGCGTGCGGATCAAACCCGAGTGCGCGGAACACACGCTGATGATCTTCATTGGCCAACGTGCGCAGTTTTAGCCCCGTGCAATCGGCCACCGATTTGATCGGTACCGCGCTGGTGATGTGGCGCAGTCCGTTGTCCCAATAGCCCAGCACCTCGAACCCAGTGGCTTTTGCCACCTCATCTCGCAGCCGATTGCCCAACGCACCGTCCAGCAGTGCATAGGCGCGGCGACGATCAGGCACGACAAAGTGCTGATCAAACAGGCCCAGTTCCGGCACACGTTTGGCCAGATAGCTGGATGAAAAGTAACATCCATCCAACTCTCCGCTTTCGGTCATGGACAGCAAATCCGCCGCCTTGTGTCCGCGCGCGACGATGCTTTCGTCAAAGGCGATCGTGACCGCCCCGTCCGTTTCCTCGGCAACTGCCTCGGCCAACACACGCCCGCCGCGTGTATGAACAGATTTGTCGCCTTGATAGCCACCAAATTTGAGTTCGATCATGTTAGTTCATCCATCAGTTCGTCCGGATCCGGGGGCAGGGCCACTGGCGCGTTGCGCTTAGCCGAGAGGTCCATCGCCATAGTCATCAACAAGTTGCGATGCCCGTCTGCCGCTGTTGCGTGGGGCGTGGACGCTCCGGTGTAAAGCCTCTGATACCAAGCGTTGGTTTCTTCACGCATCGGTC
Organism: Tateyamaria sp.; assembly: GCA_018668195.1. Next base: position 26,316 of record JABITU010000166.1, on the reverse strand, counting down.
CCCAAAGTTGACCGTCGTGCATATCGCCCGGCGGATAGCTGGTCAGGAACTCCACATGCCGGGCGGGCGCGGTATACCCTTCGGGGGCATAGCCGGCACCTTGGGCCACATTGGTTGCCATCACCAGATCGCGGTGGGTGTCTTCGATGTCGATCACGCCCTCGGATCCAACGATCCCAATCTCGATCCCATAGACCGCGCCCGGCCAGACCTCTGGCAGAGCCCAAGAGATGTTCATTGAAAAGATCGTACCGTCATCCATGGTAAAGATGCCGAGGGTCGAATCCTTTGTACCCCATTCGCCAAGCACCCTATCGGTGGATTGCGCGAAGACGCTGACGGGGGTCTTTCCCTCCATCAGCCAAAGCGACATATCCAGACTGTGGGTGCCCGAGACGACCATGGGGGTTAGTGTTGCGCGGTCTTGCGTGCGCTGGACTGTGGCAATCGGCACCATCTTGTTCATGAAAGCGCGGGTCACAACGGTGTGCACGTCGCCGATCTGCCCAGTGATCAAACGTTCCTTTACGGCCAAGAACCGGCGGCGGAATCGGTTAGTATAGCCGATCACAGCGTCAATGCCTGCGCCTTCTATGGCCGCAAGAATTTGCGCGGATTGGCGCGCGTCGGTGGCCAGCGGTTTTTCGATGAACAGGGAATGCCCCATTTCAACCGCCAGCATGGTGGGATCGAAGTGGAAGTTCTCGTCCGTCGCAACGATGGTGGCCGTCACTTCGGGACGCTTCAGCAGTTCACGATAATCGTTGGTAAAGAAATCAGCCTGAATATCATCGGCCAGCTTTTGTCCCACGTCCGATTTCAGATCGCAAAGGCCAATCCAGCCGATACCGGGATATGCACGGGCGAGTTCCGCCCGGATACGGCCGATGGTGCCGCAGCCGATAATGGCCAGCCCGATTTTTCTACGCTTCTGCATGCTCGCTCCTTTGGTCATAGTTAGTCCGGCGCCGAGGCCCCATGGCTGTGCGCACCGCGATAGACGCGTACAGCTCCTTCGATTAGGACAAGAATTACCGCCACCATCAAAATGGTGCCGATCCATTGTGACAGAACAAAGCCCAGTGTTTTATCTTCGAAGATAAACAATGAGCGACGGAAGTTCTCATCCGCCAGAGGGGCCAGGATCACGCCCAGCACAACGGGTGCTACGGGAAATTTGAATACCGAGAAAAGCCAGCCGACAAGACCGGCTGCAAACATAATCCAGACGTCGAAAATCGAAAGTTTAACCGCAAAGGCGCCGATCACACAGACCGGCAAGATCAACGGCATCAGGATGCCGCGTGGCAGGCTGAAAAGTTTGACGCAAGGCCCAATCAGCGCGAAGGCGGCTAGGTACATCAGAAAATTGGCGATGATGAGGGACGAATAGATGAAATAAATCAAACCGGGATGATCAGTTTCGATAGTCGGGCCGACAACCACGTTCTTCAGCGTCAGCGCAGCCAATAAGGCCGCAGCGGCGGCGTTGCCGGGAATGCCGAGCGCCAGTGTAGGCAGCATCGAACCGCCGATATTGGCGTTGTTGGCTGTCTCCGCGCATACCAGCGCCTGATAGCTGCCCTTGCCCCACTTGGCACGCTCTTCCGGTTTCGCGCGCCGCCGCCCGATGTCATAGGCGAGGAAGGATGCGACATTCGCACCTGCACCCGGGATCGCTCCGATAAAGGTGCCAAGGATGCCTGACCGCACTGCCGCAGGCGCATAGCGCACAAGGAGGCCAAGCGGCGGAATAATGCGGCCCACCTTGGAAGGTATCGTCGGCATGTCCTTGGCAGGCAGAGTGCGCAGAATTTCGGCAAGGCCGAAGAGTCCGATGAGAACGGCAACATAAGAAACTCCGTCAAACAGAGCGTAAGTGCCAAAGGTAAATCGCGGCACGGCATGGATGGAATCAAGTCCGACAAAGGCCACCAGCATTCCCAACCATCCGGCGATCCAGCCCTTGAGCGGCATCGCGCCCGCAGCCATGGTGCCCGAGACCATGATCCCGATCAGAGCAAGCCAGAACATCTCCCATGATCTGAAGTTCAATGCGAAGGTGAGAACGATCGGGATAAACATGATCAACAGGATGATCCCGATCCCGCCGCCGATAAAGCTGGCGGCAATCGCCATACCCAGCGCCTGACCGCCTTCGCCTTTTTGCGCCAATTGATGGCCTTCGATCATCGTGGGGACCGCGTCAGGCGTGCCGGGAATGTTGATCAACACCGCAGAGATCGCACCGCCGAACACGCTGCCCGTGTAGACACCAAGCATGAAGGAAATGGAGATTTCCTGGCTCATGCCTGCCGACAGTCCTATCAAAAGGCCCATCGCCATCGTTGTCGAAAGTCCGGGAAGCGCGCCCCAGATAATGCCAAGGCAAACGCCTGCCAGTGTCATCGCCAGCAAGGTCGGCGACAGGGCCAGAAGAAGTCCGTCGATCATTTAAAAGCTCCCCGGAAGGGGAATGCGAAAGATCAGTTGAAAAACCAGCGACAAGACGATTGTCCAGGTGATCGAGATCGAAGCCGTAATCCAGATGGGTCCACGCCAACTGAGGTGAATGATCGTGCAGAGCGTCACGATCGTGGCGGGCTCGAAAGCAGATATCCGAAGGTGCGCGCCAAAGAGCGTAATATTCTGTTGAAATGCCAGGACCTGAAGCGCGGCAATGTATACACCAACTGCAATGGCCAGCAGGAGTGACCGGAAATCGGTTGTCATGTCCCGATCCGCGAAGAGTGGCAATTGGACACCCGCCCGTCGCCGGGCAATAGCAGAGGCACCAAGGCCCAAAGCCATAAGTAGCAACGACGCCGAGACGAAGAAGGGCAAAAGACCCGGCGCTGTATGGATCGCGCCCGGCATCGGCAAAGCCACCGACGCCACCATCATGGCAATGGCCAGAACGATCAGTGCCACCGCCGCGATCAGGTCGATCGTAGGAGAGGCGAAACCGGCTCCGGCCTCCTCGCCCTCAAACTTGATTTCTGGTTGATTGGAGTGTGTCATGGCCTGCCAGGGGTTTGCCGGAGCCCGCGAAAGGCGCGCTCCGGTCGTTGATTATGAGTTCGAACCAATTGGTGGCGCGACGTAGCCTTCTGGCGGCCACCACTGGTCGAAGTCGGCCGGCGCGGGCAGACCAAGTTCCGCAGCGGTCTTCACGTCCGCCCCGATCTGATCCTGGAACTTGTTAAAGGTCTCGGCCGTGATCGCCTCCATCAAGGCACCTTCGCGGTCCGCTTCTTCTCCGATTTTCACATCCGAGATGAAGAACTTGGAGTTCAGCATTTCAAGGAACCCGTCGGATGTTGCAGCTGCGACGAATGCGTCCGCAATTTCCTGAAGCACCTCCGGTGGCAGATCGCGCTTGACCATAAAGTTGTAGGTTGCACCTACTGGCAAGCCCTTTGCTGATGGGATCGCGGAGCCAAGTGTCTGCAGTACCGTACCGTCGTCTAGAGTGATGTCTTCGCCAGACGTCTGCAGAAGGTTTCGGAAATCGCCTGAACGGATCAGATCGATATGCTCGTGCAGTCCGCCGCCTGCGATATCGGTCTCGCCTTGCAGACCTGCAAGCGTCGCGGGCTTACCGCCCTTGTACGGCACGTATTTTAAATCGATGCCTGCTGCGTTGGCGATGATCAGCGCCAGCTCGTGCCAGACACCACCGGTGCCCGAAGTCGAGATGGAAACCGACCCGGGATTGGCCTTGGCTGCCGCAATGACATCGTCAATTGTCTGGAACGGACTGTCCTTGCGCACCGACCACGAAGCCGAGGCGGCGCCTGCCTTAAATGGCAGCCAGTCTTTCCAGGGTGTGAAGTCGGCATGACCCATGACGCGCACAAACCGGTTGTAATTCGCACCGCCCAGAATCGTGTATCCATCCGAAGGTGAAGCGCCCACGAACTGTGTTGCAACACCACCCACGGCGCCAGGCTTGTTCAGGACGTTGATCGACCATCCCTTCGCTGCGGCCATTTCCTCCGCCAACTTGCGCATGATCGTATCAGTGCCGCCGCCGGCGGCATACATTACAACGATGCTGATTGGTCGTTCAGGATAAGACTGCGCGAACGCAGCCGTCGGCATGGTGATCTGCAGCGCTGTAAAACCCGCAGCTGCCCCACCAATAAAGGACCGTCGGCTCGGCCCTTTCTTCGTTGAATTTGACATGGTTTCCTCCCAGTTTTCGATCTCATCAAGATTAGGTTTGGCCCGTTTCAAAGGTTTCAGGCCCGTGATAATTCTTTGATTTTACAAACGATGTGACGCTGTCCTCGATGTCGGTTTCCATCAGCGCATTCCAGCGATTGTTGAAGCCGAAGAGAGAGATGACCGCGCCGATCTCGACAACCTGTTCGGGCGCAAAATGTCGGCGCAATTCGGCCATGTCTTCGGGAGTCGCGTATGACGGGCATTGCCCACCCGTAACGGCGACCCGGAGAGCTGCGCGTTCGGCTTTCGAAAAGATCGGGTTCGTCTCGAACTCCCACAGGGCTTCCAGCTTGTCCTCTGGCACGCCGTTGTCAGCGCCGTTCTTGAACGTATGAGCCGAGCAATACTGGCACCCGTTCGCCAGACTTGTAACATGTGCCACCATCCAACGTAGAGCAGGGTCCACTGTACCGGGCGAGCGGACGACCGCACGGATAAGTCCCAGAACCGCTTTTGCAATCTCTGGGCGATGCGATAGCGTCAGCATCGAATTGGCGACAAAGCCGGTGGCCGACGCCAACCACTCTATATCTGCCTTCGCCTCTTGCGAGGCCGTCAGATCAACCGGTGGGATATGTGGCATTGTTCGATCTCCTGTTGCTCACGGCATTGGAATGTCGGTCACGTATTTCGGAATTTGATATCCGCGCTGCACGGCGGGGCGCGCTGCGATGCGCACATACCAGTCGCGAACATTGGGAAAATCGTTGAGGTCGATCTGCTGCCAGTCGTGCCGCGCGATCCACGGAAAGCACGCCATATCGGTGATTGAATATTCGCCGCGACCCGTCCCAGCGATAAAATCTCGTCCCTCCAGCCGCCGGTCCAGCACCCCATAGAGACGCCGCGCCTCATTGGAATACCGTTCCTCCGCATAGGCTGACTTACCGGGGTTGTATTTTACAAAGTGGTGGACCTGACCCAACATCGGGCCAATTCCGCCCATCTGCCACATCAGCCATTCGATCGCGGCCCAGCGGTCATCTTTTGGAAGGAAACGGCCATATTTTTCAGCAAGATAAAGCATAATCGCCCCAGTCTCCATCATCTGGATTCCAGTATCCCGGTCGACAATTGCTGGAATTCGGTTGTTGGGAGCTATCTTCAGAAAATCGGGATCGAACTGCTCGCCCTTTGAAATATCGACGGCGTGAACCTCGTAGTCGACGCCCAGCTCTTCAAGCAGGATGGAAACCTTGCGGCCGTTTGGAGTGGTCCAAGTGTAAAGATCGATCACGTTTCAGTCGTCCTTCAAAAGTGTTGCGTGCACAGATTTCAAATGATTTCGCATGGCCGTGTGAGCAGCGCGGCGGTCACGTTGTTCAAGTGCCGAGATGATTTTGTCGTGCTCGGAAAAAGAATGGTAATTGTCTGGTGGACCGTCCCGCGGGATTTCCAGGTTTGACCACACAACAGACAGACGCACCGCATTTACGATCCGGTGCAACTCGACCAACAGAGGGTTGCCAGTGGCCACTGCGATCAATTCGTGCAAACGCGAGTCAAGTTGTTCGTATTCCGCCCAGTTTCTGGCGGCCCGCATCGCGTCCGCAAGTCCGCGTGCCTCGGCTAGGTGGCGTTGGGTTGCATGTATAGCTGCGTGCCCGGCAAGTTCTGGCTCTAGCGACAGACGCGCCATCATGGCGTCATGCGGACTTGTGACGTCGGAGAGCTGGGCAAGAAGTGGCTCGTAGCTGATGTCAGGTGCTGTGACTTCCCGCAGAAATGTGCCTCGGCCGACGTGGCGCTCTACATACCCTTCGGTTTCCAGAGCGGTCATGGCCTTGCGCAATTCCCCGCGCGAGATGCCCAAGGTTTCGGACAGTTGGCGTTCCGGGGGCAGCCGTTCACCGGGGACCGCGCCATAGCCGGCAAGCCAATTTGCCAAAACATCGCGCGTTGTCATGTTCGGTCTGAAAATGTTCATTGGTTAACCAATATGCCTCCGAGGTTAGGCCGAGGTCAACAAATAATTTTGGCGATGTCAACAAATAATTTTGTTTACCTTAACTGGTCTCCATGCTAATCATATTCCAACAGGGATCAAATTCGCCGCAAATTCTGTATATTGGTTAACCAATAATGGGTGCGCGATTGGGTCAAAAACTGAGGAGAGGCGCTGATAAATGCGTAACACGGACAATGCTAAATACGCAGACTCGATGCCTGTACCAAAGCAGATGAAGGCTTGGGTGTTGGGTGATCCCGATCAGTTGAAGCTGATCGACAAGGACGTGCCAGTGCCCGGTCGGGCCGAGGCTTTAGTGCGAATCGACGCCGTGGCCATCTGTGCCACAGACCTCGAAGTGATCAGCTACGGGACTCCGGCGATTTTCGAAGGCGGCGCGCCGTTCAACAAGAATTTCACACCTGGCCACGAATACATGGGCACGATTGCCGCGTTGGGTGAGGGGGTCGACGAATTCGAAATCGGCGACCGCGTGACGGTCGAAATCCACGCCGGATGCGGTCAATGCAAACGCTGCCGTATGGGCATGTATACGTCCTGCCACAACTACGGTCTGAACTACGGCGACATGAACAAGGGGCATCGTGCCAACGGGTTCACGACGAACGGCGGCTTTGCCGAATACGCGATCAACAACATCAATACGATGATCAAAGTGCCGGATGACATGTCAGACGCCGAAGCGACGCTGGTGGTGACGGCAGGCACGTCTATGTACGGGCTGACCGAGCTTGGCGGTCTGGTCGCGGGCGAAAGCGTCGTTGTGATCGGGCCGGGACCCATCGGGCTTTTGGCGGTCGCTGTGGCCAAGTCGTTGGGCGCCAGTCCTGTCGTGTTGGTCGGAACGCGTGAGAACCGTAACAACATCGGTCTGGAATTAGGCGCCGATGTCGCAATTGATGCGCGCAGCGAAGATGTACTCGCCCGTGTCAAGGAACTGGTCGGACCGAAGGGGGCCGACTACGTCATCGATTGCGCTGGTAGTGAAACCACGGTCAATCAGGCCGTTCACATGACCAACCGGGGCGGCAAGGTGTGTCTTGCGGCCTTCCCGAAAAAGCCGGTCGAATTCGATCTGGGCTATCTCGCGGTCAACAACATCTACCTTTACGGCATCCGGGGCGAAGGTAGATCGGCAACGCACCGCGCAATGGCCTTCATGGCTGGCAAACGGTTCGATGCCACCAAGATCCACACCCACACCTTTCCGATGCAGGACCTGCCCGAAGCGTTGCGATACGCGCGCGAAAGGGTCGACGACGCGATCAAGGTGGTGGTCTCCAACAGGGAAATTACCGCCTCAAAAGCGGCAGCAGAATAGGCGAAAAATGACAAAAGCAGTTCGAGGAATTTACGCAGCGGCGGTCTCTCCATTCATGGCAGACGGCACGCTTGATAAGGCGAAACTGGTTGCCTATTGCCAGTACCTGACCACGCAAGGTGGCTGTGACGGCGTGGCGCCCACAGGTACCACGGGTGAAGGCAATTCGATTTCCTTCCGTCAGAAGATGGAGCTTGCGGGCGAATTTGCAGAGGCTGGTTTTGACCCCTCGAAGGCCATTTTCGGCACCGGTGCTTGCGCCACGCAGGACGCCATCGACCTGTCGAAAGCCGCACTTGATGCCGGGTTCCCGAACGTGCTGGTCTTGCCGCCGTTCTACTACAAGAATGTCAGCGATGAGGGGATATACCGCTATTTCGCGCAGTTGATCGAAACCATCGGCGACGACCGGTTGCGTGTCTACCTGTACCACTTCCCTCAGATGTCCGCGACGCCGATCCCGGTGGACGTGGCCGTGCGGTTGAAGAAGGACTTTGGTCCGGTGGTCGCGGGCCTGAAGGATTCAAGCGGGGACATGTCGCAGGCGCTGGCCTTCGCGGATGCGACCGGCGGCGTGGACGCCGATTTCGATGTCTACCCGTCCAGTGAGTCGTTTCTGTTCGAAGGTCTGGCGCGCGGTTGCGCCGGTATCATCTCCGGATCGACCAACGTCTTTGCCAATTACGTCCAAAAGGGCCGGGTCGACGGGCCTGACAGCGAAGCTTTTGCGCTGGTGAAAAACGCGCGCGCCGTAGCGTCGAAATACCCGCTGATGGCCGCGATGAAACAGATGGAGGCATGGCGCTCGGGCGATGACAGCTGGACCCGTATGGCGCCGCCACTGGTGCCATTGAGCGCGGAACAAAAGACAAATCTGAAAGCCGATATCGAAGCACTGAAAACCTGGGTATCCGCAGAGGGACATGAGTGAGGCAGGACAAGGAGCACGCATCAACGAAAGAGCAGAGCAATAAGATACCGTGACCGATTGCAAAGCCGAAAACGGGTGCAACGGAACCGGACACTGAACATCAAATGGAGGATAAGATGAAAAGATTTATCGCAACTGGTGCCGCTGCACTCACTGCTATGACTTTCGGGTCGGCAGCGACGGCAGACGACATCACACTTCGCATTGGGTCCGGACATCCGCCAGGCGTCGTTTATGCCGGTCTGATGATCGACTATTTCCAGAAAGAACTGAAGGAACGGGTTGAAGCGCGCACGGATCACACCGTGAACTTTGTCGAAGGCTACTCCGGTTCAATCGTAAAAGTCACCGAGGTGCTGGAAGGCGTCCAGGACGGCATCCTTGATATTGGCGGCTTCTGTTTCTGCTTTGAACCTTCCAACCTTCCGCTGCACGCGTTTCAGGTTATGATGCCTTTCGGCACGATGGACCCGGAAACGTCGCTGAAGATCGCACAGGAGGTCTACGCCGAAGTGCCGTATTTGACGGACGTCTTTGAGGACAAGTTCAATCAGGTCATGCTCAGCCGGATCGCTGATGGCGGGTACAACCTTGGCACATCCTTCCCTTGGGAAGATCTGTCGGATCTGCAAGGTCAAAAGATCGCGGGTGCCGGACTGAACCTCAACTGGTTGAAACTGGCGGGCGTGTCTGAAGTGCAATCGTCCTTGGCGACGGCCTATACCGAGATGAACACCAACGTCTACGAAGGTTGGATCATGTTCCCGTCGGCCTGGGTGAACCTCAAACTGTACGAACCCGGACCCTACTACACACTGATCGGCTTTGGCTCGATGACGTGGCATGGGCTGACCATCAACAAAGACACCTACGACGAATTGCCGGATGACTTCAAAGTAATCCTGCACGAGGTCTCCGCCGACTACGAGCAGCAGACGGGCTCTGTCAACGCGTCTGAATATGACCGTCTGGTCGATGAACTGCGCGGGTTGATAACTGTCACTGAAATCGACCCATCAGTCCGCAAGGCGTGGGCCGAAAGCTTGGCAGAATGGCCGCAATCGCTGGCCGATGATCTGGAAGCACAGGGACTTCCGGCCAAAAAGGTCTTGAACCTCGTGCTCGATCGGGCAGAGGCCAACGGCTACGAGTGGCCGGTGCGCTACGTGGTCGAGTAATCACAAAACTGGATGCTTCGCTTTGCCAGCGGGGCATCCGCAATTCTCCAAGCTCAGAGGTCAAAATGGTACTTGTTCGACTAAGCGACCGGCTTACCAAATTCCTGATGATCCTTGGCGCGGTCTGGTCATTTGTCCTTTGCTTCTTCATTCTTGCGGAAATCATCACTCGCGCGCTGAACATGCCGATTTCGGGCACAAAGGAAATCGTCGCCAATTCGGTGGTTATGATTGTTTTTCTGCAAATCGGATACGCTGTGAGATCAAACTCAATGTTGCGGGCTGATTTCGTCGTCTTGGCCCTGCCAAAGCCCGTGCAAAAGGCACTTTTGATCTTTGCTCTGATCCTTGGCGCGGCGCTGTTTTTCTTTCTACTTAAGGCAGGCATAAAACCTGCAGTTCGGTCCTTGGCAAACTGGGAGTTTGATGGGGAAGGGTCCTTGCACGTTCCGGTCTGGCCGGCACGCTGGATGATCGTTTTTGGGGCAGGGCTCGCGGGTATCAATTATACTCTGCTCGCACTTGTCGAAATCTTTGACCTGCGGGTCGAGCAAATGGAGCTCTAAGCGTGTTCGATTTCGAAACTGCCTCGCTGATAATCGTTCTTTTGCTGGGTCTCGTGCTTTTGGGTGTCCACGTGGCGGTGGCCCTTGGCGTGACGTCGCTGGTTGGCATCTATCTTGTCACCGGCAAGATGCGCATCGTAGAGGCCACGATTGCCTCCACTTCTGCCGAGGCTCTGCGGGATTTCACGTTTGCGGTGATCCCCCTGTTTATGCTGATGGGCGAATTTATTGGACGATCCGGGGCGATTACGGACATCTATGTTGCCATCAACCGTGGGCTTAAGAGAATTCCGGCCCGCCTCGCCATCGCCACAGTGCTGGGCAACACCGTCTTTTCGTTTGTGACGGGTGTATCCATCGCATCGGCGGCGGCCTTCAGCCGAATTGCCTACCCCGAAATGAAGGCCCACAATTATGACCGTGGCTTTTCGCTTGGGGCTATTGCCGGATCAAGCTGCCTTGGCATGCTCATCCCGCCCTCGGTTCTGATGATCGTGTGGGGCATCCTGACTGAACAATCTATTGGGCGTCTGTTCCTTGCAGGCGTCCTACCGGGTATCCTTCTTGCGACGCTTTTCATCCTCTACATCGTCATCCGTGCGCTGACCAAACCCGAGCTGGTGGGCGAGGGTGCGGCCAGTGTGAACAACGAAGCGATTCAAGTCGAAGACGGCTTTGACAGCAGCAAAGTCGAACTGCCACCGCGCCAGCTTTTTGTCTCGATGTTCGGTGTCTTTGGCATCGTCGGAGCGGTTCTGGGTGGCATCTGGTTCGGTATTTTCACACCGACCGAAGGTGCTGGCGCAGGGGCGGCACTTGCTCTGATCCTGGCCGGTATCAAGGGGATGCGGTGGCGCGAATTCATCGATTCGATCTATTCCGTCGGCAAGACGGCCGCGCCGATCATGATCCTGCTTCTCGCGGCAGCGCTTTATTCCCGGACGCTGGCTATGACCGGGGTTACCAACGCGATCCGCGAATTCTTTGTGAACAGCGGATTCGAGCCCTTCATGGTTTTGGGCATCATCATCCTGATCTGGTTCGTCCTCGGCATGATCATCGACAGTATCTCGATCATGCTGCTGACCGTGCCCATTCTCGAACCTGTGGCAATGGCGTTCGGATTTGATCAATTGGCCTTTGCCATCATCGGCATCATCGCCATCGAGGCGGGATTGCTGACGCCGCCTTTCGGGCTCTTGGTCTATACCGTCAAGGCCGCAATCAACGACGACGAGATTGGCGTTCAGCAGATCTTCTATTCGTCGATCCCCTATTGGTTCGTGATGCTTTTCGCGATCCTGTTGCTCATCGTTTTCCCCGGCATCTCAAACTGGTTGCCCAACCTACTCATGTAAGGATCGCCCATGCCCGCCTATTGGATTGCCCGCGCCAAGATAAATGACCCTGTAGAATACAAGCGTTACACCGATCTTGTTCCTGAGATTATCGAGAATTTCGGCGGCAAGGTACTTGCGCGCGGCGGAGAGTATGAAATCATGGAAGGGCCCGAGCATTTCCATCGTTTCGTGGTGATCGAATTTCCGACGTTGGCGGACGGAACAGCTTGCTTTAAGTCCGATGAATACAATGCCGCTGCTGCATTTCGCCGGGCCAATGGCGCGGGCGAAGTGCAGACGGTAGTGGTGGAAAGCGGCGACGCGACGACCTGAGGAGGCCGACATGGCACAACGCATAATTATGAATGAAACCGGCGCTCCCGACGTGATGCAGATCGAAGAATTCGATCTGCCCTCGCCAGGTGAAGGCGAGGTGCAAATCCGTCAGACTGCCATTGGGCTGAATTACATGGATGTGTACCAGCGCTCTGGCTACTACCCGATGAAGGTGCCATCGCCTCTAGGCCTCGAAGCGGCTGGCGAAATCACCGCTGTTGGTGCCGGGGTGGATGGTTTTGCCGTCGGTGATCACGTCGTCTATGGCGGCGTGCTGGGGGCCTATGCAACGGCGCGAAATGCGCCTGCCGCTCGGGTTCTCAAGATCCCAGACGGGATCTCGGATGAAACCGCCTCCGCAGCCCTGATGAAGGGGATGACGGTCGAATACTTGTTGGAGCGCACGTACAAAGTGCAGCCGGGCGATCAGGTGTTGTTCTACGCGGCTTCGGGCGGCGTGGGCCAGATTGCCGGTCAATGGGGCAAGCATCTTGGGGCCGAGATGATCGGCGTCACATCTGGACCCGAGAACTGCGCGGCCGCGCTGGACCAAGGCTATGCCTATGCCATCGACCGCAAGACAACCGACATTGCCGCGCGTGTGAAAGAAATCACGGGCGGGGCGGGCGTGCCCGTTGTCTATGACAGCATTGGTAAAGCGACGTTCGAGACCTCGATGGCCTCTCTGGCAACCTATGGCCTGTTCGTGTCCTTCGGCGCGACGACCGGAGAAGCCCCGGCGGTATCACCAAGCGCGCTTCAACATGGCGGTTCGCTCTATTTTACGCGCCCGACGCTTGCCAACTACGTCGGCCCGCGCTCTGACTTGGAACACTCTGCTCGGCGCGTTTTCGATATGATTCTCGGCGGCCACGTCACCATCAATATCAACCAGCGCCGGCCTCTTGCCGAGGTCGCCGCCGCTCATACCGAGCTGGAGGCGGGAGCCACCACTGGCTCAACTATTTTCCTGCCGTGAGATTGCGCCGTTGATGGGTCTGACCAGCAGTCAGATTTCGAGTACAGGCGTCGCCTTGGGGGCGGCGTTTGTAGCCTACGGCATTTCTCTGGGCGAGGCCGGGGAAATCTGGAAAGCGGCCGGTATCGGCAGTGCAGCGCTCACGCTTTTTGCCACCCGCGCCGTGCCCGAGATCGTCACCGCCTTCGGTATCTTCCTGTCCGCATTGGCGCTTGGCATTATCCCGCGCGAGGCCGTGTTTTCGGGCTTCATGTCCAGCGGTTTCTGGCTGCTGGTATCGGGCATCATCCTTGGGGTCGCAATTGCCGCGACGGGGCTTGCCGCGCGCGTCTCAGAGCGATTGATCGGGCTGACGGGGGCGTCCTATCCGCGCGCGATCTTGGTAATCGCGGCTGCGGGGATGGCGCTTGGCGTGCTGATCCCTTCCACCATGCCCCGGATCATCGTGATGATCCCGATTGCCGCAGCGCTTGCGGACCGTCTGGGTCTTGCGGCTGACGGACGAGGGGCTATCGGGCTGATTGCCACCGCCTCTGCCGCCACGCTCTTGCCGACTTATACGATCCTCACCGCAAACCTGCCGACCATCGTTCATGTCGGCACGATGGACCAACTTTACGGCATTCACAGCACTTATTCGGGGTACTTTTTGCTACAGTTTCCGGTGAACCTGCTGCGGTTTGGCCTCCTTGTTTTGTTGATGGTCGGCTTTTGTCGCGACCCGATTTCCGAGACGCTGCAAAGCCAGGCTGAAGCCACAATCAAGCGACCTGAACAGCGTCGTCTGCTTATAGTTCTCGGGGCTGCCATCGCGATGTGGATGACCGATTTTGCCCATGGTATCCCGCCTGCATGGATTGCGTTGACGGCTGCGGCGATCGTGATTTGGCCCCGGTTCGGAATGTTGAAACCCACTGCGATGCGCGAACAGATCGATCTGACACCCGCGATCTTCTTTGCCTCCATCGTGACGGTCGTCGCCGTCGCCCGCGGTGCAGGGCTTGATCAGCTTTTGGCCGATGTCCTGATCCGAAACCTGCCTTTGGACGGGGAAGGGGGCCTGTCATCGATCTATGCTGTCTACGGATTTTCGTTTGCTTTGTCGCATCTGACCACCGCACCGGCTGCACCGGCGGTGCTCGTTCCCTTCGCAGCACCATTGGCCGAGGCGACCGGCCTATCGTTGGAAGCGGTTTCCATGACCCAAATTATCGGAATATCGACACCAGCCATCCCTTATCAGGCGCCACCCTTGATCGTCGCAATGTCTATCTCAAAGGTGCCAAACGCGGTCTTTTTGCGCCTTTGCCTTTGGCTGGCCCTGGCAGTGACGTGCGTGGGACTTCCGCTCACGTATTACTGGTGGCAACTGATCGGGTTTGTCTGATGCCCGGCATTAGAATTTATTATTGGCGACTTCGTTGCTCGCACGATAGCTGATGGACAACAAACACACGATGGGAGAGCGTTGATGGCTTCGACAGAAGTAGCGGTGATCGGAACGGGCTGGTGCGGCGGAATTCGCGCCGAAACGCTGGCTAAATCGGCCTTGGTCGATGCGCTTCATATCTGCGAAATCAAGCCCGAACGGCTTGCAGAAGTTCGCGCTTTGACCAATCCCGCAACCGCTACGACGGACTATCAGGACATTGTCGCCAACCCTGCGATCAGCGTCGTCTACATCTCGACGACACCGGAAGGGACGCATTACCCGATTGCCCGCGATTGCCTGAAGGCCGGCAAAAATGTGCTTTTGGAAAAACCTATAGCGCTTGAATTCTGGGAAGCCGACGATCTGATTGCGCTGTCCCAGGCCGGTAATCTGAAGTTCACCATCGGCTATTCGCAACGCTTCAATCCCAAGATCGCCTATGCCAAAAAGTCGATTTCCGAGGGAAAGCTGGGCAAGGTCGTCAACGTGATGGTCAGCCGCCATCTGTCACGCACCCTTGGCACAAAAATCGCCAACCGGGTCAAGCTGTCGCCAGCAGCGATGGAATCCACGCACGATCTCGATTTTGTATTTTGGCTGCTTGAGCACACGAAACCTGCAAAAGTCTATAGTCAGGGCGCCTATGGCTATATGAAAGAGCTAAATGGCTCGTACGATTGTATGTGGTCCACCGTCACTATGGAGGACGGAACACTTGTCGTCGTAGGCGGGGGGTGGAATCTGCCGCCAAGCTATCCGAACTACTGCGGTACCTGGATCGAGATTACCGGGACCGAAGGGGCGTTGATCCTGGACGACACAGCACGCGACCATTGGCTGAATACGGTCGCCGACGGCACGCAATATCCGATGTCGACCATGCCGGGCGAACATGTTGGCCACGTCTTTGCCGGTCAAATGGGGCCGGAGACCATCCATTTTCTTGAAGATTGCCTATTGGATCGCCCGGTCATGGTGGATGCGTCTCATGCCCGGATGGTGATGGAGACATATTCAGCCGCGGACCTTTCGGCAGAGACTGGCGACCCTGTGACGCTGCCTCTGTCGAACCATGCGTTGTCGCAACTGGCCGACATGAAGGCGGCACAATAGGAGAGATACTGTGGCCAAAACGGTTGGGGTTTTCGGTCTGGGATTGATCGGCATGGCATTGTCCAACCGGCTTTTGGGCGCAGGGCACCGCGTGCTTGGCTTTGATCTAGACCCGGCGCGCGGCGCAATGCTTCAAGAAAAGGGTGGAACGCCTTCGGACCCCGCGGATCTCTGGCAAAGCGACATCCTGCTTTCGGCTGTTTTCAGCACGGACCAGTTGGCTGATATCATCTCGGATGCGCCTGAGGGCACCGGTAAGGTTCTTGTTACTATGAGCACCTGCGACCCCGACGACGTGGCGGCATTGGAGACCAGTGCAAAAACCAAGGGGATCACCCTGGTCGAGGCCCCGATCTCGGGCACGAGTAAGCAGGTTGAGCAGGGCACAGCGCTGTTGCTGCTTGGAGGTGATCCGGCAGGTCTTGATGAATTTGAAGGTATGGCGGATGCGATTTCACCCAACCGAGAGCGCGTCGGAACCATCGGGGACGGCAACAGAACCAAGCTTGCCATCAATTGCGTGCTTGGTCTGAACCGGGCGGCCGTCGCCGAAGGTTTGGTTTTTGCCCAGGCTCTCGGTCTTGATCCCGAGACGTTTCTTGAAACCGCACAACGATCTGCCGCGCGATCCGATGTAATGGCCGCCAAGGGTCCGCTGATGGTGGCGCGAGATTTCACCCCGCTTGGCCGGATTACCCAGTCGAAAAAGGACTTCACTTTGATCCGCGAGATGGCGGCCCGCAATGGGCACAGTCAACTGCCGATGGTGGCGCGCTATCTGGAGATGATGGAAGATGCCGAGGCAGCGGGCGAGGGCGGGCTAGACAATTCAGCCGTCTTTCTGGCGGTCGAACGGATGGCCAAGGATTAGCGCCCCGCCAGGTGGATCGCGACCGAAATCAAAATCGGAAGGCAGGCGAAATTCAGCACTGTCGAACTGACGACATGACCGGCTACGCGCTCGGGGCTGCGCCCAAAGTGCTGCGCAATCACATAGGTGATCAGCGCCGACGGCATTGAACACAAAAGAAAGATTGCGCCCGCCTCGACACCTTGGAGGCGGAACAGAACGACCATCAATAACCCAGTTGTTACACCAACGGCCAACCGCACGAAGGCCAGCAATACACTTGTCTTGATGTCAGATACTTTCAGCCGTGACAGCGCGCCCCCCAAAAGGATCAACATGATCGGGATCATGATCCCGCCCAGCAATTGCGTGGTATCAGCAATCACGGTCGGGACAGGCAGATCAGTCGCTCGAAAGGCAACAACCGCGACGACGGACCAGACCAGCGGTTCTCGCAGCAATTTCCGAAACCCCGGATCCCCGGTGACGATCGCCGGTACGACGGTGTATTGGATCAGCGCGATCATGAAAAAGAACGCAGCGCCGATGGACAGCCCGGGCTCGGCAAAGGCGAAAAAGACCAGCGGAAGGCCCGCATTGCCCGCGTTCGGAAGTGACAGCGAAGACAAGAAAGTCCGCCAAGGCAGCCGCAGCACCAAAAGCGCGGCGCCGGACAAAACAGCTGCAACACAGGCGGCCGAAAACGAAATGAACACGATACGCAGAAGGGAGTCACCCGGCAGTGCGGTGTTCGTCAGTGACGAAAAGACGAGGCAGGGTGTGCCGATCATCATCGCAAGACGGCTCAGTGTTTCCGACTGAAAACCGATACCGCGGATTTCAAGAAAAAAACCGATCCCGGCGACCACGAGAACGGGCGCAATAATATTCAGGATTTCGCCTGTCACAGTCGCCCGCCTGCCATTGCAGCCTCCTTTATTCGCTTGTCGACCGTGGGCGTCCAAAGGTCAAACGCGGCGATCTGCAAGCGCCTTCAATTTAGCAACTATCTCCCATCATGAAACGTTGTTTCAAGGTAGCAAGAAGCTGCTCTATTTTTCTGTAAAACAAGGAAACCAGTGGAGGGGGATCCGTCATTCATTCCGTCAGAAACCATTCAACAGCGTCGATGTCTGCCCCCTTAATTCACGCCCGTGTTCTGGGCCCTTTTGGTACCTATGAAAAAGACAGATTGCGGGTGATCCAGTCTTGAAGCAGATAAAATATATAACAGCCGAGGCATGGATGGCGTTTGGCTTGACGCTCCTAGGCATTCTCGGCTTCGTTTTCATGTCGCACCTTGTCGCCGAACCCAAGGTTCTGTTCGGACGGTCGCTCACAGCCATCACTCCTTCGCTCTTTCCGAAGCTTGTTCTTGCGACCATGGCTGTTCTCGCTTCGATGTTGCTCTATTCCCTGCGCGGCTCGCTAACGTCGCGCGAGAGCAAGACTTTCGAGGACGGTGCGTTGAGACGGGTCGTCATGCTTTTTACAGTGATGTTGTTCTATGCACTTACGATGGAACCCATCGGATTTTTCATCTCCTCAGCCCTGTCGATGGCTGCTGTTGCCTGGATAGCGGGCAATCGTTCGCTTTTTCAAATCGGCGCGGTCTCAATCATTAGCCCGATTGGGCTTTACCTTGTCGCAACCCGTGGGCTGGCCGTGTCGCTGCCGGAGTTGAGCCCGATTGAATTCTTCTATGCGGGGATTTTCGATACGGTTGGAAGCTTCTTTGGCGGAGCCGAAGGACCAGCGCAATGATTGAGCATTTCGCCGAAGGCGCGTTGATGGCATTTAGCCTGGACACGATCCTAATGATCATCGTCGGGCTGTTTTCGGGGATGTTGGTTGGGGCCTTGCCGGGCTTCACGACATTGATGGCGATGGCGATCTTGCTGCCGTTGTCGTTCTTTCTTGACCCGCTGGTCGGCATTCCATTCCTTCTTGGAGTTTACAAGGGCGGCATCTTCGGCGGCTCCATCCCGGCGATTTTGGTGTCAATGCCGGGAACGGGTGCTGCTGTTGCAACCTCGATTGACGGATACAAGCTGACGCAAAAAGGCGAAAGCCGCAAAGCTCTGGACATGGCGTTGTACGCTTCGGTCATCGGGGACACGTTCAGTGACGTTTTCACCATCCTGATGATCTTCCCCATCGCTCTTTTGGTGATGCAGTTCGGTCCGCCAGAACTTTTTGCCGTGCTGCTGATGAGCCTCGTCATCATTGTGGTCACCTCGGGCAGCAATCCGCTGAAGGGCCTTGTGATGATGCTCTTCGGATTGTGGCTGGCCCAGATTGGCACAGACCCGATGGGCGGCGTGGAACGATTCACCTTCGGTATTTTCGACCTCAAGTCAGGTATCCCCCTTTTGCCCATGTTGATGGGGGTCTTTGCCTTGCCTGAGATTGTCTATGCCGTGATGCGCAACGAAAAGGTCGGTGGATTTGCCAAGCTGGTCGGTGCGCGGTTGAGCATGGCAGAGTTCAAGCGCTGCATTCCTACCATCCGCCGCTCCACCTTCATTGGCACCGCCATCGGTATCGTTCCGGGGCTTGGTCAGGTGGTTGCCGCAATGATGGGCTATTCCGCGGCCAAGAACGCCTCAAGTCACCCCGAAACTTTCGGCCAGGGTGAAGTCGAAGGCGTGGCCGCTGCGGAAGCTGCCAATAACGCGGTCAATGGCCCCACGCTGGTGCCGCTTCTGACACTTGGCATTCCGGGCGACAACGTGACGGCGATCCTGCTGGGCGCATTCGTGGCGCAAGGGCTCAGACCCGGACCGCAATTGTTTGAGGAACAAGGGGCAATTGTTTTCGCCATTCTGGTGGCCATGGTGCTTGCCAATCTGATGTTCATCGTCATCGGCTATCTGTCGATCCCGTTCTTTGCACGCATCGTGACAATAAAAACCGGTTTGCTGGTCCCAATTGTAATCATGTTCGCCTTTGCCGGAGCATATGTTTTCCGGTCAGACACCACCGACATCCTCATGCTCGTGGGCTTTGGATTGTTTGGCTTATTGGCGCGGGCCGCGAAGTTCGATGTCATGCCTATGGTCATGGGCTTCATCCTTGGCGGGCCGCTTGAATATGCCTTCGGCCAGACAGTCGCAATGGCGGGCAATTCACCTATTAGCTTTATGTTTACCGAACGACTTGGCATGCTCGCCGTGCTGATCGCAACGCCGCTTATCGGGTACGCCCTGTGGCGCCGAATGAAGACCGCCACGAATTAAGAAGAGCGGCCCATAATCAGAATTAACCTAGGAGGATAATATGTTTTTAAAGACCTTTAAGAAAACCGTGGGGACCGCGCTTGTGGCCACTCTTGGTTTGGGCACCGCAGCTTACGCGGAATACCCCGAAAAGCCGATCACTCTGGTGATCCCACTTGGTGCGGGCGGGTCTCATGACCTGAATGCACGGGTGATCACCTCGATTATTCCGACCTACTTGAACCAAGCGATGATCGTACGTCTCAGCCCCGGTGCCGGCGGACAAAAGGGCACGCAGGAAGTCGCGAACGCGGCAGCCGATGGCTATACCCTGCTATTTTCGCACAACTATATCGACATGCTGCAGCAGCACGTCGAAAACCTGCCTTATGATCCGAACGCCGATTTCGTGCCCGTTGCACGGGTCAACTACGCGCCGATTGCCGTCGTTGTACGCGGTGACAGCGAATACAATACCTTCGAAGATCTGATCAACGCCGCCAAGGCTGATCCCGGCGGCATCAATATGGCGCATTCGGGCAACTGGGGCGCTCTCTTTGTACCGGCAGCCCAGATCATGAAGGCGACGGAAGCAAGCTTTAATCTCGTGCCCTTCCAGGGTGGCGGACCGGCCATGCAGGCGCTTCTTTCGGGCGACGCTGAAGTGACCATGGGCTTCCCATCAACGCTGTCGGCGCTGCTTGATGCGGGTAAGGTCAAGATCTTGGCCACCGCTGGTGAAGAGCGCATCTATGACGATGTCCCAAGTTTTGCCGAACTGAACATCGGCGGCGATGTGGGATTCATGCACCGCGTGGTTCTAGCCCCTGCTGGAACGCCGGACGATGTGCTTGAAAAGCTGGCCGAAGCCTTCACCGCGCTTCAGGAAGACAAGACCTACAAAAACATGATGGGTCGTCTGGGTGAGAACACCGATTATATCAGTGGCGGCGAATACCAGGCAATGCGCGAAGGCCAGAACGCAGCCTATAAAGATCTCGTTGACTCGATCACGAAGTGATCTGAAAGGGCCGGGGTGCCAGCTGCATCCCGGCCCACACGAGATTTCCAGACATTCCCAACCATTTCAGCCCGCGCGGCATAATTACCCCGAGTCTCAAGCTGCAGAAAACCAGCATGATGTCGGGATGCGAGGCGATGCGACCCGAGGGCAAATGCAAGTGGGATGACCGTTTTTCACTAGGGGCCGCCGCGAACCTGCGCGCTTCCGTTATCGACGCGCTGCGCGATAAAACCCGCCTGAAACCTGAAGATGAAAGGAGCCTTCAATGGCCGTTAAAGAAAAACCGATCTGGACATTCCGCACCGTTGCGCGACAGGAAACTAGGACGAAATCTTACGCGCGGTCACGCGATGTTGACATGATCATCGATGAGCCAATCGAGCGCGGCGGAACCAACGAAGGTCCAATGCCTGTTGAAATGGTGTTTGCGGGGCTGGCGGGTTGCACACATGTGATCTCGAACAAGCTGGCTGTCGCGAATGACGTAGTGATCGAAGATATGGAGATCGACATTGTCACCACAATGGACAGCCACGGCACGCGCCTTATCAAACCGATCGACGTTCCGTTCCCCAAGGTGGTGATAAACATCAACGCAACGATGTCCGGTCATCCCGAAAACATCAACGAGATCGTCACCAAACTAAGCCAGCACTGCGCGGTCGCCATGATGCTGCGCCAATCCGGCAGCGAGGTGGTTGAAAACTGGACGATCAACGGCGCACTCTGGCAAGAGCCCGCCTGAGCCGTCAGAGCCGCTCGATCCCCAATTCGTCGGCCAGCGCGTCAAGCCGGCTCCCCAAAGCGTGTGGGATCGGGATACCTTCGGCCAGCCGCTCCGCGCTTGTGGCGGCAAGCCGTTCACCGGGAAGCCGTATACCCTCAACTCCCGGTAGCAGGGCGGAGGACTTCATCTCGTCCCAAATGCCGTCGACCTGGCGTTTGAACGTGTCGACGTCCGCAAACGCCGCGATATCTAAAGCCACAACGAAATGACCTGTGTTTGTCGTGGCTTTCGGATCGGCGTTGAAGTCGACCACATCTTTGCCAAAGGCCGCGCCGTTTAGCGTACCTGCCAGAAGTCCAAAGATCAGCGACAGCCCGTAACCTTTCGGCCCTCCGATTGGCAAAAGCAGCCCCTCAGCGGACCGGGTCGGATCGGTCAAAGGCTGGCCTTGTTTGTCGATCATCCAGCCCTCGGGCATGGTCTCGCCACGATCCGCGGCCGTTTTAACTTTGCCGTAGGCCGCGACGGTGGTGGCCATGTCGAGCACAATATCAGCTTGCGCGTTCGACGGGATCGCAACCGAAATCGGGTTGGTGGACAAAAGCAGATCCGTTCCGCCCCAGGGCGGCATATGATTGGCACTGCCGACGGCCACATAAAGGCCAATCATGTTTTCGGCCAGGGGCATTCGCGCGTACAAAAACGCAGGTCCGGCATGGTTCGAATACCGCGCTCCGACCCAGGCAACACCGCAGGTTTTCGCCTTTTCCACGGCCAGTTCTGCCGCCCGCGACATCACCAGATGACCCGGCCCGTTGCCGCCATCCAGAAGGGCGGTCGCGGTGCGTTCCGAAATCACCTTTATGTCTGGATTGACCTCCATGCCGCCCGCGCGGATCCGCCTGATATACATCGGTAACCGAAACACGCCGTGCCCATCCTGACCGCCGATATCAGCCTCGGCCATCAGTTCACCCATGCGCTCGGAATTGCTTTCAGACATGCCGCAGGCCTGAAAGGCTGACGCGATAAATCCACTCAAACGGTCGGCTTTCACATTGCGTTTGTCGGTCATATCTTTCACATTGCGTTTGTCGGTCATATCCAGTTCACTTTCTTTTGCTATCCCAACGACAGAGAATTTTCATGAGCACTGATGCCATAGTTTCTTACGCCTCGATCACTCCATTCGCCCGTGGCGACGGTGTTGAAACACGCCTGATGGTGGGGCGCGAACGGGTCGACGATCCCCCGTTTACCACGGGCACGACGGTGTTTCCCGCAGGTATGAAGGCGCCCATGCACAGCCACAACTGTGACGAACAGGTCACCGTTCTGGAAGGCCGCGCCATGGCCGAGGTCGCAGGAGTTCAGACCGAGCTTGGTCCGATGGACACCAGTTTTATCCCCAAAGACATGCCGCATCGTTTTCTCAATATCGGTGACGGGCCTTTGAAAATCCTCTGGATCTATGCGGCGGCCGAGGTCACGCGCACGTTCACTGATACGGGTGAAACCGTTCCTCATTTGTCTTCCGGCGACAAGGTCTGACCCGCGGCCTTCAGCGCGGCTACCACCTCGGACACCCGCTCCGCATTGTTTTTTGCCAGCGATCCATCTGCGTTCCACAGCGAGTTCTCGAATCCTACCCGCATCTTGCCGCCCCGTCGCGCGGTCTCCACCAGACAGGCCGTCTCAGTTGAGCCGAAGGCGCACATCATCCAGTCCAGCGCCAGATCGCCCTTTCGGCCATCGATCAGCACCTGATACGCGTCAATATCCTGAGGCCGCGAGGGCGCGGTGCCTGCGTAAGAGCCAAGAACCAACTGCAGCTGGTGATCGGTCCCCGGGATCAGGCCGTCACTTACACCGTCCAGAAATTGGCGCAGCTCATCTGGCGAATAGAGGATGTGATGGATGCAAATGCCTTCGTCCCGCGCCCATTTATAGAATTCTCCGGCCACTTCGTTTGGTGCGCGCATCAGTTCGCGCAGCGCCAGAGAAACGGACTTTGGGCGCAAATCACGGATCATTTTCATCTGCGCATCCGGACCAAAGCGACCTGCCGATTCACTGGTGACCTGCACAAAGAAATTTGGAACCGCTTGCTCTACGGCTGCCACCACCTCGCGGTACAAACCCACATCCAGACTGTGCTGAGCGTCAGTGTCACGTACGTGCAAATGAATTCCTTCTGCGCCAGCCCGGTCACAAGCGACCGCGGTCTCGACCACTTCGCCAAGTCTGATTGGCAAAGCGGGATGATCCGCCTTTGTGCGCCGCGCACCATTCGGGGCGACCATCAATCGGGGAAGTGGTTGAAACATCAGAGTTCGGAAATCTCGACTGTGCGCCGATCCTCGGCGGATCGGGTGATTGCCTCCAGCACTTCGATATTGTGGACCATCTGTTCGGCAGTGAACGGGTAGGGCGCATCTCCAGCAATCGCCGCTGCAAAGGCTTCGAGGTTGTGCAAGACCGCGTCTTCCCACGCCAGTTCTTTGTGGACCATATCTTTGCCGGTTTCAGCGACCAAGTAGTTCACCCTGCCGCCCGGGGTGTCTGGGTGGCTCTGATTCAGGATCTCAATCCACTGCTTTGTTCCAAAGACATGCATGCGGATGAAATGCGGAGTGTGCAGAACGGCGGAAAGCGTCGCTGTCATCCCTTCTTCGAAACCTAGCTGAACAGTGACCACATCACCCGTTTCCCAACCAAGCGAGCGGCTGGCGGTCATGGCTTGCACCGTCTTTACCCGTCCGAAGAAGGATATCATAAGATCGGTCAGATGGATGCCCATCGCTGTCATGCCGGCGGCGGGTGATACGGCTTTGGACGTGCGCCAATCATTCTTTGGTACACCGATCAGCTTGTCATGTGAAAACGCGGCCTCGGCGTGCATAATTGTCCCCAGCTCACTGCCTTCGATCGCAGACTTCAGCGCGACCATTGCAGGCTCGAACCGCCGCTCGTGCCCGATGCCAAGATGGACACCGGCCTTTTCGACCGCCGCCATCGACCGGCGCGCGCTGGCCGCGGTTAGGCCCAGAGGCTTCTCGCAAAAGACATGCTTGCCCGCAGCGGCACAGGCAATCACCTGTTCCTCGTGCGCAGTGTTGGGCGTGGTCAGGATCACTGCATCGACTTCATCGCGTGCTAGAGCAGTGTCCAGATCGTTCAAGGGCTCCAGCCCTTGCGCTCGGATGTCAGCGTGCATCGGAAGCGCAGGTTCGACGATAGCGGTAATCGTGATGCCCTCGTGTCCCTGCAGTCGCTTTGCAATATGGCGTCCCCACCAACCGAAACCGGCGATGGCAATACGAAGTGGGCGGTCGGTGAAAGGGGGTGTCAAATGGCTCTCCTCAAAGCAGTGGATTGTCCGCAGAAAAAACAGGCTGGTCGCCGTCGTGGTTGTCAGTTGCCCAGTCGGGCCGCAGAATGATGTGATGATCGCCGCAGATGATCATCTCCTAAAGGTCACATTTCAGTGTCGCCAGCGCATTGTCCAGCAGAGGCGCATTGCGCCAGCCAGGCCGATACGTGACGTCATCGGACGTGCTGTCAATAGATTGCTTCAGTCGCAAAGTCTGACCCTCGGTCGTCACTGAAAAGCTGCCCACACCATTTCAGCGGATCCATCAGATGACGGGGTAAAATGATCCAGGCCCCGTCGCAACTTGCGCGTGCCACAAGCGGCGGGGTCGGTGGCATGCATGCTCATGGAAAATCCTGTTCGCATACCTTCAAATAGCAGTCTTGGGGGTGTTGCAAAAACTAATGATTGATGATATTCTCAATCGGAAAACCTGATACCAAGGCAGGTTGCAAAAACTAATGATTGATGATATTTCCAATCGGAAAACATGAGACCAAGGCAGACAGACAGACCTCGTGAAACTTCAACATCTGAAATACTTCGTCGCCGTCTTTGAGGAGGGGTCTTTTTCTGCGGGCGCACAGCGCGTCAACGCCACCCAGTCCGGTCTTTCTATGAACGTGCGGCAGTTGGAAGATCGCTATCAGGTGCAATTGCTTAACCGCAGCTCGACCGGGGTCACGCCAACCGAGGTGGGTAGCCAGTTCTACCAAGACGCCGTGCGTGTTTTGCATGCGGCCACTCAAGCAGAAGCGAACCTTAGGGCACTGTCGGGTATGGTGACCGGTCATGTCACCGTTGGTCTGATGCCAACCTTTACCCGCGCGGTGCTTGGGCCGGCAATTTTGCGTTTCGCGGAAGAATTCCCCAACGTGAAAGTCACCGTGCGCGAGGCCTATTCTGGTGAGTTGTCCCGCCAGATCCTCGCAGGCGAATTGGATTTTGCCATCGTTCCTGCATTCGATGCAGACGTCCGTTTGCGGGCATGCGTGATGGGGTCGGACAAGGAATACCTTGTTGTGTCTGCCAACAGCAGTATCAGGTCCAGCGGTTCTGTTCGGTTGGCGGACCTGCCGCCGCTTGATCTGATCCTGCCCAGCCGCGAAAATGCGCGGCGGCGCAAAATGGAACAGTATTTCGCTTCCAATGGAATCGAAACAGGGCGTCTGATTGAACTCGACTCGATGTTCATGTCGATTGACCTTGTGGCCCGGTCTGACTGGGTGACGATTTTGCCGGGTATCCTTTGCCTGCCGGACCTCGGCGGTAGGCGGCGCAGGGTTATCCCTATTAGGGGGCCGGAACTAACGGTCGACTATATTAGGATCGAACCGATGTCTGTTCCGCTCAGCGCTTCAGGCCAGGCGTTTTATCGCGTACTGAAAGATGAGCTAGAGATTGCGCTTGCGGACTTGGGTTAGCAGGATGCCAAGGGTAGTGTCGCAAAGTTTCTGCCAGCCTAATGCCTACTCGCATAATCATTGACCTGTGGTGGCCCAATTTCGAGTTGCGATTGATTTGATACGTCCGGTTGGTGCTGTCAGATTAAACTAACTTGAAGCGGGCAGGGCGGTGTTGTCAGACAAACTTGACGGTTTTGCGATTGATTCCTATTTTTGGTAAATGACAACATGTTCTCCCTTCAAATATTTCAAGACTTCACCTGAAATCATCCGATTGGCAGTGATGTATTACATACGTTATCCATTGAGTTTTCGTCAGGTGG